>CP069418.1:323863-647726 GCA_017569305.1 Clostridiales bacterium FE2011 | reverse complement strand
CCTGTCTCCTATAAATTAAACTCAAATATGACACCGTCTTCCTGCTTGTTTTCGTGCCCGGTGTCGGTTTTTGTTACCACGCCGCCCATTCGCTGATAGAACTGCATGGCATTCTCATTGTGAGGACTACAGTCGCAGGCAAAACGGTTGATCCCTTTTTCCTGACAGTAATCCTTCAAAATGGCGAAGGCCTGTTTTCCAATCCCTTTGTGTTGATACTCTCGCAGCACATACAGGGAACGCAGCCATATCCCGGAGCCAGCATGCTGAAAAATGAAATATCCGATATCAGCGTCACCGTATTTAATCAGATATACCGTGAAGGATGGATTTGAAATCTTTTTCAGATCGCGCTGTTGATGCCAGTCATAGTCGAAATCATCAATGACCGCATCCGGATAAATGCCCCGATACGTCGTATCCCAAATCCTCTGCCGAAGCGTACTGATGGCTGCCGCATCACTGGCTTTTGCCGGGATAAATTCTACGTTCATCATATCTTCTGTTTGAACCGTTCAATAGGAAAACGGTTCTTTTGCAGTAATCTTTTAAGTTATCTCTCCAACATATATTCGTGCAAGCAGGAATTTGCAGGGTTCCTGGCAATGGTTTATGGACGGTATGTTCTGATGATTTCAAGAATATCTGTTTCATAAACGTTTCCGTTCAGGACATCACCGTTTGCGTCGAAGGATATTGTTTTGATATTCTTCGGATCTTCCTCATAGGGAGAAACAGGCGCGGCGTTATCATCAAAGTATTCCCGAAGATATTTGAGCGCGTTCCCTGACGGAAAGATCACATTCCCCTGATTCAGCGGGATATGCAGAGGGTTGAATGCCTGGATGATTTCTTTTGTTTTTTCATTGTAGGGATTTTGATCTCCGGGGCTTACCAACCACGCGGGCTGGAGCTTGATCGGAATACCGGAATCAACGGCGCATTCGGCAAAAAACATAACCGTATCGAGAGGAATGGTTTCCTGATGAAACGCGTCAACGGACAACAGCAGAGCATTGACTCCGCTGTCAGCTAAACTCAACGCAACAGTTTTGATCTTGTCTTTATTCTTTGAGAAAAAACCGTTTGTGATAACCTGCCTTTTAGCGACTCCCAGACTTGCTGCGGTTTTGTGGATTGCGCAGACTGTATCGGGATAAAGCAACGGTTCTCCGCCAAACGTCATCACCGTCGAAATCTCGTAAGACGAACAGATCTTTCGTACGGCTTCTGCAGCGACCGTTTTGTCGATATGTTCCGTAAAGCCGTCATGATTGCCTTCCGAGCAGTGCCTGCATTTTCCTGTGCACGCCATTGTCACAACAAATTCGATTTTTTCCAGGTTCTTTATATATGGATTCATTATGCGTTTTACTCCCCAAATATCGATTTGGCTATTTTAATCCATAAAACAGGAATTCAGCGATTCAATTCATACCATACATCTATCTCGGCTTTATCAGGTGTTTCAAACATTGAAAGCAGCTTATTCAGCAAACCTTCATCCATATAAAAGTCTGAACCGCCATTTCCTTCTTCGATTCTTTTATTGCGCTCTTCTATATTTCGATTCCAGGTATCATCATCGATATCAATATAATGCCATTCATAGCTTATATCATATGATTTTAAGTATGCTGAAATATCAGCCCTGTTTTCTTTTGTCCAGAATCCCCAATCCAATATTACATTAGCACCTGCTTTACAAATTTCCACAGCTTTCTTTTTCAGATAATTATTCACACGCTGAGCAAATATATTACTATATCATTTTGCTGTTTACCTGTTGTGTACGGTAGAAAGCTCAGGACTACTGTACACAACTGGTGGCAACTTGTATCACAAAATATTGTCATGTTATACACCATAAATCCTCGCAGTTTTTAAGATTGCTGCAACTGTTCCATTTACACAGATGGTATTATCCATACACATAGAAACTGCCTTCTCTAGAGGAACAAAGCTGAATTTTATATCCTCACCCAGATCTAACTGCTGCTCAGATACTCGCTTTATATTTTTTGCCAAATAGATATTTACCTGATTAACATCTTTAGTAGGGTAATCATAGTTGGTAAACAACAATTCCCATTCATCTGCAGAATATCCTGTTTCTTCCAGTAATTCTCTCTTAGCTACTGCTAATGGATCTTTCTCTCCTAAATCAAACGTACCACCAGGTAATTCAATAAGGTGCTTGTCTATTGGATATCTATACTCATCTTTGATAATTATTCTTTTTTCCTCATCTATTGCCACTATCAACGATACATTTTTTCTTTCTATTACAAAAAAATCATCGATAATATCTCCGGTAGGAAGCTTTACTTTATCTTGTCTGACTTTTAAGAATTCATTATCAACTAAATATTGGCTTTCCAGATTTTCCCATTCCATATCCGTTTCTTTCCTCACGTCAAAATTGAATTATTTAACCGTTTATACCTTGCAAGCCCGCATAATCCTCTCTGAGCAAGCCATAAATATTATAATCGCAATAAACAGAAACCATTTTTCCTTGGCGAACGGTCCCCTCTTTTATAAAATTCTCCTTGCTCATTATTAATCAAATCATAAGTAACCTCATCTGTAGATAGAATGACCGCATTGTATTTCTCTTTAAGTGATTTTGCATAGTATGATTTACCACTGCATATTTTTCCGCATATCAAATATACTTTTCCCATATAGTCTCTCCATAATCAATAAAGTCAAAATGGTTCCTCAGAAATCTCATCAAAAGGAGACAGAGAACCGTTCCCTGTGTCCTGCGTCATTTCCTGTTTTGTTCCAGTATTTCCAAACCCTGTTCCAGGTTTTCTCCAAGGACCTCCTGAATCTTTTGGAAATCGTTTTGCTGGTGCAGCCTGTCAAGAACCGCAGCCAGTTCTGTTTTGCCATGCTTCCGGATAAACAAAGCCATGGCTTTTATGGCGTTTATATCTTTCTCCGCATAGAATCCCTTCCGGCAGCCGGACAGTTCCTCACATCCCCAGCATCCGTCCAGGCCTTTCTCCCTGCAGCAGGCAGTGTTTGGGCATACGCCGTCAGGAGAACAGGTCGCGTAGGAGCAGGTATTATATGCCGTCCTGCATCCTCCGCACCAGTCCTTCAGAAAACAGTGATTGCAGGACAGGCCGCAGTACGCAATGGGATCCACACCCTTTCTGGCCTTCTGGCACAGCTTGTTTTTGATGCGGCACATTGCCTCAATATGCATGATCCAGTGTCGGCTGAAGGGCATCTGAATCAACCCGCGAATATCTTTGCCGCACCAGTAATCGATCAGCCAGAAGGCATCCTCGTCATTGCTGACACAACGGCTGCCGATCAGCCTTTCCCGATCCGCATCGGAGAACTTCCGCTTCAGATCCTTGTATTCCAGTTTTCCCAGCAATCCATTTGTCGATTCCATAACAGCCCTGCAGTATTCAAATACCGCTTTCACATCAAGCTGCTCTGAAAAGTGCGCAATTTCCGCGCCTTTCAGTTCATTGCCGGTAGTAATGAGCGGACTCTTTGTTTTTTTCAGCCAGCCGTCTGTAAACAGGACCTGGTCATCCTGAGCGATCAATGTATGGGCGACAATATCCTCGATCCGGAAGATGTGCCACATGGAATAAGCCAGAGTCTTGCTGTGATATCCTTCAGCCCCGGCAAACGGCATCTGGTAAAACGCTTCCGCCGGAAATGTCTTCACAATGGATGAGATCTGCCCGAACAGTTCATCTCTTAATTCAAACAGGACGTCCAGTCCTTCCCGGAAACTTGCTTCTTTTCCGATCAAAGACTGCATTCTTTTGTTCTTTTCAGCCCAGTCCTTATTCATCTGATACCTCTCCGTTTCATAATGATTCTGTTATACGGCAGATACTCAAACTGATAGAGATCCAGTATTCCAGGTAAATCGTTCTTCATGGTCAGGACTATCAAAGACTACAGCGCAATGATAAGGCTGGGATAATCATAGAAATATCACTATTATTTCTGTAGTTTCTCTTTGATGATCTCTTTTGCTTCCTCATACACAGCGCATTTCTCGTATCCTTTGGTAAGCGTTGTTTTTATATGGAATGAGTGGCTTTCGAGACGATAAGGATAACCGCCTCCACCAAGAAGCCGTCCGATCTGTTTTTCCCCCAGATAAATCTCACATGGGGTAATGGCCGCAAAACCATATTCACACTCAAATCCGATGAAGTCCCTGCATTTGGGACAAAAGTACATGAAATTGGCGCTGATCGGGATTACATACTCTGATTTGCAGCTGTTACAAACAATCTTTTTTGTGTATGTCATAACTTCTGTATCATTCTTTCTGCCTGTGATCAGACTAAGGATGCTTTTCATTATTGATTCTCCAATAGAGTTAACATGATCAATAATCTTCCGAGATTTCCCTCCAATAGATGTCCAGACAAGCAGGCATTTGCCCAAAACTCTTCAGAATATGGACAGCAACTCTGACAAGCTGTTCACTTCATATCCGGGGGTCTCACTATCTCCCTGAATATTCCAGTACCTTCCGACTCCTTGCCTGATCCAGACCGTTTTCATTCCCATCTGCTTTGCCGGGACAATATCATTGTCAATACGGTCTCCGATCATGACGGCCTGTTCCGGCGTGCAGCCGGCCCTGATCAAGGCGATGTTGAAGATCCGGGGATCCGGTTTTGCGACACCTTCCTCAGCCGATGAGACAATCACATCAAAATACCGGCGAATCCCCATTTCTTCCAGCCTTTTTTCCGCTCCGGGGATCTGATTTGCGATGATTCCTAGCTTATACTTTTTCTTTAGAATACGGAGGCACTCCATGGTGTCAGGATACAATTCCTCATACAGGGGAGACCATTCGGGATAATCTACGCCGAGAAGACGGATCACCTCCCTGTGGCCTCTTTTGTTCTGCTTGTAAAACCCGATCGCCCGTGTTTTGACTTCTTCTACAGACACACCACCTGCTACAGCTATTTTTTGAAAGATGTCATCATATACTTTGGTTTCGTCTACCAAAGTGGAGCCAATATCAAAAAACAGCCATTTGACGCCGTCCATGTACTCCTCCACCGATCTTGTTTTTTCTGCCTGCAGCTGTGTGAACATGACCGCTTCTCCGGCAAATGGGATTTGTCATTTCAGATAATTCTTTATATCCACAACGAACTGATTTCCACAGCGGGTAAGTTCTCCAAGAACACGATCTATTCCTTCCTCGGTGGTATACCAATTGTCCTTAGTAATATTATAGCAGTGAACCGGCCGCACGATAAAGGATACGTCAGGGAAAGCCATTTGATAGAGCATTAAGCAACGTCGTGCGTGAAATGCCTTGCAAACAATCATGGCGGTTTTGACTTCCAGGCCTTTCTCATCAATGACTACCCGGGAGAGGAAGGCATTATCGCGTGTGTGTCCGGATTTGTTCTCACCGATGACAGCAGAAGCCGGCACTCCATTTTCGAGTAAAACATCTGTGAAGAACTCGCAATCAGAATGATAGTCGCCGTCGTAGATCTCTGCTTTTGAACGAACGCCGGGCCATTTGTCCCGTTTAACACTGACTCCACCGGAAGGGATTATCCATTTAGCATAGCCTTCCCGATAAAGCAACGCAGCATATTCCGGCTGCTCAGGGTGTGAGCCTCCGGGAAGAAAGATGGCGTCAACTTTTTGTAATTCATCATCAACAAATATGTAGTTGGAAATATCCGATATGATTCGACTCTGCATATTATTCCTTTCGACAAATCCTGATTTGCTTCAACTGATAAAACGATAGTGAGTTTGCCTTTACACGTATGAAGCAATCATAACAAAGCATATGCTTCCAGTCAAACAGAAGCGGGGAGACTATGCGGGCGGAGTTATGAATCCTGTATGGTTTCCACCAGCAGATTAAGCAGCTGACCTATCAAAGGATTGGATTGTGACTGCTTGCGGCAAACAAACAGGATCTCTGTTTCCAGAGTGCTTTCAGCAACTGTCCGGTACCATATATCCCGGATAACCTGGACCATGGAATGGGGAAGAAGCGCAAGACCGATTCCGGACTGCGCCATAGACAACGCTGTTCTGGCATCGTCACAAACGGCCTGGATGGAAGGCAATATGCCCTGATTGTTGAAAGTGTTGTGAAGAAAGGCTTCATACCGCCGGTAGATGATCAGGGGATAATCCGCTAATTCCCTGAGTGTGATCCTCTTCTTAATACAAAAACTGTCGATGTTGCCGACCGCAATAAAGGATTCCTTACGGAGCGGGTGAACTACCAATCCGTCCAGCCGGAGCGGACTTCGCAGAATCGCACAGTCCAGCATTCCTTTCTCCAGTCTTTCCCGCAGCCTGAATGAAGTGGCGTCCGATATTTCAAAAACCAGGTTTTCATCCGCCTGATGAAGCCTTGTCAGAACGGGATTCAGGAGAATGGATGTCGAAGGCGTCACGCCGATGCGCAGCGTTTTTTTCGTCCCTTCTTTTGAAACTTCCCTGGAGACAGCCCGTTCCAGTGACAGTAAGGTTTGGGCCCGCTCATATAACAGCTGTCCGGCGGACGTCAGTTCGATATTCTTCTTTCCCCGAAGAAAAAGTGTTACACCGAGCTCCTGTTCCAGCATTTTCATATGGTAACTCAAAGGCGGCTGGGACAGATTCATTCGCCTTGCCGCTTCGCTGATACTTCCCGCATCAACCACTTCCCGGAACATACGCAGCTGCCGGATCTCCATTTTATTGTACCTCCTGAATTCATCCATATAAATATACTATGGATAAGAACCAAAAACAATATTTTACAGATATATCACTCTTCGTTATAATGCTATCGAAGAGCGCGATAGGGAAGCGTGATCCGCCGGCCCTGCGGTCAACACCCCCAATATCGCCGCTTTTCAATAGAGATTCGCATAGATGAGGAGGAAATAAATATGAAAAAGAATCTTGAAATTGCTGTTATAAATTTCTTCGGTATCGCTGCTCTGATTGGTCTGCTCGATCTGCTTGCTGCCCGCTTCAGCTTTGCTGCTTTTACGCAGATCTTCAACAGGCCCGGCCATATCGCCACTGTCTGCGTATTGGGACTAATCCTGGCTGTCGGTGCCTTCTTCCGGACAAGCCGCAACGATCAGAATGCCTGACGGTATTTATCATCATTCATCAGAAAAAGACCGGGATGTTTCCCGGCTTTTTTTCATTTCAATCAATTGCAGATGCCCTAGGGCTTCATGCACCTGGCGTTATAAAAAGAGACAGGGAAGTGATCCCTGCCTCCAGTCAGAATTTCCGTAATTATTTGCCGAAGTGCCTGTATGCCAGAACCCCGATGGGGAGAAAATAAGCGCACCAGCATACCAGGGCAATCACTCCGCCATTGCTGGTTTCTCCGTTTGCCATGCCGGTGATCACACCTGTCATCGGCATGAGAAAGCAGCCGATAAAGAAGATCCCATGGATCATCATCAGGTATTTGAGCCATTTTTCTTCCTTGCTGCCTGCCTGGAATGACAATCCGATAAAGAAAGTGGAGAGGGCCATCATGCCATACCCCAGAAGATCATAATTGAAAAGCAGACCGCCCCGCCTGAAGTCCAGGATGCGCAGCGCGTCCTCGCTTAACCCGCCAAGATGCACGCTGGTCGTCTGGGCAAAATATACCAGGAAGATCAGCACGGCATAGACGGCAGAAAACACCATACCGATCATGGAGACGGCTTTCCGGTCATCGGTGCTTTCATGATGAAAACCTGCAGCCATCATGATATAGCCTATCGGCAAAAACATGCAGACAAGGTATGAGCCAAAGGTAAAGTTTATGATCAGGCACACAGCAAAAAGGAAAACGGTAACGGCAACAATGGCCGCCCCGATCTTCGGTACTGTTTTGTTCAGATTCATCTGCAGTTGCCTCCTTTGTCAGAAAAATCAAAGTCGATGTGCTGCCGCAACCATCATTTCGCAGCATTTATTGAAGATCTTTATAATATTCATACAGCATCTCCTGCGTGACAGGGACTTCATATCCTTCGAGTTCTTTATATACCAATGCCGTCAGGTTGATAAGCCTTTTCCATAATTCCGACGGGCTTTCCCTGGTGACATAAGTACTCCGGATCGCTGCTTTTTCAGTTTCCGGCAATCTGTCGATTTCGCGGTTCCGTCCGCTCTCCAACCTGTAACGGTCGCCCAGCAGATCAATATACAGCGCCCTGGCTGCATCCATTTCCCCAATAGCCCGGAAACAGTTCCCGCGGCGAATCGCAACAGCGGCATGCATCAGGAAAAACCAGACGACATTACGTGCTTGTTCCATATCCTTCTTCTGCTTATCACCGTAAATCCTGTCATCCATCCACTCCAGCGACTGCACCATTTTTTCCTCCACAGTGCCGGAATGGTCAAACAGGACCTTGAAGGCCGGTTTCCATGCCGCTGCGTGTTCATACGTGCCGTATCCGATGTCAATTTCCAGAAGATCGGATAAGAGGTAATTCTGGAGATGCCTGGATTCATCCTGCTTGAAAAATGCCAGTTCATATTTCGTGGAGATCTCACGGCGCATATATTCCATGACTTCAGACATGGATTCGCCAGAATCCAGCGCAATCACAAAATCCAGGTCCGAACGTTCGTCATGAAACCCGTTTGCACCGGATCCTACCTGGACCAACGAGACTATTTTGTCGCACTGACTGGCAACTGAAAGGATATAATCAAAGGCGTTCTGTCTGTCCTGCACGCTGAAAACCATACCCATTGCTTCGATTCCTTTCATAAATACTCGATTTATCAACAATCGATTCACTTTAAAGGTTTGTCCTGTCACAATAAGTTCTGCATAAGTGTTATTGTTTTATCATTCTGACTTCCACAATTGGGGAACCAGTCCTGATTTGCTTACAGCTAATCAATTCCCAAACTTAAACAGTCAGTTCAATCAGATTGTCCTCGACAGCCACAATACAGGACTCATAATAGCCATCGCCTGTTGTCCTGGGCCCACTGACAACCTCATAGCCATCGGCTTTCATCTGAGCAGTCAGTTCATTAACCTTTTCTTTACTTCCCACAGAAAAAGCAATATGGGAATATCCCGACCGGTCCGGTTCCTTTTTGGGATCCGCCATGCCGGGCTTATTCATGATTTCAAGCCTGGAACCATCATCGAAAGAGATAAAATATGAGCGGAATCCGGTTTTTTCATTATGGTATCCGTTATTGGAAGTTCCGCTGAAATACTTCAGAAAGAAATCCCGGGCCTTTTCCAGGTCGGCAACAAATATTGCTGCATGATCAATTCTCATCTGAGTCTCCTTCCACAGACTGTCTTTTATTCGTTATTTCCTGATACAAGATCCGTCAAAGAAGCTTAAATGCCATCTCAAACATTTCTTTTGAATCAATTGCGTTTCTGATGTAAGTGGGATTATCCGGTTCGTACCGGACGTATTTTTCCACTTCTTCAATCAGCGCAAGATAGCAAACCGCAAGAGCGTACCTGATTTCTGTTTCCTCCGTCAGAAGGATTTTATCCTGAGCCATCTCGTTATAAATATCCAGTTCTTTCTGCTTGGCCGAAAGGGGCGCTTTGGGCCCGGGACCAAGTGCTACAAAATCAGCAACCGGATCACCCCAGAATCCACGCTCCGGATCGATCCAGCATATTTTACCTGTTTCCTCATTGCAGAGAATATTGCTGTCCCACAGATCAAAGTTTACCATCCTGCAAGGTGCTGCGCGGAGCAGCTTTTCATGTTTATCGATGAATCTTATAAACTGCTCTCCGGTGGGTGTGTCATGACCAAGACTTTTGCAGTCAGCGACCAGCATGAGTGCCATGTTTTTCAGGGCTTCATACCATGAAGGCATAAGTCCTGTCTGGATATAGCCGTATCCGTCATTTTCAATCCTGTGTATTTTAGTAAGCATGCTGATTTTCTGCTTTTGAACCGCTTCATATTCCTGATCGGAGAAGCCCATCTCCCACGACGGCTTTCCAGGCATCATCTCCATGATAAAACAGTTGCTTTTTATGATTCTTTTTGAAAAATCAGACGCATAGATTTCAGGGCAGAGAATGTCTGTCTTCTCGTGCATCTGAGAATACCAGAAGACTTCTGACTCCATCATGTTTTTTTCATAACTGAGAACTTTTGCGCCCGCAGGGGGAGCGATCTTTAACACGCAAGTAAGACCGTTATCGCAGGTCACCTTGTATGCTGCATTGAATTCTCCATTTCCCAGGACGGCTATATCAAGCACATTTCCCAGGTTATGAAAAGAAAACAGTTTTTTGATCTCGGTTTCCGAAGCTTCATACTTTGTCTTGCTGATGATCATCATGTCACTTCCTCACATACTAAACCTATTGTTACAAGAGATCCCGTAATTCCGGATCGGCGTTCTGCAGGATCTTTTTCACGGCGTCCATGGCTGTTACCCCGAAAAAATCATGGGCATTGGTCCTTTCCGAATCGCGCACGTATTTAACCATGTTCGCTGCATAGTTCGGCGCGGCGTCAAAGGCACGGGCAAGGGACGTTGCTTTTTTGATGGACTCCACCGCTTCCTTCCGCTTCCCGGAGTTATACTGAAAGATTGCCAGAAAGGAATAGAAAACAACGATCATCTTATCAAGGAATCCAGGTTCCTTTGTTTTTTTCAGACCTTCCAAAGCAGGGATGATCCAGTGCATCATTTCCATGCCAGATTCATTGTCACACTTCGCGTTAAAGAGCATTGCATAGCCGACCACGACCTGGATAAGCGAGCTGATTGTCCGCAGAAACCCATCTTCCAGATAATCATTTGCTTCCTCCCGATCTCCTCCATGGGAAAGCAACTCGATTCCGATCAAATCATTAAAGATGGCACCGGCGTTGTTGGCCTTCAGCAGTTCCAGCGCTTTGTCCGTCTCGCCCAGCATCTCATGCATCTCAGCCATCATGCCGCCGATCGTGGATTCGTTCACCCTGGGATCCGTGCACTGAGACACCAGCAGCTTCGATTTCTGCAGCAGTTCAATAGCCCGCCGAAGCCAGGGCTCCTTTTTTGTCTCGGCACCGAAGGTGTAGTAAACGTGCGCGGCTGTAAAGACAACCTCAAAGGAATGCGGGTATTTCCGGGCCGCCTTTTCCGCCTCTGAAAGCATTTCATAATCCCGGTTGTTGCTTGCCTCCCGCAGTCGGTGCACGGTGGCACTAAGCCGGTTGTCCTTCATCTGATATCCAAGCAGCATATCCACGGAAACGTCAAAGAAATCCGCCATTTCCATGATGAGCTTCAGTTCCGGCAGGGACGATTTCGATTCCCATTTATATACCGCCCCCGCTGACACTCCCAGCATCTCTGCCAGCTGCTCCTGGGTCAGCCCGCGCTGCTTCCGATATGCCCGGATGTTTTCCGCAATTCTGGTTTCCATCTTCCGGCTCCCTTCAAGTATTATCTAAATATTATACAGTGATACCGCGGCGCTTTAAAGATACGGGCATTATAATTTTATGACTAGTTACTCTACCGCTGGTATGAGTTGCGGGTGAAAAGCCAGCCGGAAAATGAAAAAAACCGGCATTTCTGCCGGGTGCAAGATCTGAAAAGGGAAGGGAAGCAGCCTGTATTGATTCATTTCAGGCCCCATAAACCAAATGGATCACGAAGCAGTTCATCCCTGTAAATTGAAACAACATCCAGGATATCAAAGAACATGACTTTGCATGGGCCGATATAAGTCTCTTTAATGAGCCCCCGATCATAAGCCATTTGCTGTATTGTATACCAGGCTTTCACCGGCGGATGCCCGGCTTCCGTCATCCATTTGTCCGACGGATATTGGGACAGGATTTCTTCAGTAGGAGCAAACATATCGTTAATCTCTTTGGGAGTGTCGTCCTCCATGTAGTGCATGGCCGTGAGCTTATAGATGTCCACACCAAAGAGCAGCGCTTTTCCGCAATTATGGATGGGGTAGTTCAGACCGCTCCGAACTGCTTCCTCACCATGTTTTCCCCAACCGGCAGTACTGATCGTATCCCTGCCTGCATATGTGTCAGGCAGCTGGCGAAATGTGTCTGCTATGATACCCATTGCTGTTCTGGGAGCATCCGGATCAAGCAGTTTGATTTTGACTGTCATGCCCATTTTACGGTCTTCTTCTGTCAACTCATATTCCGGACTCAGCCGGAGCGCCGGCATAAAGATACTTCCTTCGGGCGTTACGATCTCTTTCAGCGTATCGATCAGGGTCATTGCTCCGCCTTCCAGATGGCCGAAGCTGCTGAGTGAACTGTGAACTTCCAGCACCATGCCGGCGTTCACTCCCAGATTGATCAGCGCATCCTTCAATTGCTGCCTGCTCACACAATTGGTTTTATCCATGAGCCTTCCTCCTGAACCCAATTATCTCTTCATTTCATTATTCCGGATCAATTGAATCACATCCAGATACGGCCTGATACCTTTTACAGAGTACCCCATTTTTGCCAGATACTGACTTTGGATTTTGCTATTATCATGCAATAAAAAGTATGTTCTTGCAACGTCATACAATGCCGGGCCCCTGCATACATTCATCATGTCAATAAGCACTACATTTTCATGCTCATCGACCATCACATTGTTAAGATGATAATCTCCATGAATAAAGGCATTACCATCATCCAAAGCATTGATTTCAGCAATGGTTTCCGCATCTGTCGCAAACACTTTCAGGAAGTCTTTATAAGAGATGGATTCATCTGCACGGTGTTGCAATAACTGTTTATGAAATCCGACAAATCTATCCATCCACATATTACATACAGGTTCGCTTTGCCCGGCCATTTTCTGAGAAAGCATTTCTCCGGGAATCCGGTCATAAACAATCCCTTGCCGATCGCCTTCCATAACAAGCTTATGAGCCCTGGACGTTCTTATCCCTAATGTCCATGCCATCGCCGCATTGCGGAACTCATGTTCAATATATTCCGCCGGATAGTGGGAATAAAACAATTTGCATACCAGATTATTCCCGTATTCGTATATTTCCGCAGTGTTTCCTTTTGCTATCAGTTTCATGCCTCAGATCACCGCCAAACGCCAATTGCCGATTGTTACAATATACCTTCAGACGCCAAGACCCGCGAGGAGAAAACAGATTGATGAAACCGCGGACATAGGAGTCATGATGTACTTTTCCTTTTTGCTGGTCGAAAAGAAATTCATCACCGTATTACCAAGAAAGAAAACAGTGAAAACAAAGCAAATGATCTTTGTCACATTTTCACTGATAAAGCAGGGCAGGGTTCCCGACGCAGCGAGCAGGATATAAAGCGCAAATATCTGCACCGCGAGCTGACTTGCGGCAACGGGCCTGAGCTTCCGGGGCCAGACTTTATATCTCCCGCCCATAGTCAGTTCTCCAAGGGGAAGTCCGCATAAAAGAAGAATGCTGAGTATGATCACTGCTGCAAGCTGCAGTGCGCCAATGTAAATATGCATGATTTATTTATCCTCTCAATTTTGTATTGATTCATTTCAGGTCATACGCAAACCAAATGCATTACGAAACAGTGCATCCCCGCAGGGTTTATCCTTTGGCGTGTATAAAAAGCTGTTCTCCTGCCTCGGATACTTTTCCAATCATTTTCGTACCCGTTATCCCGAATTTGTTGGTCATAACAGCCACGCAGTAATCTTCTGTAAGAGAGAATTTCAGGAACGTAATAAAACCGGCATTCACTCCCATGTGATGAGCAGAGTCTGTGTTGCATTCCACGCATAGTCCATAATTATTCATGACCGGGGTCATCATGCGGACTGCGGTTTCTTTGGAGAGGAAAGTTCCTTCCCTGAAACTTCTGGAGAGGGCAATGCCGATTTTAACCAACTCGTTCGGCGTGGCCCACAAGCCTGCTGCGGCATGTTCCGGATAATAGTGATAGCCATGTGAGTGGTCTTCCCATATTCCCAACTGACCGCCGAATGCAGCGTTTTCAATCATGCCTTCGTCAAGCGGCTGGAAATAGCCGCTTCGCGTCAAACCCAGCGGCGCGGCGACTTCCTGCGCAAAAGCATCCTGAAGCGTCGTCCCTGTGATTCTCGTAAAAGCAAGTTCCGCAAGGGTAATCCCGCCGCCGGAATAAGAGTACTGTTCTCCATAGGGCATTGTTCTGCAGACCTTGGGCGTGTTTCCGCTGCCGTTCAACACATCTTCCAAGGAGAGAAGTCTGTGCCTGGCACGATATCCGGGAAAACCGTGAACGTTGAAGCCGGCCGTATGAGAGAGCAGAGCGCTAAAGGTAAGCGGAAAATCAACGAAGTCCGAAATCACACCCGAAATATCCGCGTCAAGATCGATGATCCCTTTGTCAACATATCGCAGGAGCGTTGCGGCAAACACGGGTTTGCTGACAGAACCTGCCTGAAACAGCATGTCAGAATTTACGGGAAAATTCTTTCCAAAGCGGCCGGTGCCCAGACAGAAGGTTTCAATGGAATCGCCGTTTGCGACCGCAATGCTGGCACCATACCTTTTTATTTTTCGGATTCCCAATATGCTGCCTATATCAACGCCGTGAAAAAGCTTTTGATCCACTTCGATTTCTCCTTAAAGCCAGGTCAGTTCCGACTGCCTGACGTCGAACGTCCATAATACGGAGAATCACCGTAATACCGGTTCCTCAGGGTACAGCCTGACCAGTATCTGCGGAAATAGTAATAATCGTCGGCGTACCGGTTGAGGTGATAATCGTAGACGGTCCGTTTTTCAAAGAGCCGGAAGCCGCTTTTTTCAGCAGTTCTGCGGGAAGCCGGATTGTCCACATCCATAACCACAGTCAGATAATCAACCCCGTGTGTCCGGCAGAATTCTTCAGCGAATGCCTCCGCTGCTTCAGACGCATATCCTTTCCCGGTATACGTGCCGATCATCATCCAGCCCAGATCGTATTCATGGAGCATATTCTGCTTACAGAAAGTAAGGGCACCCATAACGTCGCCGGTTTCCCTGCTTTCAATGGCATAACAGCGCCATGTATCAGTATCGCCGGTAGCCTCAATCTTTTGAAAGGCGCGGATGTATCTCGGCATATCCGCACATTCCGCACCTACGTCCAGAAAATCCGGGCAGAATTCCATTACCTGGGGATCGGTTTTGATCCTGTACAGAGCGTCTGCGTCTTCCTCCCAGAACGGACGGATGATCAGCCTTTCTGTCTCAATCAGCATCCTTTTTTCCTTTCCATTTTCGTCTCACTGTAATGTGCCGATGCACGATAGAAAACGCTTCAATTATATAAGAGAGCAGACTTTAATTGAAGACACCAATGGTATTAATAGTATATGAATTAACAATACCGATAGTACGAAAAACGGAGCTATACAGAAGAGGTAAGAGAACCACACAAATCAAAGGGAGGCAGAGGATGATCCATCTGACGCATCACGTGAAATGTGGACAGTGATTGATACAAATGGTATAATATTCAAAAGAAAAACTGTCAAAATTCATAATCTTTTTCAGATTCATTATTGATCTGTGAAAACGCAAACATTTGTCGTTGTTTTATCCAAATATACGGAGCAGTAAAACCCCAAAAGGAGATTGATGACTGGTAAAACAGCAGAGGAGGACAGGCGACAATGAAAAAAGTGCTGTTGGTTATGCTGGCACTGGTTATTCTGACCAGTACTGTTTTCGCTGAAGAAGGAATCGACTCCACGCCTGGATCAGCGGAAACATATAAGGGCGAATGGGCAACCATCGGAGAGGCGCTGGCGTCAGAGGAATACACCGGTATCAGGGGTAGTGACGAAGAGTATTGCGTTGTGATCGTGAAGCCGGATGATACCTATATCCGCCTGGTGGCTGAGCTGGATGAGAAAGCCAAAGAACTGAATACTGCCACAATGGAATATGTGGACGTCGACACGCTGGAGGCCGCATTTGAGGCATATAACGCATATATCGAAACCCTGCCTGTTTCCTATGAGGAGGAAATCACCGCACAGCCAAAGTCCCAGGAAGAACTGGATACACTGGCGGGGAAAACACTGTTGGAAGTGGAAGAAGCGGGCTATGAATCCGGCTACTCCAACATGGGTGAAGATGACGCAGCCATCTATACCGTAAGCTGCGGCCTGTTTGAATATGATCTGCTGCTGAACGAAACCTATACTGAATACATGGAGCACAATGACAACGGCTATATCGGTGACCTGACGGTGAAAAGCGCAAGCTTTGCCGGCCTGTCCCATGACGCAGCGCAGCTGTGCTTTCATGCGGATGGCATTTATGACGAGAAAAAGGATCCATGGGGTGAATACACATCATTTATGGATATGATCACCAATGCAGTGACAAGTGAAAATCCGGAGGAAGCAGTCCAGGCACTGATTGAAGCAATGCCGGAACAGGCGGAAGAAATCAGGATGTTTGCAGATGCTTTTGCTGCCATGAGTGAGCTGAATGATGAGTCCGGAACGGAGGCAACCGATGATGCAAGGGACGAATCTGCCAGCCGTCCGACAGAAACTCGCATTTGTGTGTTTGAAACCAGTGACATCCACGGCTATCTGCTGGATACTTCGAGCGGAGACGAGAACACCTTCCAGTACCGCCTGGCCTATATAGCCCAAATCGTGAACAATGCCAGGGCATCCGGAGAATATGATGATGTTCTTCTTCTGGATGGAGGCGATATTTACCAGGGCATGCCGGCGTCAAACCTGACGAACGGCGCAGCCATGCGCGCCGCGTTTGACGCAATGGACTACGACGCCGTGGCGCTTGGCAATCATGAATTTGACTGGAACGTAACGCAGTATTGCGCTGATCCGGACGGAACCCTGCCTGCTTATCAGCTTGGCGTTTACAGCGGCGATCCGGATATTCCGGTCCTGGCCTCCAACCTGTACTACGCAGGTAGGGATGAACGCGTCGATTTCACACGGGACTATGTGATCGTTGAAAAAGCGGGTTTGCGCATTGCTGTCATCGGGTATATTGCCGATTATGCCATGTCTGTTATGGCAGACAAGATTGCTCCTTACAGGATTGAAAGCGATCTGGATTCATTTGCGAGACGGGTAAAAGAGATCAACGAGGCTGAGAAACCGGATATCACCATTGTCCTGAGCCATTGCAATCCTATCCCTGTGGCAGAAGCGCTGAGCCCTGAGGATGTGGATCTGGTGGCCGGCGGGCATAAGCATCGGGGTATCTATGGATTTGCGGACAGCGGCGTGCCATACATCCAGGCAGACGCAAATGCCCAGGGTTATGCTACTGCAACCGTTGCAATCGGACAGGATGGTACGGTTCGCATCGAGGAACCTGTATATTCTGAAATCACTCAGAACAAAGAGGCTCTTTTCGATATTCCGGAGAACGCAGAACTGCTGGATGATACGGTTCTTGCAATCTCCTACACAGCCTGGGCGGAGATCAGCGATGAAATGAGCGAGGTATTGGGATATATAGATACGCCTATTGAAAAGAAAGGCTTTGTAGGAGAAAGGGAAACGAGCGGCGGAAACTGGATTACCGGCCTGATGCTGAGGAAAACGGAATCCGAAGGCGCTGTGGCAGCTTTCTTCAATTATAAAGGCATTCGTGCAAGCATTACGATTCCCGAAGGACAAAACCGTCATAATCTGACGGTCGGCGATGTGTATTCTCTTGTGCCTTTCAACAATACCTGGCTGATCTACGAACTTACCGGGCCGGAAATCGCACAGCAACTGCTCAAGGGTTTTATCAACCCGGATTATGGCGATCAGGTGAGCGGATTAACCTATGAGTATATCAATCATGGTACTGAAGAGTATCCGGAAATCGAGATCATCAGTATTACACTCAACGATGGTACTGAAGTGGATCTCAATGATACGAAGACGCTTTATCGCGTCTGTACATCAAACTACAATGCCACATTGGACGGCAGTGTTTTCCTTGATAAGACACCGGTTATACCTGAGTCGGAAGCGCCTATCGACAATCTTACGGTCATTGAACTGCTGCGCGAGGAGGCAAGTGAAAACGACGGCCGTATCTCCGTAGATACGGAGCCACGGGGTTTCCGCCTGGAAGAAGCACTGGATGACGCAGCTTGATAAAGTTTGCCGGCCCGCTGTCAGCACGTGAATATAATGCGGGACGGTACACATAATGCAAACGCCAAAGAAGGAATGGAGGATCAGATCAGAATGTCTATTTGGAAATACAGGCCCATGAAAAAGGGTATGACGCTGCTGATGGTTTTTCTGATGATCATTGGCATGAATCTGGCCGGCGCGGAAGAAGTAATCACTTATTCGGGTGACACTCTGTCTGAGCAGGTGGAAGGCCTGCATGTGAATATCCAGCATATGGCGGATTCGCCGGAGTGGGTGGTTAACCTGCCCGCTGCACAGGATGCAGACCAGCTGTTTGTTGTGGCGGCCATGGGCATGGATAAAACCACAGCCTATATCACCATGCACCAGAAGGATGAAAACGGCGTCTGGAAGCAGATCCTCTCCACACCGGGCTTTGTAGGCCGGAACGGAATGTGCTTTGACGCGGATCGGGCGGAGGGTTGCGGACAAACGCCCATCGGTGTTTATCACTTCAACAAAGCATTTGGGATTGCGGCTGACCCCGGATGCGCACTGCCCTATATCCAGGTGGATGACAATATCTACTGGTCGGGTGATCCGGATAGGCATTACAACAAAATGGTGGATATCCGGGACGTACCGGATCTGGTGATGGATGACAGTGAGCATATTGTCGATTACGAATACCAGTATCAGTACTGCCTCAATATCAGCTTCAACGAGGAAGGGACACCCGGACGCGGATCCGCCATCTTCCTGCATTGCTTTGGGCCTGCCAAGCCATATACGGGCGGCTGCGTGGCGGTGCCTGAAAATATCATGCGGATGATCATGCAGCAGGTGCTTCCTGAATGCGTGGTGGTCATTGACACCTTTGAGAACCTGGGCGGCAGTTTCTGACCGACGGATTAAAGGCGATAAACAGGGAGGGCACGATGAAACGGCTTGCTTCAATGATTATCAGTATCATCCTGATGATTACCACTTCAGTGGCAGAAGAGGGACATGAAATGGCTCGGACTGCCCAGGATATGATAGAAGAACTGGCGGTTTATTACGGCACATATGGCAGCGAAGCGGAAGAAAAGACCGCAGAACTGCTGGATGAACTCTGTGCTGCGGATCCTGTTTCAGGAGCAAAGTGGGGAAGGATCATGCAGCTCTGGAAAACAGTGAATGAAGATCCTGAAATCAATGAAAACATCCTTCCGGACGGGCTGCCGGAAACCGATGAATTATGCATGATCGTGCTCGGCTTTCAGCTGAATCCGGACGGCAGTATGAAGGATGAACTGATTGAACGGCTGACCGTTGCAAAAGCCAGCGCCGAAAAGTATCCCAATTCCCTGGTTGTCTGCACCGGCGGCGGAACCGCGGCAGAGAATCCGGATGCGACGGAAGCCGGGGAAATGGCGAAATGGCTGATTGAAAACGGCGTGGATCCGCAGCGGGTGATTGTGGAAGACCAGTCCCTGACAACCGCCCAGAACGCGATCTATACGTACCGGATCCTGACGGAACAGTATCCGCAGGTAAAACAGCTGGCGATCATTTCCAGTGATTATCATATTGCAACCGGCACCCTGCTCTTTGGCGCGGAGGCAACCTTACAGGCGGAAGAAGCAGGGAAAGAAACCATGACAGTGGTTTCCAACGCGGCCTGGCATGCACCTTCCGGCACCCTTTCCACGATGTTCCAGGCAGGAGCTTTGATCGAGCTTTCCGGTGACGTTGAAACAGCCTTCGAGATCTATTATGAAACCTATGATATTCATGAACTGCCTGCCATTCATACGGTTTCAGACACGCCGACTTTGGACCGGATCTGTGAGACGGGCGTGCTCAGGGTCGGAACAGCGGGGGACTACAAGCCCATGTCATTCCTTGAGCCGGAAACCGGCACGTACTGGGGCTTTGACACAGAACTGGCGGAGGACCTGGCATAGTCCCTGGGGGTTGAGATCGAATATGTCCCGACATCCTGGCCAACCCTGATGGAAGATACACAGACGGGTCAATTTGACCTGGCAATCTGCGGCATCACCGTCACTGACGCGCGGAAAGAGCAGGCCCTGATGTCCGACGGATACCTGCAGAACGGCAAGACTGTCCTTTGCCGTGCGGAAGACGCGGACAGGTATACTTCCCTGGAAGCTATCAACCGGCCGGAGGTTCGTGTCATGGAGAATCCGGGAGGACTGAACGAGAAATTTGCGCGGGAGAACCTTCCGGATGCCACACTGATTATTCACGATATCAATCAGGAGATCCCCGGGCTGGTCGCATCCGGGGAAGCGGACGTCATGATCACGGAGATCATGGAAGCCGAATACTATGTGGGGCAGGACAGCCGTCTTGCCGCGCCGCTGATCTATGAGCCTTTCACAAACGGACAGCTGGGAATACTGATGCCGAAAGGAGCCGAAGACCTGCTGGAGTATGTAAATCAATTCCTGGATGACGAAAAGAAAACCGGCAGACTGGACGAACTGGCCGAACAATATATTTATCGCTATATCATGACAGAGGAAGAACAGCAGCCTGCCGCATAAAGCATTTTCGATGATATCCTGCATGACACAGAACAGAGGAATTCATTGTGGAACAGACAGTCCAAACCCTGATAGCCGCTGACAACCACTGGGCGCTTCTCGCTGTGCTTTTCGCAGCAACGGCAGTCGCCATCTGGCTGGAGCAGAAATATAAATGGGCTTCGAAGATATCCGGGGCGATCATCACACTGGTGATTGCGCTGGTATTGGTGAACACGCATGTGATCCCGGACAGCGCGCCTGTGTTTGACGATATCGTCTGGGGCTATGCTGTTCCGCTGGCGATTCCGCTGCTGCTTCTGCATACAAACATCCGGAAGATCTGGAAAGAGACCGGACGATTCCTGCTGATCTTCCTGATCGGCGCAGCCGGTACCGTAGTCGGGACAGTGCTCGCAACGCTGCTGCTGGGCGGCGCTGTACAGGGCCTTCCCGGTGCGGCTGCGATGATGACCGGTTCCTATATCGGCGGCGGGGTGAACTTCACAGCCATCGCGGACGCTTTCCATGTGGACAGCAGCCTGATCTCGGCTACGACGGTGGCGGACAACCTGAACATGGCGCTGTATTTCCTGGTGCTGCTGGGGATCGCCGGAAGCGCTTTCTTCAGGAGCCGTTACAACCATCCCCATATTGATGAGGTGGCCTCCAAGGGAAAAGGCGATACTGAAACGCTGGCCAAGCAGTACTGGACCCAGAAAAATGTGTCCCTGAAGGATATCGCTTTCGACCTGGCCTATGCTGCGGTTATCGTGTTCCTTTCCAGGCTGATCGGCAACTTCTTTGCCGGACTGATCCCGAAGGATAACTGGTTTACCCAGATGCTGAATACCTTCTTCGGAAGTCAGTATGTCTGGATCACCAACTTCTCCGTGATCTTTGCCACCTGTTTCCATAAGCAGACGGATGAGATGCATGGAGCGCAGGAACTCGGCACGTGGCTGATCTACCTGTTCTTCTTTGTAATCGGCGTACCGGCGTCCATCGGCGTGCTGATCCGGAACGCTCCGATCCTGCTGCTGTTCTGCATGATCATTGTGCTGGTCAATATGGCTTTCTGCTTCCTGGGCGGGAAGCTGCTGAAGTTTGACCTGGAGGATATCATCCTCGCTTCCAACGCGAATATCGGCGGACCGACCACCGCGGCGGGCATGGCCATTTCCCAGGGCTGGGCGAAACTTATCGGCCCGTGCATGCTGGTGGGCACATTCGGATATGTGATCGGTACCTGGCTGGGTATCTTGGTCGGATCCCTGCTGGGCGCATAAGGAGAGACGGATAATCATCCCGGAAGACAGAGCATGCTGATCCGGAGGAGGACAGGATGAAATTCAAGTACTGCAGGATTCAGGGAAAAGAACTTGCGGCCAATACCAGAACGGGTAAGGGCATTTTCAGCATGATGAATCAGCTGGTGACGAACGGGACGATGGAAGAGGAAGACGTGGGTCTTTTCAAGGAGATAGACTCATGGTTTGTGGAAGAGCTTCCTTTTCCGCCTCAATGCAAGCGCCAGGAGAAAGTCATCTGCTATTTCAAAGTGGAAAACTCGGAAATGATGATGAAAATGATTCAGCCGCTGCTCTGGCTGCTGGAGAGATACCAGCATCCGTATTATGTCGTATATACCAATTTCCCTGGCGAAATCGTATATGAAGATGAGTATCAGATTGTGGTGAAAGTCGACGAGAACATCGTTGTGGAAGACGTACAGGACAGCTGGTCGCCGGAGGAATAAGGAAAAAACATATGAAGTATTCGAATGACACACACGGCTTTGTCAGCGTCGGGGAAGTGATCCCGGACGTACTGCTGGATATCCGGTATTTTTCTTCTTTCAATTTCATCGGGAAACGGATCGACGGATATGAAGAACCGGCGGCCATTCTGACCCGGGAAGCGGCGCAGGCACTGAAAGAAGCCAGCAGGGAAGCGATGGAACAGGGATTCCGTCTCAAAATTTATGACGCTTACCGCCCGCAGAAGGCGGTGGATCACTTCGTTCGCTGGGCAAAGGATCCGGAGGATATCCGGATGAAGGTGTTTTTCTATCCGGACCTGGAAAAGACGGAAATCATTCCGCAGGGATATATCGCGGAACATTCCGGACACAGCCGGGGCAGTACCGTGGATCTGACGCTGTTTGACATGGCCACGCAGCAGGATGTGGATATGGGCGGCACGTTTGATTTTTTCGGCGAACTGAGCCATCCGGATTATTCCGGCGTCAGTGAAGTACAGCATGCGAATCGCATGCTGCTGCAATCACTCATGGTGAAACACGGCTTCCGTCCGCTGGAAACAGAATGGTGGCATTTTACCCTGGAAAACGAACCCTGGCCGGATACATATTTCACTTTTTCGGTCAGAAATGAATTCAACCACTGACAAGGGAGGAAAAGAAAATGAAAAGACTGCTGGCTGTAGTGTTGACCCTGGTGATGGTGGTTACGCTGCTTGCGGTTCCGGCGTTTGCCGAGGAAGACGGTTTTGTGTTTTCGGAATGGAATCCGGACGCACCGGCGCTGAAAACGCTGATCGAATACGTGGAAGATGTAACGGATGAAGCGTCTCCGAATTATATTCCGCCTGTGGACCGGATTGCTGTTTTCGATATGGACGGTACGCTCTGCGCAGAGCTTTATCCGACTTATCTGGAATATTATCTGCTGGAACGCAGGATCTTCTGCGATCCGACTTATGAACCGGATGAGGAGATGCTGGAATTCGGGCGGATGCTGCGGGATCACGCGCTGGATAAATCATTCCCGGACGGTATGGACGTGCTTCACGGCGAACATGCGGCCCGGGCTTATGCCGGCATGACACTGACGGAGTTCCAGGATTTTGTCACGCGGCAGCTGGTGCGTGAAACAGACGGATTCGAAGGAATGACCAACGCGAATACATTCTACCTGCCCATGATCGAGGTTGTGGAATACCTGCAGGAGAATGAGTTCAAAGTCTATGTCTGCAGCGGAAGCGACCGGTTCCTTTGCCGGACGTTTATCGAAGGCAATCTGGACATCCCGTATGAGCAGATTATCGGTATGGATGTGGATATTGAGGCAACAAACGAAGACGGTGCGGACGGGCTGAAGTACGTATACACAAGCGAGGATAATATTGTCCGGACGGATCGGCTGATGATCAAGAACCTGAAAATGAACAAGGTCAAGGCGATCGTGAAGGAGATCGGACGCCAGCCGGTGCTTTCCTTCGGTAACAGCAGCGGCGACGTGAGCATGCACAACTATACAATCTTCAACAACAGGTATAAGAGCGCAGCCTTTATGCTGATTGCGGATGACGAGGAACGGGATTACGGCAACACGGAGAAGGTTCAGCCGCTGAAGCAAAAATGGGAAGAGAGCGGCTATCATGTGATTTCCATGAAAGACGATTTCAGGACGATCTATGGGGATGATGTGGTTAAGACAGGCAGTTTCCACTGGCTTGAAGAGTTCGCAGACAACATACAGCCTGCAGCCGCAACGGGGGAATAACTTCCGGTGAAAATGGCGGAACAGGGTATATTAGGGAGGACGCTTCACTTACAGATAAACAAGGAGACAGAGAAAAAAAGCTCTGTCTCCTTGTTGCTTTATCTGCTTCAATTCACTGAAGATAGAAAGCCCAGAATCCTGCTGTTAATATCCTCTATCTGTTCACCGACAAAATGAGGCCGGTGACCGCCGCCGAGGACCTTGTAAATCTTTGCTGAAGGAACTTTTTCCTGCATTTCCTCACAGGTGCCAAAGGGATCATTCTCCCCGTTGATGAAAAATGCCGGACAGGTAATGCTCTGCCACTCGGCATTCGTCAGATGGGGACTTTGCTGCCAGTCAGCTACGGTGTTTTTCAGATACGTCTGCCAGTCGCCCCGGTGCGCCTCATAATGCCTGACTTTCATGTCCTCGATGAAATCCGTGTGACCGTTCTTAAGCAGATTCTCCGGCAGGAAATCTGTCGCCCCTTCCGGCCGGGGATGAGCCGCGCCTCCGATGGTTACCAGGCTCTTTACTTTATGTGGATAATTGGCTGCCATGTGGCAGCCTACATAGGCACCGCAGCTATACCCGATGATATGCGCCTGGTGGACTCCCAGTTTGTCCAGGAACATGGCCATGTCATCAGCAACCATTCGACTGTTCCAGGTAAGATCGTCGCACAGGGTTCGTCCGTGACCGCGGAAATCAGGGAATAAGCACCGATATTTCCCGGAGAAGGGAATGATCTGTCCGGAGAAAGCCAGCAATCCCCGGCTGAAATGGCTGTGCAGAAACAATACTGTTTCGCCCCTGCCAAATTCCTCATAGTACAGATTCAGATCGTTGAGTTTTGCGTAAGGCATATGATTATTCGTCTCCTGTTATCTTTACTATTTTGAAGCATACCGGGATCTATCTTTCCAAAATAAAACGATATACTTTCACATTCCCGTCCATTTCAACAGACTGGATATCAAAACCGCATTTTTCTGTATAAAACTTCACGTTTTCGTTTTTATCCACCGGGGTGACCAGGGTGAATTTTTTCCAGTCCTCATAATATGATTTTGCGAATTCCATGGCAGCTGTTCCGATCCCTTTGCCCTGAAACTCCGGAATGACACACAAACATCCGACTTTATAGGTTCCGTCATCCATCTTTTTGCATGAAACAGAGCCGACCGGCTTGCCGTCAAAAATGATCAGATGCTTTGGATAATCAATGATGGACTGCTCCATCATCTCTTTGGTTTTTCCATATGCAGGGCATTCGCCGTATTTCAGATAATCGCTGTAAAACGCAGCGTTATAGATATCTATCAGCAATTCTGCATCCGCTATTTCAGCTTTCCTGAATTCAATGTCCATCAATATACCTCTCAAACTACAGATCTACCGGTTGTTCTTTTTGACTTCATCCATTTCAGCGATTAATTCTTCTAAGGGATGGTATTCGCCGCCCCACCATTCAAATACATGCATGCCTTCATCTTCAAGTACTGATTCCTTCAGCGTCATCAGGATTCCAAGCTGCTTAAGAAGTCCTTCACGGTCAACGGCCTGATAATCAAACGGCAGCAGTTTGCAAAACTCCTTATATGATACACCGCACACAACAGTATGAATGCCCAGGGAGGCTATAGCACCCAGACATCTCTCGCACGGTGCACAGCTGGTATATAAAACAGACTTTTCCAGAATATCATCGGAATACTTATTGGCGCATTTGTGTACCAGATTGAATTCCGCATGTCCGAAGATCCGTTTGGCAAAGTCGGCAGTATTTTCCGCCTCCTCCAGGATTTTTCCATCATAAACAAGCACGGCACCAAAGGTATCGTGTCCCTTTTTTCCTGAACTGACGGCCAGTTCATAGCATCTTTTCATATACTGTTCATGATTATCGGACATGGTATTCCTCCCTGATAACAATCCGTTCCTGAATATGAGTCATCCTTTGGGGGTTGTATACAGCCCTGCCTGCATATACCGTTTCCACGTGACGGAAACCGGCTTCCAGATATATTTTTTCCGGACGTTCTCCGTCCGGCCAATGAAAGGCTTTCCGGATACCGCTTACTTTACACCACTCCACATAGTGATAAGTTAAAGTTTTTCCGGCACCTACATTGCGATGCTGCTTTGAAACCAATACATAGTTTCCGCGGCATACTTTGCTGTCAGTAAGACAGTACAGAACGCCTATCGGTTTATCTTCAAGGTAAGCCACCCACAAGACTGTATTTGGATCATCCAGGGATTTTCTCAACACTTCTGTTTCCCATGGTTCTTCAGCCTCAATAAAAACCTGTTCAAAAGATGGATCCCAGCTTTGGACATTCCGGACAACAAGGCCTTCATTCGGCGTTATGCGATTCTCCGCCATCAGAACCATAAACTTCTGTTCCTCAATCCAAGAATCGAACCCTTCCTTGGCCAGATCATCCTTTATTTCCGTAAAATATCCGTTATCGCGTGCTGACTGATAGATCATCGGAGTCAGTCCTTTTTCCTGATAGAAGGCAAGGATATCTTTTAAAGTGTCTGACAGATTCCTGATTTTATCCCGGAAGATAACCGCGTGATTCGAATCATAGGAATCTTTATTTTGTGTGTTGTAAAACAGGATTCCATACGGCCGTTCCTCGTAATTGGTAAAGCTCCTGGGGAAAAGGTCCTCCAGCATAAAGCAGTCCTGTAAATTCATCTTGATTCTGGAAAACCTGATAAATTCATAGGGCAAATCCATATCTTCAGAATACTTGCGGATTTCAGCTTTTTCGGCGTCACTCATTTCATCGTAGAAAGGACGGTCCAATACTTTGCGGAAGATCTGAACGTCATCAATCCTGAGCACATCACCCCAGGGGGCCAGGTACGATTCTCCAACTTTATATTTTCCAACTTCTTTGAATACCCTTGTGGTATAGCAATATCCCTGTTTGTTCAGCCAGTTTTGAACTGACTCATATTCATGTTCCGGGAATGCTATTTTTTCCAACATACAGAAACTCCTATTATTCTAAACATTTCTGCATTACTACAGCATCTTTTCATATACTGTTCATGATTATCGGACATGGTTTTCCTCCGAAGATATTAATCTGTGCTTTTGTTCAATTTAGTCAATTCGATACCCACAACACCGTACTTTTCGATCTGCTCTTTTGTGTAATAGAGGAGCATATCGTCTGGATCCGCTTTTTCATTTTCCCTGTATCCAATGGATTGTTTGTCATGGTTCTCATATAGTTCGGAGAAATCTGAATACTTATAGATGTTTATCACTTTACAGGACAGCTTTTCCTGATTTGATGTATTTGTGAACTCAATGATATCATCCACCTTAATCATTGATCTTTTTTCGTCATTAAGGCGCATTTCAATTGTTTTCCAGCCCTCTTTGATGGCCTGAAAAGAATCGTCCCATAAGTTCATATAGTGTGTCATTTTATCTCTTCCCATTCTATTCACTTTGAAGTGATACTTGTCAACACAGACCTTTTTCAAACAACCTGATTTCCTTGTGTGTTCAGACGGTTTTGAATGATTCATATTCATGTTCCGGGAATGCTATTGTATCATACGAAAGCGCTTCTGCCTAAAACAGCCTTTACGAATGAGTTAATAATCCGGTAAGGTCCGTTTCCCCTGAAATCCAATTGGGGAATAAAAAGCGTTCCGACAAAAAACGGATGTTCTTTTAATTCGAATCCCCTGAGATATCCATTTTCAGTTTCAACTACAGACGAAATCATTTTGCTGCTTTGAAAGGCATTGCGATAGGCTTCATTAAACCCATAATTGCAGCGGTATTCACCGATGAATCTTTGTCCGTCTATTGTTCGAGCGAGGATTGAACTGGAATCAGGTATCTCAAGTTGTTCCTTTTTCCTCACTAAGGTGCATGACAGTTTTTCAATCACGGTGTCTGTACATTCCGGATCATTTTCTTCGCTGTCTGCATGATGCAAACCCAATACATTACGTGCGAACTCAATAACCATATGCTGAAAACCGGCACACGTACCCAATGCGGGCACCTTATTCTCCCTTGCATATTGAATTGCCGACAAAACATTGTTTACATCCTTATAAGGACTTCCCGGGGAAAACCAAAACCCGTCAAAGTGTTTTAAATAAGCAACAGACACATCCAAAGTATCGCTCATTATCCATTGAGCTTCAAGTTCGCCCTGGATTTCTGCCGCTGCATCCTTTATGGACTCTATGATAAGGCAATGGCTTTCCTCATTTAGATTATAGTCACCTATAACAGCTATTCTTTTCACTCCCTGCCTCCAAACAAAAGCTCATGGGGAACTTGAATCATGAAATTCACAACAGAAGCTGTTCCAGCCATTTGGCTCTTTCGCAGGCCAGTTGCAGGAAATCCCAAATCCCCAGATGCGTATAGTCCCAGTTCATCGGCTCCAGGGTTATCGCACCGGTGTATCCTGTTTTCCTCAGCTTTTCCGTAACTGAAAGCCAGTATACGTTACCGTCAAAAGGTAACCGATGCTGGTTATGGGATCCTCCATTATCCTGAAGATGCAGTGCCTTGAGCCGGTCGCCATATAATGCCAGCAAGTCTATACCGGCAGCATAGTTGATATGGTGACAACTGTCATAGCAGTAACCAATATGCGGAAACTTTACGCGGTTAAGCACGGCGACCAGGTTATGGACATTGCGAAGATTTTCAAACGCAATCTGAATGTCCAATTCTCCGGCATGGTCGATGATCCTGTCCAGTCTGTCGTTGCCGAGCCTGTTGATCGGGTATGTGTCATCAGGCAGGTGGATCACCACTGTCGGAATATGATGCTTATGGCAGTCATCGACACATTTCAGATAATCGCTGAACAGATGTTCTCCCTGCAGATTGTCTGATGACAGATCGTTCTGTTCATGAACAGGCGCATGCATGTTTTCAATGAGCAGACCGGCATCACGTGCCAGATCTGCGTCTTTCTCATACCCATCACCGCGTCCGAACTGATCGCTCCACCACAGCATTACACAGTCGAACCCGGCGGCTTTGATCAGTTTATATCTTTCACTGAAGGGCACATCATACCCGGCTCCATAACCGAAACAATCATAAATGCCTATCATTGAACAGTACCTTTCCCACAGTCTGATGATTTGATTTCAGCTGCAACAATCATGCTTCTTTTTGATCAGTCTGTCTTTAATCCGCTTACACGATCATAAGCTGCATCAATACATTGATTGATGATTTCACTCAGATTGCTGTTCTGAAGTTTGCTGATTCCTGCTTCTGTTGTGCCGCCTTTGGTGCTGATTTGTTCAATAAGGCTTTCAAATGTTTTATCTTCGTTCCTGATGATTTCAATCACATTTTCAAAAATACGGGTCGTGATTTCTTCACTGACAGCAGCATCATTGATTAGTCTGTCACAGGAATTCTTATATTCTTTCATCAGATAAGCCGCAAAAGCCAGGCCGCTGGCCGCGCAAATTGTAATACTCTCCAGCTTTTGCTCCGGCAGAACGATCAGGTATCCCAATGGCTGGAAAAGATTCAATGCTTCTTCTGTTTCTGCTGAATCATTTTCGCAACAAACGCTGATAACGCCTTTACAGAGTGATATTCCCAAGTTAGGCATCATTCTTATCAGACGATATTCCTTACTTGTATCCTGGAGCATTTCCCTCATATCGTTTATGCTGACGCCAGCCATAAAGCTGACAATCGTTTTATCCGAGATGTTCATTTCTCTGATCTCGGCAAATACTTCCAGTGCGTTCTGCGATCTGACAACAATGACAATAACATCTGATTCAGTAACCAGATCCTGCTTACTCGAAGTCACATTGATACATGGATAAATGCGCTTGATCACATTCATTGTTTCTGCGGTTCTGGCATTCAATATGATTCTGTTTTGTTTTACTCCGCTTCTTACAAGACCAGCGATGAGCGCTTTTCCCAGGTGCCCAGTACCAATAATACCAATGTTCATTTTCGCATCTCCCTTAATTTCCTGGCTTGTAGTCGGAACAAATCACAGCGTTTTCCGCATGACAACCTGGCCATTTTCTCTCGCGACTTCAACGAATCCTGCTTTCTGATATAGCCGGACGGGTCCCTGATAATCAAAGTCATTCCGTTCATCAGAAAGCTGAGCATAACCTTCAACAGCCGCGTATCCCTTTGTTTTTGCATCGCTGCAAACCCTGTCAATAAATGCTAACGCTATGCCCTTTCCCCGGTATTCGGGTGCGATTTCGAAACAGACAATGGAGATTGTTTTTCCGCAGGTGTTTTTTCTCGCAAAGTCTGGAACGAATCCGGCGTAACTTTCGATATCCGCCGCATTACACCAGCCGACAGACAGATCTCCGTCATAAGCCAGGTATCCCTGAATCTGATTCCGGTTCAGCATCTCCACGGCATATTTGCGCAGCGTTTCTTTGACGCCATATGTTTTAAACTCACTGACCATCCGGCTGATGCTTTCCTCGTCCTGATTGGGAGAGGTGCAATAGCACGGACCGTTTGGATTATCATCTGTAAATGCACGGTTGTCGAAAAAATCCAGATAGTCAGCAGTCAGTTCAGATGTCAGTGGTTTTATCACGATTGTTTTCATTCGACTATCCTCTCTGAAACAGTTTTTATAATACGGGTGGCATCATCACAGCAGCTTATCCAGTTCTTTGAGCAGCAGCTGCTTCATTTCTTCCAGCTCTTCACTGCTGGGCCTTTCGTCATCCGCATACATTTTTTCCCTCGGATACCACCAGGTCGGGCCTTTTCCCTTGTTGCCGTATTCGCCGAGGTCTCCGGCTTTGCGGGGGAACAGGTGCCAGTGGATATGAGCCCCTCCTTTACCGTTGCCAAGGCATTCATAATTCATTTTGTCGGCGCCGAAGGCGTTGCTGACAGCCTGGGCGACGAGAGTCATTTCCTCCAAATGCTTTGCCCTGACTGCCGGTTCGAGATCGAACAGTTCAACAACATGTTCTTTATAGATGAACAACGTATATCCTTTAAAATGCTGAAAATCTCCAATTACCACGTAACCGGTTTCCAGTTCTTTTACAAAATAAGGATTGGTACCGTCCCTGGTCATCTGAATCCGTTCACATACACCGCACATTTTTCTATCCCCTTTATTTCTTTTTGGCTGAGATTTGGTTCCTGAAATGTTATTGCATGACAAGTTCCGCGACCTGTTCAACAGGCAGGCCGCTGGTGTCGATGGTGTTGTCCATGGATGCAAAACCGGGCAGGGACTTCAGGCTCACATTCAGCCATTCATCCGTCCGCCATTCACAGTTATGATCATCTTTCCACCGCCTGATCAGGCTTTCCCGGCTGCAGACGAGTGTCATGTTCTTTACTTCCGCCTGCATAGCAGAAAGACCTTGGGTGATTTTTTGAATCACCCAAGGTTCATCCATTAACCATACCAGCACAACCATATTGCAAACAGAGCACTTCTGATAGTTGCCGATCATATGAAGTATATTATCGACAGCCATAGCCTTGGTTTCCTGATTGCCGACAAAAGGATGGATATCCAGGCACCAGTCTCCGTCAATAAAGGCGGTTCCCGGATGATGATCCGCGATATACTTGCCGACTGTGGTTTTTCCAACGCCCATGGGGCCGTTCAGAATAATGACTTTCATGATTCATGCTCCTGTTTGCCGCTTTGTACATTCAGTAATTGAAACGATCATACCAGAGCAAATGCTCCCGGTCAAACAAAGCAGGGAAGCGGACATGCTGTCAGTTCAGATTTTGCGGCCCTGAATGATCATGGAAAGCGGGAATCCCTGATGGTCGAGCTCAACAAATCCGCCGCCGATATCATGATCAAACTCCTGCAGCCCGGTCACAACGATCCCGTTGCCGCACATGCCGGAGATGATTTCCGACAATGAATGGGTGTAGTCGGTAAAGGTTTTTGACTGGTAGTGTTTCTGGGTCATATAGTACATTCCGCCGTTGCCGGTCCATTCATGCTCGAAATAGGAGAAGTGGCATTCCGCCCTGTGCTCAGGATCATACGGTTCGTCGCCTTCCGCAGCAAGCATATTCCGGAAGGGGTGCTCCTCGTTGATCAGGATGATAGCTCCCGGCTTCATGCATTTCGCGATCACCGCAAAAAAACGGTTCAGATCGTCAAACCAGCAGAGGGCGCCGATGGTGATAATCACCACGTCAAAAGTGTTCTTATACCGGTCGTCGATATCGTAAATATTGGCCGCCACAAACTTGCAGGGGAGGTTCAGCTCTTCCGCTTTTTCATTGGCAAAGGCCACCTGGTTTTCGGCAATGTCAAAACCGATGCCTTCTTTTGCTTTTCCGCATTTGACCAGGGACAGCAGCTCGCGTCCGTTGTTGCAGCAGAACTGGCCGATCACCGCATCTTCCGTGTTGATCTGTTTCAGTACGCTCTTTGTTTCCTCATTGAAAAAGGGATAGTCTTCATTCTGTATGCGTTCTGTGATATCCGCGCCCCAGGAAGCGTCCCTGTTATCAAAAGCCTCTTCCCAGGCAGCTTTGTTACCTTCAATATACTTTTCCATATTCTTATCCTTTGTTGTCTTTTTTGCTTGTAAACACTATATGCGGTTACTCAACGGTCCATTCAGTCCACTCGATATGATTGTATTGCATTACATCATCGGCACGCTTCATGCCGATCTTTTCATAAAACGGGACCGCATTTTCATTGGCGATCAGGTATACCGCGATATCCTTTTCACCGCCGGCAAGTTCATGAGCTTTTTTCATCAGCTTTGTCGCGATGCCCCGGCGCTCATAGGCCCTGTCTACTCCAAGATCCGTAATATACAGCCAGTAGCAGAAGTCCGTAAGCCCGAAAAGGACACCCACAACAAGCCCGTCAGCATTCCGGGCGACCAGACTGATCGAAACATTTTTGACCAGCTTCGGAATCCGTTCGGCAAACCGTTCCTTAGGATACTGGGAACCAAGGTCTGTCCTTTTCAGGAATTCAATGTATTCCTCTGCCGAGATGCGTTCTTCACGGAAGGTGATTTCCTCTTTATCCATAACAATCCAAATCTCCCTCAGTATGCAGTCACTGCTTCAGCTCCAGCAGCTTTTTGATGCCAAGCACCGTGGCAGGGATCCGGTCATTCGGTCCCAGGTTCGACAGGATGACAACCGCTGTCCTGTTTTCCGGATTGAACCCGAGATAACTGTTGTAATGCCCTGTGCCGCCGTTGTGCCAGATGAATCCGTTCTCCTGATCCTTGATCCAGGCCATCCCGATTTCATCCAAACGGATTCCCATCATCTTATGGCTTTCCGAAGCGGCGTTGATGGTTTTCAGGCTCTGATGGCATCTAGTGAAGACGGGATTATCCTCCAGCTGCAGCTGTGCATAATGCAGCATATCCTCAATATTGGACGTGACAGCACCGGCGGAGAGATAGCCGTCGTTCTCCTGCCAGTCCCAGTAATTGTCCAGGTCACCGTCATGTTCAGAAATCTTAGTCGCGGTCATACCGAGTTCTTCCTGAACAAAACCATTCAGCAGAGCGGTATAATCTTTTTCATAGACTGCTTCAAGCACCAGGCCCAGCACGGCATAGCCATAGTTGGAATAGGTAAAGCTGTAGCTGTCCTTATTCATATCCAGGCTTTTGCATTTTGCCAGCACCATTTCCCGGCTGATCCCAAAGAAACTGTTCTTTCCTGAAAAGAAGTTGCCGATCATCGGGGTTTCGAAATAAAAACCGTTATAACCGGAGGTGTGGGTCAGGAGCTCCGCAACGGTGGGATAGTTCTTTCCGGCGGGCAGGGACAGATATGTATCGATGGCGGCATCCGGACTGATCAGACCTTCGCCGACTGCCTTGCTGACCAGGGCAGCCGTCATGGTCTTGGTCAGGGAACCAATCTCATATGTATGCTTTTCAGGAGGAAGAACCTGGGCATTCTCCCCATAAACGGTAAAAGAGGCCTGCCCGTCCCGGATGATACCGACGGTGATCCTGGCATCCGGTTTGCCTTGGGTGGTGTAGTTCAGCGCATCCTCAAAGGTCAGACCGGGAACCTTTCCCATCTGGATCTTCCCATAAATCATCAGTCCGCCAAGCACCAGCGCCGCGAAAAGCACAATGCCTATCACAATAAACATAATTCTTTTCTTTCTGCCTTTCATTGATTTGCTCATGTTGGTTTTGCTCCATTTGTTCAAAGAGTTCCGGCAAACAATAATCCATATTATTATAAGACAGTACAGCCTTTATTTGAAGACACCAATGGTATTATTGGTATATGTATTTATGATACCGATGGTATGATAAACACACAGAAAAACTGAACCGATCTTGGAAAAAATGCGGCCAGGTATACCGCAGATAAATACGAATGTGATATAATCATCCTACAGGAAAAATGAAAAGAGGGGGACTTGGCTGTATGTGGTACAATCCGCCGGACGGACAGCGACGTGAAAGCTTTCACATGGGTAACTGTGTGGACGCATATGATTTTTTAGGTGCTCATCCCGTGGAAGAAAACGGGGAATTGAAATGGCATTTCTCCGTCTGGGCGCCGAATGCCCAGCGCGTCTCCCTTGTGGGTGAGTTCTGCGGCTGGGACAGGGAAGCCTATCCCATGGAAAAGCAGTATGACGGCATATGGGAACTGCGGCTGCCGGACGGGCTGTTTAATCCGAACCGGGATCCGGAGAAATACAGTTCTCCTGAGGCGGCAGAGCTGCTTCGCACCTACAAATATGCTATCCTCTGCGCCAACGGAGAATGGCATATGCGGGCCGATCCTTACGGCTTTGAGATGGAGCTGCGGCCCAGCAACGGTAGCAAGCTGCGGAACCTGGCGGAATATCAGTGGAATGACAGTGCATGGATGGAAGCACGGAAGGAAAAAGAACCCTGCCGCCTGCCCATGAACATCTATGAAATGCACCTGGGCACCTGGCGCCGGGGCGAAGGCGGACGCATCCTGAATTATGCCGAGATTGCGGATCAGCTTGTTCCTTATCTGCAGGACATGGGTTATACGCATGTGGAGTTTATGCCGGTGATGGAGCATCCCTTTGACGGTTCCTGGGGTTATCAGGTCATCGGCTATTATGCCGCGACTTCCCGTTACGGTACGCCGGATCAGCTCCGGTACCTGATCGATAAACTGCATCAGGCGGGCATCGCGGTTATCCTGGACTGGGTTCCGGCTCACTTCCCCAAGGACGAAGCGGGACTGCGCCTGTTTGACGGAACACCCTGTTACGAGCACGCCGATTCCCGCCGGGCGGAAATGCCGCAGTGGGGAACGCTGTTGTTTGACTATGCGCGGGGTGAGGCGGTCAGCTTCCTGACATCCAACGCGCTTTTCTGGCTCAAGGAATACCATGTTGACGGCCTGCGCTTTGACGCGGTCAGCTGCATGCTGTACCTGGACTTCGGCAAGGAATCCGGCCAGTGGGTACCCAACCAGTACGGTGGGCATGAAAACCTGGACGCGGTGCGCTTCCTGCAGAACCTGAACAAAGCCGTGGAAAAGGAATGCCCCGGCGCAATCACCGTGGCAGAGGAATCCACGGCCTATCCCAAGGTTACCCATCCTGTGGAAGACGGCGGCCTGGGCTTCAACTTCAAATGGAACATGGGCTGGATGAACGACATCCTGTCTTATATTGCCCTTGATCCGATTTACCGGCAGTATCATCACGATAAAATCACATTCTCGATGATGTATGCCTTCAGTGAAAACTATGTGCTGCCCTTCTCCCATGATGAAGTGGTCCACTGCAAGGGTTCCATGCTTGATAAACACCCCGGCGACCTGTGGAAGAAGTTTGCAGGCCTGCGCGCCCTGTACGGATACTATATGGTGCACCCCGGCAAAAAGCTGTTGTTTATGGGCGGGGAGTTCGGCCAGTTTGTGGAATGGAGAGACAACCAGCAGCTTGACTGGTTCCTGCTGGATTATGAAAAGCACCCGGATCTGCAGGAATTCGTGAAAGCACTGAATCACCTGTACAGCAGCGAACCGGCCATGCACAAGATTGATGACAGCTGGGACGGCTTCAAATGGCTGAACGTCAATGACAAGGAGCGCAGCGTGGCGGCTGTGATGCGTTCTGACGGCGAAGACGGTTATATTGCCTGCGCGGTGAACTTTACACCCCAGCCCTATCTGAAATACCGGATCGGACTGCCCTTTGACTGTGAACTGACAGAAATCCTCAATTCTGACAGGGAAGAGTTTGGCGGCAGCAACCTGTATAACGGTACCGTGCTTCACGCGGAAGAGATTCCCCAGGAAGAGCATCCCTTCTCCTGCGAGATCGTCCTGCCGCCGCTGGCCGCGGTTTTCTTCAGGGTTCAGAAAAAAGAGAAATAAAAGATTCACTGAATATCATCAAATAACAACTACAAGTTGAAAAACAAGGCAAAACTCCACATATAATTAAATTACAGTTGATATTTGCTATTCCAATCAACTGATAGTAGTGCTATGCTGTCATTGTACCAACCGGCGCGCGGCGGAAATAATAAGCGGGAGGACAGCATATGCCATTTTCAAGTGCATTACAGAGCTTACGGAAAGAAGCGAAGGTAACACAGGAAGAGCTGGCCCAGAACCTGGGCGTCAGTGCCCAGGCAGTGTCAAAGTGGGAAAACGGCAGTTTCCCGGAAGGTGACCTGATTCCCCGGATTGCGGATTATTTCCATGTTTCGATTGATTATCTTTATGGACGCGCCGGAAAAGAGACCGGCATTGAGCAGCAGGCTGTCAGTGCGCTGAATGCATTATGGGAATCCTATCGTCAGTCCGGTGCGGATATGGACGCTGCCAACAAAGCCTATATCGAAAAGATTTACGATATCATGTGGGCGTTCCAGATCAGCGCATGGATAGAGACCAGCGATTACTATCCACGGCCGGAAGGCACAGATGAGAATTCCAGGATGGCCAGCGTATATGCCAACAACTACGGTTACTCCTACATGTCGCCGAACAGGAACAAAGATTTTTATCTGTACCTGAAGGAGCCGGAGAACAAGGAAGGCTTTGGCGGACTGCTGCGTCAGTCAGACGACGTCCGGAACTTTTTCAGATTTCTTTCCGACAAGACCAATATGGAATTGCTCGGATACCTGTACCGTCTGAAATACGGTGAATATGTGAGACGGGAGACCTTAATCAAGGCGCTTGGTGTAAGCGGGGATCAGATTGATAAATCGCTGGAATACCTGATGAGCCTGGAAGAAGGGCACGGGAATCATCCGATTCAGTCCGTTTCCGTGGTCAATGACGAAGGCAAGGCGGAAACGGCATACGGAGTGAACATGAATATGGGCGGCCTGCTCTTTGGCCTGCTGGAAATCGCTGATACCTATGTGCATGCTCCGTGCGGGTTTAAACTGCAGATCATGAACCGTTGCAAAGAATGGGTGGAAAGGTAAGCAAAAGCAAAGGCACCTGCGGCTGCAGGTGCCTTAAAACATGGTGTGACGTCGTCAGATATTTGTTATGATCATTATAATGCCTGACAGGATCAGAAAAGCAATCACCAGACGCTTTACCGTTTTCTCATGAAGTACTTTACCGCAGCGTATACCGGTATATAACCCCGCTGCCATGAACGGGAGCAGAATAACGGCGTGTTTTACGGCTGACAGCGTAATGATGCCCAGGACGATATAGAGGATTATCCTGAAAGTGTTTTCGAGGATAAATATGGCGCAGATATTGGCTTTGAATTCATCGCTGCTTTCGGTTGTTCTTCCTACATAGGCGGCCAGCAACGCACCTACGCCGAACAGTCCGCACAGAACACCTGAGATGATTCCTATGACGGAGAGAAGAACCTTTGATTCTTTAAAACGGACGCTGCCTGATTCCCGCAGGAGCATTTCAATTCCGAGCAATATGACCACAACGCCGAAGATGATTTTAATATAGCCGGGATTGACGTTTTTCAGTAAAAGCGTGCCGACAAAGCTGCCTGCAAGAACCAACAGGGACAGGGGAATCCAGATTCCCGGTCGCAGCCTGGCTCTGTTCTTCCATGTCAGAATGATATTTGACGGATATCCCAGCAACAATTCGACCGGAGAAATACTGACGTTTGTTATGCCAAAGGCAAGGATTGACGTAAAAACAAGGGTGTTGGCGAATCCGCATACCCCTTTTATGAAAAAAGCAGCCACCGTTGCCAGAATCCACAATACCATTTTCTTGTGCTCCTTCGGCCTTGATTTTGTTATTCACAATCAAAAATGGTTTTGCCTTCCAGCATGTCTCCGTACTTTGCTTTCCATTCGCTGTGCACGGCGGACTTGTCAAAATTCTCCAGACCGGCAGGCGTCATCTGAAGCTCGATCATGATATGAAACCGGTTGGAACGGTCTGAACATGAGGTGTGGATGATCACATCCGAAATACCGTCAATGGACCGGGCAGCCTCAAAGTGACTGGTGATTTCCGGAACGAGAGCTTTCCAGTCTATGTTTTCCCTGAACTTGGCGATGATAAAGTGTTTCATGGCGCTGCTCCTTATGCTATTTGTTATCAAACAATAGCAAAAAAAGAATTGCAAGTAAAGTGCTTTTGAAAGCATAAAAGACCAATAAAAATGTTGAATTGTCGCACAATGAAGGAAAGCTGGTAAAACAAAAGGCACCGGTTTGCCTGAAACCAGTGCCTGTGAGTTTGCCGGTATGATCAGCCGTTGTCTGTGCGGTAACTGTAATCCATGACGGTGCTTTCGCCATCCTCAGTCCAGACTACATTGTAATTGTCGTCATAGGAGAATGTGACGGTGAAAGGCTGATCCGGATCGAAGAAACCTTCCGCGGTGATGGTGTCTGTTTCGGGATCATAATCACCCTTCAGGATGGCATCTGCCAGGATCTCATCATTTTCTCCGTACTGGTAGCAGCGGATATCATACTCGCCTTCATACCAGTCATAGAAGATGACTTCAATGTCATCCTTCATCCAGCGGCCGCCGTAGAAATTGCCGATGGGCTCGAACTCCAGATCCTTGCCGGCGTCTTCCTTCAGGTCCTCCCAGAGAAGGGTTCCTTCTTCGGTGATGGTCAACACCGCGTCTCCGTCTTCATAATAGATTTCGTCCCAGTCACCGGTGCTGATATCCTGCCGGTAATGCAGGCCGAAGGGAACCGCGGTGAGGGCGGTCTTTTCCTGATTGAGGGCCATGGCATATTCCCAGATGTCTTCCTTACCGTCAAGCCGGTGAATGACCATGGGCTTAATGCCGCCGTCTTCGCCGTAAACTTCAATGCGCCAGTCGCCATCCTCGGCAACCCAGGTGTTGATATAAGGCCGGGATTCCGGATATTCATCCGGATAATATCCAATCTCATCTTCCTCGTATTCTTCCTCGGCCAGGACTGATACGACGGTGAGGGAGAGACAGAGAACCAGAAGCAGTGCAAGCAGTTTTTTCATGGTGATAACCTCCTTTGTCGCGTGGCCGGCCTGTCCGGCACACATATATTTGTACGCAGCAAAAAACGGGACGGCAGTACAATTTGATTTTTCTATTTTTTTCCATTCCGTTCATCAATATTATACCGTAATCCCTGCCGGAGTTCAATCAGCATTCAAAAAGGCACCTGCGATTGCGGGTGCCTTTATGTGCTGCGTTATTTCATTTCCTGCTGCTTTGCCACGATCGCCCGGATGGTTTCCCAGTCGGGACACCGGCGATAGTTTCCGTTCGGGAAGGCAGCGGCTCTGTTCCATGGCCGGTCAAAGACCATGACCTTAAGATCCGGCAAATGATCGAAGAACCTGAAAGCCAGCGGTGAATCTTCTATAGCGTAATCAAACTGCATTTTATAGTAATCATCGAGTTTCAGGCTGAAATTACAGTTTTTCAGGAAGTTTTCCCTGCCGTATTTATCCAGGAAATACACGTTGACATCCTGAAGTCCGTGGCTGTCCAGCCATGCGCGGGAAGGCTCATAGGAACTGTAAGGACGGCCGGTGATAATCGACACATTATGCCCCTGGCGGAGCCATTCATTAATGACTGTAGACGCCCCGGGCGCTTCTTCGAAGGAGAGAAGGAAATCCGGCTCATGACCTTTGATGAGCAGTTCGTCATACTGTTCATCTGTCAGGTCGAAGGCCTGCTGAAGATTGAAATACCGTATCTCATCATAGGGAACGTTCTTTCCGAACAGATCAGCAGCCAGCCTGCCAAAGGCCCTTCCGGACTCGCACAGGCAGTCATCAAAATCGATATAGATATTCACAGTCACACATCCTTCTGTTATAACTTCAGCAGCATGTAAACCAGTTCCTGAAAACCGCTTGTGCGGGAGTTAAATCCCCGGGGATTCCGGCCGAATTCCTCAAAGCCCAGGCTTTTATATAATGCAATGGCTCTTTCGTTTTCGGCAACCACGTTCAGCTCCAGCTGGACATATCCGGCTTCCCGGGCACACTGAATGCAGGCTTGCATGAGGGCTTTTCCCAGGCCGAGCCCCCAGTATTCCTTCAGGACACTTATGCCGAATTCGGCGCGGTGCTTTACCTTGTATTTGCTGCCGACGGCTTCGATTCCGGCCATGCCGGCAATCTTGCCGTCCATGATGGCAACAAGCTCTATTTCATTCGGGCTTTCTGCTTTTTTAGCCAGGAACTGAGCTTCCTGTTCCGGATCATAACTGTTTTCATCAGGATATGACAGCAGGTAATCTGATTCTGCGTGGGTGAGGTTAAAGGCTTCATAAACATTGGCTCCGTCCGGTGCGTCGCTGTTCCGGATCAGTGCCTCTGTGCCGTTTTTCAGTACGATCTTCTGTGTATATTTCATCTGTTTATTTATGCTCCGTTTGTGTTATGTACTGCCTGACCGGATCGTCACACCAGACGTGTGCTTCTATGTACCGTTCCGGTCCGTGTGAACCGTCATCATTCCAGTCCTGAGGCAGTCCGTATTTCTCAATGACCTTCAGAATTTCTTCATAGGTGTACACCTTCCGCCTGTATTCTTTTCCGTCGTTGACACGCGGACTGAAGGTGGGCATGGAGTCCCCGTAGGTAAAGGAGATTTTTCGGGTATCAAACGCCTCGATCGGGATTTTCAGGAAGTCTCCCTGCTCAAACCAGGTGTTCAGCCAGGGACTGTGCTCCACAACCATGTAATAAGGCGAAGGGATCTCCATGATTCCACCCTTGGCCGCAAACTCCCGGCGAAGAACTGCCTCGCAGCTGCGCCGCTTCTCAATGTAGGTATCGTCCCTCTGGGCACACAGGGATTCGGGACGCTCCATTTTCAACTGATTCAGTACTTTCTCAGCCTCCTCCGCAGGCAGCGCCGTGAGACTCCGGAAGGGGCCGCTCCGTTTGTCAAAATAGTGATACAGATACATCATGCTATGCTCCGGACGTTTTTTACAGCATTCTGACCATCAGGTAATCATTGTCATAGCTGCCGTCAGGATATTTCATACCGTGGGGACGGGTGCCGAAAACCGTGAATCCATACTTCATGTACAGGTTAATGGCGCGACGGTTCTTTGACTCAACAGTCAGCTCAATCTGCTCATAACCGGACCTTTGGGCAAAGGCAATCAGCCGTTCCATCAGAGCGGAACCGATGCCCTGGTGCCAGTAATCCTTCAGGATTGAGATGCCGAGTTCACCACGGTGCATCAGACGGCTCTTCGGACCGTGAGAACATATATCCGCACAGGCGATGATCCGTCCATCCATCTCCGCCACCAGCATCAGGCTGCGGGGATCATTTCTTCTCCCGGCCAGTACAGAAGCTTCTTCCTCCACCGTATAATTAAACTCTTCCGGGGGACGCAGCAGGAAAGGCGTTTCACCCAGCATGACTTTCATATATTGCAGCATGAGCTGCGCATCTTCCGGCTCCACGGAACGAAGCGTACATTGCCGGCCGTCCCGGAGCGTGAGTGTTTCCGCAGAACAGATCATATTCTATCCTCCGTGTATCAGGAATTGAAATCAGCCTGTGATCGCATCGATCATACCAGAAGCCGGGGGAACAGTCAAAGCGGAAGAAGCAGTGAAAAGAAAAACCGACTAACAGTCGAAAAATGATTGACAAACCGCCAAAGACACTCTATAATCACAATCGACCGCCAGTCGGTTTTGTTCTGAATGTGCACAAAGAACAATGTTTAGGAGGAAACACAGAATGAAAAAAGGGGAAAAGCGTAAGCTGGATCTGATTCAGATTGCCTACCGGCTGTTTGTTTCCAGGGGATACGAGCATACCAGCGTGGATGAGATCATTGAGGAAGCTGGCATCGCCAAGGGCACATACTACTATTACTTCCAGAGCAAAGAACAGATGCTGGAAGAAGTGATTGAAATGATGCTGCAGGCGGAAGCGGAAAAAGCGGAAGCTGTTCTCCATACAGATCTTTCTGTGCCTCAAAAGATCGTCGGGATTATCGCGTCCATCCAGCCTGCCCAGGAAGAGCGGACGATTGACAACGCCCTGCACCAGCCGGAAAACATCCTGATGCATAACAAGATCAAAGGGCGTTTGTATGATCTGATTGTGCCGATCCTGTCCCGGGCGGCAGAAGAGGGCGTGGAAAAAGACCTGTTCCACTGTGACAATATTCCGGAACGGGTCAGGATGATCATGATCCTCAGCGGTGACATGTTTGACGGGCATGTTCCTGCCACACCCGCAACGATCGACGTTTTTATTGATACTACAGAGAAAATCCTCGGCGCAGAGCCGGGGACAATGGGATTTATCCGCGGGCTGATTCAGCACGCGGAAGATATTCAGTAAAGAAGGATCATAGTGAAAACCAAATCAAATCTACGGAAATTTATCCTGCTCTGGGCAGGCGAACTGATTTCATCCATCGGAGGCGGACTGACCAGCTTTGGCCTGGGGGTTTACATTTTCCAGCAGACAGGAAGCGCAGCCAACATGGCGCTGATCACACTGCTTGGATTTCTTCCTACACTTTTGCTCAGTGTGCCTGCGGGCGCCCTGGCGGACCGGTATGACCGCCGGCTGCTGATGATGATCGGTGACGGGTGCTCCGCGCTGGGCATTGTTTTCATCCTGGTCTGCATGATGAACGGCGGCGCATCCCTGGCTCAGATCTGCATCGGCGTACTGATCAGCTCTGTGTTTTCCGCACTGCTGGAGCCTGCATTCCGTGCCACGATTACCGACCTGCTGACCAGGGAAGAGTTTTCCCGGGCCAGCGGCCTGGTTTCCCTGGCGGGCAGTGCCCGATATCTGTTTTCCCCGATCCTGGCTGGTTTTCTGCTGACGGTCAGCGACGTGAAACTGCTGCTGGTGATTGATATCTGCACCTTTTTCCTGACGGTGATCAGTGCCGCGGTGGTTCGGAAAAGCATTGGAAAGAAAACTGCGGAAAAGAAGGAGGGCCTTCTGGACAGTATCCGGGACGGATGGAGGATCCTGCGGTCTGAAAGAGGCGTGCTGCTTCTGGTACTTGTTTCCTCCGCTATCACCCTGTTTATGGGGATGTTCCAGATCCTGGCGGAGCCTATGGTGCTCTCTTTTTCAGATGAAAAAACGCTGGGGATTACTGAAACCATCTGTGCCAGCGGCATGCTGGTATCCGGCCTGATCCTGGGCGTGCGGGGAATCAAAAGGAACTTTACCGGCATCATGAGCATGTCGCTTGCTGCTGCCGGGATTATGATGATCGGTTTCGGCCTGTTTGAAAACATCTGCACAATCTGCATTTCCGGGTTCCTGTTTTTTGCTGCCCTGCCTTTTGCCAACAACTGCCTGGACTACCTGACGAGAACCCATATTCCTGACGATGTCCAGGGCAGGGTATGGGGACTGATCGGCTTCCTGTCCCAGTTTGGCTACGTGATCGCCTATGCCGTATCCGGCGTTGCCGCTGACGCACTGGGTCAGTGGACCGGCATGGGAGTCGGAAGGGGATCCGCCATGGTAATCCAGGCGGCGGGCGGAATGATGGCGGCCATCGCTGTCAGCATGCTTTTCATCCGGAGCATCCGGGGACTGGAAAACAAAACGGAACAAACAGCATAAACAATAAGAATTAAGGAGAAAAATGAATATGCAGCCTACAGCCTATCGATACAGGCCTGTGTTGTTTTTTGCACTGGCTTATCTGTTCACATGGATTTTTTGGATACCGGCAATCTTTATCAAAGGAAACACCGGCACGTTCCTGATGATGCTGGGGCTTATTGCTCCGGCGGTGGTTTCCACACTGTTTGTTGTCTTCTCCGGATCAGACGCACTCAAAAAGGACCTGCGGCAGAAGATCGTCGGCTTTTACAAGGTGAAATGGATGAACGTCCTGCTGGCAATCCTGGTATTCGCCGGGATTACAGCCTGCTCCATCCTGCTGTCCCTGGCATTTGGCCAGCCGCTGAGCCAGTTCTCCTTTACCGAGGATTTTTCCTTTACCGGTGTGGGAATCGGCAGCGCGCTGCTGACAATCCTGGTTGCTTCGATTATCGAGGAAGTGGGCTGGAAGGGATACTGTGAGGATTCCATCGGAAACTATATGAACTGGTTCTGGGAATCCATGATTTTCGGTGCACTCTGGTCTTTCTGGCATTTTCCGCTGATCTTCATCCAGGGTACATACCAGGCGGGACTGATGGTTAATCCGCTGTATGTGATTAACTTCTTTGTCAGCGGCATTCCGCTAGGATTCATCATTACCTGGGTCTACCTTGCCAGTGACCGGTCGATTCTGGCCTGCATGGTCTTCCACCTGTTTGTCAATTTCATGCAGGAGAAGATCGCCATGACGCCCGAGACGAAATGCGTGCAGACTATTGTCGTTATAGCAGCTACAGTGATTATCGTCGCTGCAAAGAGGGACATGTTTTTTGAAACCCGCCATGTAGGCAGATTGCTGGATTCTGTTTCGGGAAAGTAAAAAAGCGAAAGAACAAGGGCACCTGATATCGCAGGTGCCCTTGAATCATGTCGGAAATGTTTACTTATGAATCCATCCGGAGGCGCCGCGCAGGCCGACAACGAGCCATTCGCCGTCATCCTTCAGGATGGGCAGGACGGTATCCTTGTCCAGCAGGCCGACCTTCAGGGCGGAGGTGTCATTCCAGGCATATACCGGAGTGGCGCTGTCAGCTTTGAACCAGGCTGGATCGATGGCCAGATAGTCTGCCTTCACCCAGCCTTCAGCGCTGTCTTCAGAATCCCCGGTAAAGATATGGGCCCAGCCGTCTTTCTGCTCATATACAATGATCCGGGCTCCGTCATGCAGGGTATCCAGGATGCCAGCGTTGGTGCCGGGAGCCTGACGCAGAGTCAGATCTTCGCACAGAACCACGGCCGAAAGGCCGATCTGCCCTTGACCATAGGGAGGAATAATCTCTGCCTGAGCAGTTATAACGCTTCCAAGAACAATCATCATTACCAGGGCCAGAATTGTTAACCAGACATGTTTCTTCATGCTCGTCAACCTCCTTTTCGTGTGTTCAATAAATATAACGATGCGCCTTGCCGTTTTGTTCCTCCTGTGTGCATTCGGGACGCTGAGCGGGGAGCCTGTGCGGCAATATGCTGTTTTGTGATTACAGCTATTATACTCCTGTTTTCAGCTTTTGACCATGATTCATTCTGTCAGCGGCAAACCACAGGATAAGAGCAGCGGCCAGCCAGAGAATCCGGAATACATTGGCGGAAAGATCGCCCGGGAAGGGATCGAACAGAGCGTTCCAGTCAAAGATTACGCCGATTGAGTCAATAAACGCGTGATATACCGCGCAGGCAATGATGCTTTTTGTTGCCTTATAGATGGCCGCCAGGGCAAAGGCCCAGATCAGAATTGTGATTCCGAAACCGATCATGCTGTCTCCGTAATGGTGAGACGTTGGATCAAGCCATACCGGATAGTGCCATGCATACCAGATGACGGAAGTTGTCAGGACGGAAAAGGGGAAGGGCATCCTTTTCTCCATTTCAGGCTGGAGCAGTCCCCGCCAGCCGGTTTCCTCGGCGATGCCTACAAAAGGGATCATGACGATAAAGAGAAGCGGAAGCATGTACCATGCCGTGCCGTTGGGCTTACCAAATAAGATTGCATATATGAGGGTAAACAGGCAAAACCCGCCGGTGATCAGAATGGTTTTTCCCTTATTCTCCGTGTACATGATATTGCTGAACAACTGCTTTACGCTGATTTTGTCCCTGATCAGGGAGATGATCAATACGGCAATAAAGGGCGTTGGCGTGGAAAACAGCAGACCGATGATAACGTACAGCACATAGCCGACAGACACAGCGCCTGTTTCGCTGTAAGCAACAGAATACGGCAGCAGCCAGACATGCAGTGTGACATAACAAAAGGCTGAAAGCGCGGCTACCAGCAGCAGATACCACAGCAGCCTGCCTGAGTGAATTGAGTTTTGAGTTTCTTTGTTTATCATGGAATTTCTCCTTCCTTTCTGTTTGGTACGCTGGTTAGACGGAGAAGTTCCGGTTTCGTTACAACAAAATACTATTTCCTGAAAATGGGACATTCCAGCCGGAAACGGTTACACAAATATGCATCCGGAAGCATATGAATATAACAGCACAATTCTTGACAACAACAGCACAAAGGGAGACAATTACGATCAATTCCAGGTGTGATAGAATGAGCCCAACAAGGGGACAACAATTACATTTGGAGGGATTAACAATGAAGAAGCTCCTTTGCGTGTTACTGACTGCTGCCCTGCTCTGTGCCCTTTTCCTGGGCGGCGCCTGTGCCGAAACGAAGAAAGAGGAACCCGGCGTGACTGTTTACTTTCCGAACTGGAACATTTATTCCGACAGCCGGCAGGATGTGAACGGCCTGCCGTGGGATCGAATCGACTGCGTGAACCACGCTTTCTGGGAAGTCATTCCTCAGGACGGCGGTTTCGCTATCGTGTCCACCGATCCCTGGGCGGATACGGATCCGGACAACCCCGTAGCCCATTTCGCCCAGTATGCGGAATGCGCGGAGAAATATCCTGACAAGCAGATCCTGATCTCCATCGGCGGATGGACGGACTCCGGCCACTTCTCCGAGATGGCACTGACCAAGGAAAGCCGCGGATCTTTCATCCAGAGCTGCCTGGATACCCTGGACGCTTATCCTTTCCTGTCCGGCCTGGATATCGACTGGGAGTATCCCGGCGTGGAACGTGAACCCGAGGATGAAAGCGACGAAGGCTGCCCGGTGGTGGGTGACGACTGGACCAACTATACCCTGATGCTGAAAGAGCTCCGTGAAGCGCTGGATGAGCATTTCGGCGAAGGAAAGAAGATCCTGACCGTGTGTGCCGGCGCCTCTGTCGGCTGGTCCCTGAGCAAGCAGGATTACGCTTCCCTGCATCCCTATGTGGACAAGATCAACCTGATGACCTATGACATGGCCGGCTCCTGGGAGGAGAACACGGGCCATCATACGGCGCTGCTGGGTGAAGTTTCCGCGGATACGGCCGTGAAATACCTGCTGGAGCAGGGTGTGCCGGCGGAAAAGATCACGATCGGTTCTCCGCTGTACAGCCATGGCTGGAAGATGCGTGAAGCGGCGGAAGAAACCGTTGGCGCTCCCGCTGACGCGATTGACGATATGACCTGGCATGACATTATGGCGATCGAGCAGGCTGCTGTGCCGGAAGGAACGCCCGGATGGCATAAGGGCTATGACGCGGAAAAGGGCGCTGCCTGGCTGTGGAACGACAATCCGGAAGCTCCCGAATATCTCGACTTCATCACCTATGAAAGCACCGAGTCCCTGGCGGCGAAGCTGGACTATATCAAGGCCAACGGACTGGGCGGCCTGATCATCTGGGAAGTGCATGGTGACAGCATCGATAACGACTGGCCGATGATCACACAGATGCACAAGGGACTGCAACCCTGAAGGGTTATCAAAAAGTAAAAAAACTCTGGCGGCCTGATGACCGCCAGAGTTTTTATATCGGGCTGCAACGCTTATTGAGCAGGGATATCGACAGGGGACATTTCGATGCCCAAAGGCTGGAGCAATGCCTGGATTGTTTCCGGGGATTCTGCTTCCGCTTCACTCAGGACGAGGAACATGCCGGTGGCATGATGCCAGCTCAAAGTGACCAATACAGGCACTCCCTTTTCAAAAATGAACAGATAGTATGCGGGTTCTTCAATTTCCAGTTCAGGCATGTTCATGATGGCCTGCAGCGCAGAGGTGAGGGAAAGAATATCCACGCCCTTCTTGCCGTTGATAATATTGGAAAGGGCGGTGATGCCGCTGGCCCGGGCCAGGAGCTGCTCCTGCAGGGCAGGGGAAAGGGCGTTAAACTTTTCCTGCTCGCTTTCGGACATCATCATTTTCAGCCATCCCATTGGGTCTGCCTGTTTCAGGCTGTATACGGCAACCGGCTTGTCATAGTCGCCTGTGTTGAACGTTGCCTCAAGCGTATCCAGGTTGGCACTGGCAGACATGAATATTTCCAGATAATCCCGGCTCTGCACCATTTCATTCATCACACCGACAACCTTAAGGCCGGTTTCATAGAGGTCCGGGGCGGCGGCCGCTTCTTCTTCTGCGAGACAGTATGTGCAGGACAGACTGAAGACCATGGCACAAAGCAGTGCCATTATTTTTTTGCAGTGATTCATTGTTTCTACCTCCTTTAATGTAAAACGATTCATAAGTTTTCCCTTTTTACCGGGGACTTATCTGAACCCCATGCCGAACCTGACGGTAGCTGCTTTCTCTTTGCCCAGAAGCCTTTCAAGCATTTCGAAAGCGACCTCCGGTGCGGTCTGGGGACAATAAGACGAAATAATATTCCCGTCGATTACTACGGGCTCGTTGATCACATTGACACCATAGCCGGCCAGTTCTTTCTGGCGATAGCCATCCGCCAGATGATAGGTAGTGGCATTCCTTCCTGCCAGGACGCCGCTTTTGCCTATGGGAAGCGCCGCAACGCATACGCTTGCGATGACCTTTTCCTGATTATTGAATTCCCGGATCAGTTCCAGAAAGCGTTCGTCATAGGCTTCTTCAAAATATCCGTAGAGGTGATCTCCGCCGGGGATGGCCAGGGCGTCATATTCTTCAGCATGAATATCCCGGATCAACTTATCTGTCTTAATTTCAGTGTTCCAGAAAGCACTGGGAACGGATGAATTAAATCCACAGGTATCCAGTTCAATATCATAACCGTATTCGCTTTTTGCCCATCCGACAACGTCATAGAAGGGCGCGAATTCCATCATTTCAAAACCTTTACAGCAAAACAAAAGTACTTTCATATCGCGCGAGTAAACCCTTCCGGTTATATTATTCCAGACAAGACAGGCTTATCTTCCAATGCCTGGATTACCCAGGGACATATCACTTCAGAGTGAACGGTATTATCATACCAAACATAACCCGATTCAGTCAAAAAACAGGATGATTATTATACTCGTCTACTGGCATATGCATGGCTTCCTTGACATCAATGACGGCAGGTGCTAACATCTGCAATTAGACAATACTAAACAACAGATTGTCTTTCAAAGAGGAGGCTTCATATGTCCAGTATAGAGTATAAAAAAGTATCCATTGCTGAGTTCTCCAAAGCGGCTGAAGTATATGAAACAGACCAGGCCGGTGTATATAAGATGTGCAAGAAGGATTATCCGGATGTGCTGGCCGAACTGGAGAAAGAAGAGTTCAATGATCTGCTTGACTGCGGATGCGGGACAGCCCCGATGCTGACCCTGCTCAAGGAGAAATACCCGGATAAGCGGTATACAGGCATAGACCTGACGCCGAAAATGATTGAGGTTGCCAGGGCAAAGCATATGCAGGGCGTCGAGCTTGTGGTAGGGGACTGTGAGAACCTGCCGTTTGAGGATAATTCATTTGACGCGGTTATCTGCTGCCAGAGTTTTCATCATTATCCCAACGTCCAGGATTTCTTTAACAGCGTATACCGTGTGCTTCGTCCGGGTGGAAGACTGGTATTGAGGGATATGACGGCGAAAAGCGCAGTGATGCTTTGGCTGATGAACCATGTGGAGGTGCCGCTGATCAACCTGACCGGTCACGGGGATGTTCATATGTACAGTGGAAAGGAAGTAGAAGCACTCTGCAATAATGCGGGCCTGAAGATGGAACTGTTTGAAGCAAGAGGCTTCTTCCGTTTGCATTGCGTAGCCAGAAAACCTGAATAATACCTGCAGAGACCAATGATAAAACCCCTTGATTGCTCAAGGGGTTTTCTTTCTGCTTATCCACGTGGATTCAAAACCAGGTTTTCAACTTCTGATGCCGAGGCGGCCAGGAAGGTTGCACCGGCGTTAGTCAGTTCGTTCCGGTCACCGTATCCATACAGGACTCCGATGCTGTCCATTTCAAGATTACGCGCGGCAGTGATGTCATTTTCACGGTCTCCGACCATGACAGCTTTCCGTATATCATTGACTCCGCATAGGCTGACAGCATACCGAAGAACGTCAGGCTTATCCTGCCTGTCCGTATCATTGGCAGTGGCCAGCACATCAAAGTATTTGCGCAGCCCAAAGTGTTCCAGTACCATTTCAGTTCCACGGAGTCCCTTGGAAGTAGCAATAATCAGTTTTTTTCCGGCAGCTTTCAAACCGGAGAGCATGTCCTCTATGCCGGGATAAACACTGTTTTCAAGCCGCCCGCCCATACCGTTGTAGTATTCCCTGAAAAAGGAAATGGCACGTTCAGTTTCTTCAGGGGAGTATCCCAGACCTTTTTCAAAAGAATCCTTTAGCGGAGGTCCGACGAATCTGCGCAGATCGGCGGGATCTGACGCCCGGCCTTCTATTTGCCGGATGGCATAGGCAAATCCGTTCATGATGCCGGGACCGGAATCAGTCAGCGTTCCATCCAGATCAAAAAAGATGAAATCGTACATGTTCATATTCATTTCACCTTCTTTTCAGCGACCATGATGTCCATACAGTGCTGGTGGGGAATACCGCCGCTGTTGCAGTCAAAGAGTTCCTCATCAATCCTGTGCATATGCCAGTCATGATAGTATGTGAACAGTTCTCCACTCTTCCACTCATAACGGTTGCCCTTTTTCTCTCCTGAGCGCTTCAGATAGGGCTTGGATACGAACACGTTGAGCGCGTGCAGCCCGCTGTCATTGGTATACTTTTTCAGGTTATCCGTGACTTCTTCCCGGATGTCCGGGCGCAGGAAGTGGAAAACGCCGCTGCTCAGGATGATGTCGTATTTTTCTGTCAACCGATAATCCGAGATATCAGCCTTGAAGAAATCCACGCGGGTGTTGCATCTTTCCGCCAGGATACGACCCTTTTCCAGACCGTTTTCAGCAATATCAATGGCGGACACGCGGTAGCCGTTCCGGGCCAGGAAAACGGCATCCTTTCCTTCGCCGCAGCCGATATCCAGTACCTTGTAGGGCTTTACCGGCGGCCGCAGCCGCAGGATATCATAGCAAAGACGGTTGGGTTCAATACCCCAATAGTATTCTGAAGTCTGGTATCTTTCCTCATAATCGGCCAGGATCGGAGACCGGTATCCCACAAGGGCGTCCACGGTTGTTCCCAATACTTCCGCAAGGGCTGTCAGCAGTTCCACATCCGGATGGGATGCGTCTGTTTCCCACTTTGAAACAGCCTGGAAGGAGACGGATAATTTCTCTGCCAGCTCCTTTTGCGTCATTCCCAGAGCTTTGCGTTTCCTGGTAATCGTTTCACCGATACTCATGGTACCCCTCCCCGGAATTCATCTTCTGATGAGTCCATTATAGGGGAGAATTCCACGAAAACAATAATCTGTTTGGAGAATTGAAAAGAAAAATCAACCAATAGTAGAATAATCGAACACCCGGGGTATTCCCGGGTGTTCATTCGTCCTTCGGACGCAGCAAGGGATTTCTCCACTACGGCTGCGCCTTCGGTCGAAATGACAAAGTGGACACTGGAGACCATCTGCACAGTGTCCACTTTGGTTTTGCCAACAGCCCAGCAGGCTGATATTCGGCTTACTCTACCAGTATCCTCTTACGCCAGCGCGTAGGCAACCAACAGGCGCAGCACGTTTTCCGCACCGTCCCGGTGGCTTCTCTCATAACCATGGGAAGCATATACTCCGGCGCCGATCAATCCATGACGGAGATCGTTGCCGGCTCCGAGCGTGGCTTCCACATCGCTTCCGTAATGCGGATAGATATCCACCGCATAGTCTGCTCCGCTTGCCTTGGCTGCTTCAATGAGGCCTTTCACAACAGGATAGCTGTAGGGACCGCCGCTGTCCTTGGCACAGATGGAAACCTGCTTTTCCGTGCACTGCAAGCCTTCACCCACGCAGCCCATATCCACGGAAACGGCTTCTGTGCATCCTTCCGGGACATTGCCGGATCCGCCGTGGCCGACCTCTTCAAAAACGGTGATGTGGGCATAAAGCGCGCGCTTCGGGACAATCTTTTCATCCCGGATGTATTTTGCAAGCCCGAGGAGAATGCCGACGCTCAGTTTGTCATCCAGGAAGCGGGATTTGATGTAGCCGGTTTTGGTGATCCGGACATTCGGCTCAAAGCATACGATATCGCCAACCGCGATACCGAGCTTTTCCGTGTCTTCCTTTTTCTTTACATCCTCATCCAGGACAACCTCACAGGTGTCCCATCCGCGTTTGACGTTGTTGTACTCGCCGTTCACATGGATCGAAGCGTTGCAGAGCTGGAAGGTTCCTTCATAGACCCCGTTGAATTTTGTCACAACACGCACATTCTCCGTTTCGGCGTTGTTGGGATTCATACCGCCCAGGTTGGTGAGACGGAGACGTCCGTTTCCTTTGATTTCCGCAACCATACCGCCAAGGGTATCGACATGCGCTTCCAGAAGCAGACCGTTATCCTTGTCGCTGCCGCCGAAAGAAACAAGTACTCCGCCTTTGTTGGTAAGCTTTGCGTCAAAACCAAGTTTCGTAAATTCATCCAATACCCACGCGGCCGCATTTTCCGTATAGCCTGTAGGGGAATCGATGTTCAGGAGGGTTTCGGTTTCCTTAACCAGGAAATCTGTGTACTTCTTCAGACTGATCTTTTTCATAATAAATCCCTTTGTTCACTTTGTTATTCTTCCGGCTGCTTTTGCGCATCGGATTTGTTGTCTGTTTCGACTTTGGCCTCGTCTTTTCCTTCATGAGACGCGGCAACCATCTTAAGCAGTGCTTCCACAACATGGACGGCAAAGGAGAAACGGGAAGCCTGTTGTTTAGCAAACAGCATGTCCAGGGTATTGGTCATCAGGGTGACGTTCACCTGGGCTGTGCCCTTATACTGATCGGATACGATCATCACAGCATGCAAGGCGCGCTTTTTCAGTTCGTCCTCTTTAGTGCCGTAGCCTTTCTGGTCTTTAAGGAACTCATCCGCTTCCTTAATTTCTTCCACCAGGGTTGGAATGGGAGTATCCGAGATGGACAGGGCGGCCAGCGGAGCCAGTTCGTCAGCATGGCCGTACTTGATTTCCGCTTCCGTCAGGGCGTCATACAGATCATTCAGCCGCTGCGCTTTTTCCTCCGGCAGGCCGCCAGTCATGGAAAAGACCTGGGCGGCGGTCTGGGAGGCGCCGCTGTTGGAGAAGTGCTTTTTAAGGGCCAGGTAGCCGGCTTCCACTTCCTCAGTCAGTTCATCTTCTGATTTGCCGGAGAACGCCATGAGCATTGCAAAGACGCTGTCCGTTTTATTTGTGAGGATACGGTGCTTCTGATTCATCCGGCGGTAAATCTGTTTGCCGCGGAGTGCTGTTTCTTCCGTCAGGGTCTGATCAGCGAGATCGGCAAGCAGGAACGCGGTCAGCACAAGATACTCCGTGCCCTTGAAATGCCGCTTCAGCAGACTGAAATAATCATTGGCGAGAGTCATCCGCTCTTCCGGTTTTTCCACCAGGGAGAGCATGCTTGCCAGGATGGAACGAACCTTTTTACTCCGGAATTTGGAAAAGAGCCCCGTGTGCTTTTTGATGACTTCACGGCATTCCTTCAGGCGGTCAGTGTCTGCCGTCTGCCCGCAGGCACAGAACACATTGGCACATACGGTATAAAGGTCATTGCTGTCCCATTTGAAAACTTTTCCAACGGTATCCCGGTTTGCAATGTAGTCCGCGCAGAGTTTTTCCAGTTCCGGCTTCATATTCTTCATTCCTTTTCTTTTGTTCTGAACAATTATCTGAAATTATAGCATACAGCAGCCCGGAAGATGTAACTTTTGTTGTTCTAAATTCGGATATTCATGTCAGAAACCACTGAAGGGAATAAGTTGCTGAAGGGTTAAAGGGAGCCCAGACAACAGCCGGAAGGCCTGATTTATAAAACATCTTGCATATTTGCCCAATCCTTTATATAATGGATGCCGTACGATGAAGGAGAAGGCTCCGCAGGGGATTTGCAGAGAGCGCATCCAAGGCTGAAAGGTGCGTATTCACCGGCGAACAGGCCGCCCGTCTCCAGAGTGCGCGGAAGTAAGCGCCGATGAGGTGAAATTCCGCCGGGGGCTCCCGATACAGGGCAGAGAGATGACGGCATACGCCGTCAAGCAAGGTGGTACCGCGAAGCATCAGCCTCGTCCCTGCACAGGGACAGGCTGTTTTTATGTGAAGTACTGGGAGGTCATTTTATGAAGGTCAGAAATCTCGTATCCAAGCGTTTCAAGGAAACTCCTGCGGACTGTCAGATTGCCAGCCAGGCACTGATGATGCGCGGCGGCTACATCAAGCCCGTGGGCAACGGCATCTTTACGCTGTTTCCCATCACCAAGCGTATCACCGCGAAGATCGAAAACATCATCCGCCAGGAGATGAACCGCATCGACGGACAGGAAGTGCTGTTCCCGGTTACCATGCCCGCAGATATGTGGCGCAAGTCCGGCCGGTATGATTCCATCGGTTCTGAACTGCTGCGGTTCAAAGACCGTTCCGGCGGAGATATGGTGCTTGGTATGACCCATGAGGAAGCTTCCGTCCAGCTGATGACGGACGTGGCTGACTCCTATACCCAGTATCCGTTCATGATCTACCAGATCCAGACGAAGTTCCGGGATGAACCCCGCTGCCGCGGCGGCCTGATCCGTGTGCGCGAGTTCACCATGAAGGACGCCTACTCCTTCCACACCTCCCAGGAAGACCTGGAGCAGTACTATATGCGCTGCTACGAAGCCTACAACCGCATCTATGCCCGCTGCGGCGTGCCGGAGGTTGTGGCGGTGGCCAGCGACAGCGGTATGATGGGCGGCAAGGTGAGCCATGAATACATGCTGCTGACCGACGTGGGCGAAGACACCATCGTGCTGTGCCATGACTGCGACTACCGTGCCAACATGGAAGCGGCTCCCTGCCTGCTGAACAATGAGCCCGGTGAGATTGCTCCGCTGGAAAAGGTGGACACCCCCAACGTCAAGACAATTGAAGACCTGTGTGCCTTCCTGAAGATCAAGCCCCAGCAGACCTGCAAGGCTGTGATGTACCAGCGCAACGTGGACGATTCCTTCGTGATCGTGTTTGTTCGCGGCGACCTGGACGTGAATGAGACCAAGCTGCGCAACTACCTGAAGGCTGAAGTGCATCCCGCCGTTGTGACCGAAGACAGCGGCATCCATGCCGGCTTCACCGGACCGATGGGCCTGCCGGAAGGCACGACCATTGTATATGACAGCTCCCTGAAGGGCATCGAGTGGCTGGCCACCGGCGCCTGCGAGGAGGACAAACACTACATCGGCTTCAACATCGCCCGGGATATCGGCGAAGTTGAATACGTGGACGTGGCCAAGGCCTTTGACGGCGGTATCTGCCCGGTATGCGGCAAGCCCTCCATCTACACCAGCCGCGGTATTGAGGTAGGTAACATCTTCCAGCTGGGTACCAAATACACCGAGTCTATGGATATGACCTATGTGGACCAGGATGGCAGCCTGAAGCATCCCATCATGGGCTGCTACGGTATCGGCGTAGGCCGCCTGGCCGCTTCCGTTTGCGAAGCACATCACGATGATTACGGCCCCGTCTGGCCCATGAGTATCGCTCCCTGGCACGTGCAGATCTGCTCCCTGAGAGCCGACCAGCCGGAAGTGATCGAGATAAGCCAGAAGCTGTATGACGCCCTGACCGCCCGCGGCGTTGAAGTACTGTGGGATGACCGCAGCGTTTCCGCCGGCGTCATGTTCTCCGACGCTGACCTGTTCGGCGTGCCGCTGCGCGTGGTTGTCAGCCCCAAGGGCCTCCAGAACGGCACCATCGAAATCGCGACCCGCGATAAGTCCATGAAGGAACTCGTGCCGGTGAATGAAGCGGAGGACTTTGTGGTCCGCTTTGTTGAGGACGCCCTGGCGAAACTGGAGTGCAAGCTGTAATCCTATCAAGTTTAATAAGCCTGTCTGAAAAGACAGGCTTTTTTGTATCCTAGAACACTGAATAATATCTGTCTTAATACTATCTTTATAAAGCGCAGAAGATTCTAACGTGATGCTAATGGCCTCTCCATTACCATAACTATGGTAATGGAGGGAGGCTTTTTGTGAGAATCTGGGGAAATCATCGGATCACAACTTTCCAGATTATCGCTCTGGGATTTTTTCTGATTATCATGGTCGGGACGCTGCTGCTGATGCTCCCGATTTCCAGCAAGCAACCTGGCGGAGCTTGCTTTTCAGACTGTGTGTTTACGGCAACTTCCGCCGTCTGTGTAACCGGCCTGGTTGTACGGGATACAGTCAGTCACTGGTCCGTGTTCGGACAGGCGGTTATCCTGATGCTGATTCAGATCGGCGGAATGGGTGTGGTTACCGCGGCTCTTACACTGGCGTTTATCTCCGGCCGCAGGATCGGTCTGATGCAGCGGAGCGTTATGCAGGAAGCTATCTCCGCACCGCAGGTCGGCGGCATTGTAAAACTGACACGCTTTATTGTCCTGACATCACTGAGCATTGAGCTGATTGGCGCACTGCTGCTGATGCCGGTTTTCATCCCCGAATTCGGATGGGGTCAGGGAATCTGGTTTTCAGTATTCCACGCCGTATCCGCTTTCTGTAATGCCGGTTTTGACCTGATGGGCGTTCATGGGGCGTATTCTTCCATGACCACTTATGCCCAGAACGTACTGGTTAATATTGTGCTGGTACTGTTGATCACCATCGGCGGTATCGGATTCCTGGTATGGAATGACGTGAAGGAGCATCGCTTCCGCCTGAAACAGTACCGCCTGCAGAGCAAGATTGCCCTGACGGCTTCCGGCGTGATGATCCTGATTCCGTTCCTGTGGCTGTGCTTCTCCGAAATGAAACAGCTGCCGGCAGGGGAAAGAATCCTGCCGTCCCTGTTCCAGTCGGTGACGCTGCGGACCGCCGGTTTCAACACCATGGAGCTGAATAACGTTGGCGGAAGCAGCCAGGCGCTTATGATCCTGTGGATGCTGATCGGCGGATCACCCGGATCAACCGCGGGTGGTATGAAAACCACCACGGGCGCGGTTCTGCTGCTGACGGCAATTGCAATCTTCCGAAGGAAAGAACATATTACCTGCTTCGGAAGACGTATCGGGGATGACGCGGTAAAGAACGCAGTGGCGCTGATGATTATGTATTTCGCCCTGTTTTTTGCCGGCGGACTGATCATCAGCAAGCTTGAAGCTCTTCCGCTGAGAAGCTGCCTTTTTGAAACGGCTTCCGCACTGGGCACAGTCGGACTGAGCCTGGGGATTACGACCCGGATCGGCGACCTTTCGAGACTGATCCTGGTGGCACTGATGTTCATGGGCAGGGTGGGCGGCCTGACGCTGATCTACGCGGCACAGTCGGTCCGGAAAACCACATGCTGTACGCTGCCCATGGAGAAAGTTACGGTTGGATAAAAGGAGAAGAAAATGAAATCTGTATTGCTGATCGGACTGGGACGGTTTGGCCGCGGTGTGGCGGAAAAACTGAACGAGCTTCACCATCAGGTGCTCGCAGTGGATAAGAACGAGGAACGGGTCAACGAGATTCTTCCGCTGGTGACAGACGCGCAGATCGGGGACGCAACCAGTGAAACCTTCCTTCGTTCGCTTGGTGTTGATAACTTTGACGTTTGCATTGTGACCATTGGTGAGGATTTCCAGAGTTCCCTGGAAACCACTTCACTGCTGAAGGAACTGGGAGCCAAAAAGGTGGTATCCCGTGCTTCCCGTGAAGTGCACAAAAAGTTCCTGCTGCGGAACGGGGCGGATGACGTGGTGTATCCGGAAGGCCAGCTGGCTGCCTGGACCGCGATCCGCCATACTACAGAGCATGTGCTGGATTATATCGCGCTGGACAGCGAGTATGCCATCTATGACCTTTCAGTGCCTGCAGAATGGCATGGGAAGACAGTCGGCGGACTGGATATACGCAGAAAGTATAACCTGAACATCCTGGCGGTCCGGGGAGACGGCCAGCCGAGTATGGTGGTTACCGGCGATACAATGCTGCAGGAAAACCAGACCATCCTCGTGCTCGGTAAATGGAAAGACGTTCAGAAGTGCTTCAGAATATAACCGACTTTCCTTAAAGGGGGAGGTATGTACGATGAAGGACTGGATTTTGCTCCTGGTACTTGCCATCTTTGGTATAATAGGGCATGTAGTGATGGGGCGGATTGATCAATCGATCGACCGTCATACTGCCGACAGAGATGAAACAGAGCAGGAGAAGATAACAAATGAGCCTTCAGAAGACGGAAAATCAAAACGCACGTATTCTGGTATGTCTCTCTTCCTCCATTTCTAATGTAAAAGTTATCCATGCCGCATCCAAAATAACAGCGGCATTTCACGGGACGCTGATCGCCCTGTTCGTGGAGACGCCTTCCTATGCCCTCATGTCAGATGAAGACAGGAAGCGTCTCCGCAGCAATATGAACCTGGCTGAAAAGCTGGGGGCAACGCTGGAAACAGTGACGGGTGACGACGTCCCTTATCAGATTGCTGAGTTTGCCCGGGTTTCGGATATTTCCAGCATCGTTATCGGTCAGACCAATACGGTTGGCGGGCTGCTGCGGCGGAAGAAATCCCTGACAGACCGACTGATGACCTATGCGCCGGACCTGGATTATTTCATCATCCCGGATTACGGCACAAAGGTTTATATGGCCCGGAAGCAGCCGGAGAGGAACCGGAAACGCCTGCTGGCGGACGGTGCGATCTTCCTGGCCTCCATGCTGGTCAGTACAGCCATCGGTTTCCTGTTTTCTCATCTGGGTTTTACAGACGCAAACATCATCATGGTTTACTTGCTGGGCCTGCTGGTGGTTTCCATCTCCACCACGCACCGGGCATACAGCATGGTCTGGGCGGTCATCAGCGTGCTGCTGTTTGACCTGTTGTTTACTACGCCCAAGTTTACATTCTATGCCTACGGTACAGGATATCCCGTGACCTTCCTGATCATGCTGGCGGCGGCCTTTACAATCAGTACGCTGGCAATCCGGCTGAAGCAAAATGCCGGACAGTCCGCCAAGGCGGCCCAGCGGATGAGCGTTGTGCTGGAAACAGACCGGCAGCTGACAAAGGCAAAATCCATGGAGGAAATCCTTTCCGTGCTGGCCAACCAACTGACAAAGCTGCTGGACAGAAGCCTGATCATCTTCCCGGCGGAAAACGATACGCTGGGGGATCCGATTTTCTATCCCGCTGCCGGAGATACGGTGCCGTACCGGACCAATGAAGAAAAACAGGCGGTGGAATGGGCTTTCGCGCATCATAAACGCGCGGGTGCCACAACCGAAGTCTTCCCGAAAACCGATTACCTGTATTACAGCATGCGGGTCCTGGAGCATGCCTACGGCGTTGTCGGTGTAGCGGTGCATGATACCCCGCTGGACGCTTCTGAGCAGAGCGTGCTTGCCTCTGTTATAGGTGAGTGTTCCCTGGCTATGGAAAACGCCAGGAACGCCCGGGAAAAAGAAGAGACCATGGTGCTGGCGGAAAACGAGCGCCTGCGTGCCAATCTGCTGCGCGCGGTATCCCATGACCTGCGTACGCCGCTGACATCCATCATGGGAAATGCAGACAGCCTGATGACCTGCGGGGATACGCTGGACGCGAAGACACGCGGACAGCTGTATAACGACATCTACCAGGACGCCCAGTGGCTGACCGGTATGGTGGAGAACCTGCTTTCCGCCAGCCGGATGAAGGAAGGAAAGCTGAACCTGAAGATGACAACCGAGCTGATGGATGATATGATCAGTGAGGCTGTTACACACCTGAGCCGGCAGCTGAAAGCCTATAACCTGCAGAGAAGCCAGTCTGATGAACTGCTGTTTGTAAAGGCGGACGCCCGGCTGCTGGTGCAGGTTGTGATCAACCTGCTGGACAATGCCATCAAATACGCACCCGAAGAATCCACGATCTGGATTGATACCCTGGCACGGGACGGGAATGTGGTTGTACGGATTGCTGATAACGGGCCGGGCATACCGGACGACCAGAAGGATCATATCTTTGATCTTTTCTACTCGAGCGGCAATCCGACAGGAGACAGCCGTCGGGGACTGGGTATCGGACTTGCCCTGTGCCAGTCCATTATCAAGGCGCATAACGGAACCATTACCGTTATGGACCATGAACCACAGGGGGCCGTGTTTGAATTTGTGCTGCCGAGGGACGAGGTGAACCTGAATGAATAAACCGCTGATTCTGATCGTTGAGGATGACGCGCCGATCCGCAATCTGATCTCCGTGACACTGGAAGCCCATGAATACAGGCATATTACAGCGGGAAACGCCGGAGCGGCCATTATGGAGGCAACATCCCATAATCCGGATATCATGCTGCTGGACCTGGGCCTACCGGATATGGACGGAGTGGAAGTGATCCGGAAAATCCGGAGCTGGTCCAATATGCCCATCATCGTCATCAGTGCCCGCAGCGACGACGCGGACAAGATCGAAGCCCTGGATGCGGGCGCGGATGACTACCTGACCAAGCCGTTTTCCGTGGATGAACTGCTGGCAAGGCTGCGGGTGACGATCCGGCGGCTGAATCAGACAAAGACTGACAGTGCTGATAGCCCCGTTTTCATGAACGGCAGCCTGAAGATTGACTTCGCTTCCGGGTGCGCTTATGTGTCTGACGAGGAACTGCACCTGACACCGATTGAGTACAAGCTTCTGTGCGTGCTGGCCAGGAACTGCGGCAAGGTGTTGACGCATAAATACATAACGCAGCAGATCTGGGGCGCCTCCTGGGAAAACAATGTGGCTTCCCTGCGGGTGTTTATGGCTACCCTGCGCAAAAAACTGGAAGTATCGCCGGACGCATCCATGCTGATCCAGACCCACGTCGGTATCGGATACCGGATGCTCAGAATTACGGATAATTAAGAAAAGGCACCCTGCTCGGGTGCCTTTTGCTATAGGTTTATGGCTGCTGCGTATACAGATAACCGGGATGACTTGTCTGGTAGGGAGTAAGTTCAAACCCTGTTCCGGACAGCGCACATTCAATCATTGTTTTTGTCAGGCCGGGGACCGTGTCATCCTTCAGGGCTTCGGTGGTATCCATCCAGACAACTTCACTGTTTTCATCTCCATCAGACCTGGCTTCACCTTCCACATACTCCACGGCAAAGACGGCGTACCAGTCCTTTGCGTTGAACCGCATGCCGATGAGGCGGCCGGCTTTGACACGGACGCCGGTTTCCTCCAGATACTCCCGAATGAGAGCTTCTTCCGGCACTTCGCCATATTTCACGTAGCCGCCGGGGATGATCAGCCTGCCGTTGCCGCTTCCATAAGTATGGCGTGCGAGCAGCACTTTGCCGTCCTTTATACAGACACCGGCAACCGATTGGCTCCAGTTGGTGTTGTTAATCTCTTCCTGCGTCATAGCCATTGTACTGCCTCCTAACGTTCTGAAATCTTGTCAGCCAGCATAGCAGAAAACAACCGCACAGTCAAAGAGAAAGAAACAATGATGATTAATATTGCGAAAAAAAGTATAATCCTGCATAATACGGATTATGATTCCAGCCTGAAACAATAAGGAGCCGGCAAATGAAAACCTGCATTATCTCTTTCAGCTCAAGGGGAAACGGTAACTGCGCACAGATCGGAAAACTGATCCGATCCTTGTCTGAGGAAGCTGTGCTGTTTCAGTTTTCGAATTTTGAGATTCATGCCTGCGGGAAATGCGGATATGAATGCTTCGCAGACCGCAGCAAGTGCCCGTATTACAGCGATATGGAATACCGGCTGCTTGACGCAGTTACAAATAGTGACCTGACTTACTTCATCCTGCCGAATTACTGCGATTATCCCTGCGCCAACTATTTCGTTTTTAACGAAAGAAGCCAGTGCTATTTCCAGGGCCATCCTGAACTGCTGGAAGCTTATGAGAAGGTTCCCAAACGCGCAATCGTTGTAAGCAATACAAATGAGGATAATTTCAAAACCGCACTGGCTTATCAGTCATACAAGGAGCCGGATATCCTGTTCCTGTCCGCAAAGCAATACGGGAAGGTCAGTATCCGCGGCGACCTGATGACAGACGAAAACGCCGTCAGAGACGTGACGGCGTTTATGAGAAAACCATTGTAATTCACAAATTAACGTTTATATCTCATAGAGACGCAGGCTTCAGTGAATCCGCAGCTTTTCCAGAAGGACAGGCCCCTCTCATTCCAGGGCAGCACGTCGATATCTACGGTATCGAGCCCGAGGTGTGCCATGAGCTCCCGGAAAGCCTGCTTTCCTTTGTGCTGCCTGCGATACGGCCTGTCAATATAGAACTGCCGAAGGTAAACCGGATCAGAAGTGTGCCGGATCAGCGCATATCCGATGATTTCGTCCTGCTCTGAAAAGAAATAAGCAGAATAATCGCCGGACAGGAAACCGGCCATACGGTTCTGCAGTTCTTCAACGCTCATGGGGTTATCGCTCTGCTCATCCTGGATGAGCATTTTGTTCATGGCTGCCAGGCGGGGAGTATCTTCCATGCCGCATTTGATGATTTCCATAATAGACTCCATAAAACGAACTGATTAATCCAGAAGGGAACGGATGGTCTGCTCATAATCCGAATCAATGAGAACCGGCTGCTCGCCTGCACGCGCGCAGCCTTCCCTGTATGCCCGGTTTTCCGCACGTACCCGGTCAATTGTACAGGCGGAGTCTTCTCCCCGGCATTCAACTTCTGACGCATAGCCTTTGATGGCTTCAAAATGAGCATCAATGTACGAATCTGTCATAGCCAGGCAGATATAACGGATATGCGGCAGATACTCTTCGTTAAAGTCCTGACGCCAGTTAAAAGGGATATAACAGCCTTCCACGATGAGATTCTGCACGTTTTCAACGGCAGTTTTGATCATCTCCCGGACAATCGGCCAGAGATAAGCGGTGAGCTCGTTATCATCCTCCGGAGTGAGGGCAGAGTTTCCGCTGCGGATGAGGCCCATTTTCAGATGGTCAATGGACAGATAGGGATACTTGTATTTTTCCAGCATTCGCTGTGCCAGAACGGTTTTCCCGGTGTGGGACGCACCCGTGATTATAATGATTGCCATATCGTACTCTTCCTGATTTTCAGACGCCGAAGCGATATTCTTTTTCTTCCTTATCGTTTGCTTTGAGATCAAATGTGCTGATGACCCGGTCCGCAACTTCGTCCGGATCCAGATTCGTGTTATCAATCTTCAGATGGTTTTCAAACCAGGTTTCGCCTTCGTCTGAGTTCAGTTTATACTGTTGATCGCTCCTGAGGATATCGGCCCTGCTCCAGGCAACATCACGCTTGGATGCTTTGCGCTCCATCCGGTGCGGCGTCTCATTCCGGGCCAGCCTGGTTTCCAGATTGGCACTGAGTTCGACAAAAATGAAGCGGCCGCCGCTTTCCTCAAACTGACGCTGCAGGCTTGTCAGGTATTCCCGTTCTTCCGGCTCGTTAAACGCGCAGACATATGTGAAGATCAGGTCCACATTGTGTTTTACGGCCAGTGAAAAGACTTTTTCCCGGATATCCTCATTGAGCTCCCTCTGTGCAGGCGTGGCAAAGCCAAAGATCCTGTCTGACAGCTCAATGCTGTCATGATTCATCATCATGTTATATTTCAGTTTATCCCTCAGGCTTTCCGCCACCGTCATTTTTCCGACAGCCTGGGGCCCGCATACAATGATCAGATTTGCCATATATTTCTCCTTTTCAGTGCTCTGAGCGGATCAGAAAACGGTTTTGACCGAAATCAGCCCATCAGTGTTTTTCTCGATCCGGATGATGAAATTGAATCTGTTCCGGTCTATGCACATCCAGAAATCTTTCTCCGGGAAAACATCCTGAAGATCAGGATCAAAGAAGTGCCTGCCGCCGCCTGCGCGAAGCGCCTTCAGCCGTTCATCAATATCCGGCATATCTTCCCCGGTCAGCAGGCTTCGCAGATAGAGCGCACAGAGCTCATCTTCCTCCGCGGGGGCCAGGCCTTCCTTACCCATGCAGACAAGGGTGACGGTTTCCGGGCTTCGCTGACGGATATAACCGGCGATGGCCTGCGCATTTACAAAACTGCCTGTCAGGATTTCTTCCGCATGGACAGCATTGGTTACGCCCTGAGTTCCGGCACTGGTGGTATGAATGATCCGCTTTCCCCGGATGGCTTCCGGGTTAACCGTGGAAGGGGAGTTTCCGAAATCAAAACCGTCCAGTTTCCTGCCGTGACGTTCTCCGATCAGCACAGCTTCCGGATCTTTTTCACGCCAGGAAAGCGCATCCTCAATTGCACCGACGGGGCGGATCTCTTTCGCACCCATGGCATAAAGCCAGCATTCCAGGGAGAAGGCGCGGAACACGTCAATGATGACAACCAGGCCTTTCGCCTGCTTTGCGCCCTCAATCAGATGGTTAATCCTGATCTCCACACTTTCACCCCCGCTGACGACATGCGATACGGATTATTTGACACATCATACCAAGTTCTTTGTGTCCCGTCAAAAAATACCATAAAGAAACAATGAAATGCAGTACTTTTACATGTTATTACGCAACGAGTGAGATGAAGTCACATAAGAATACCGGGTTTTATGGTATAATTCAAACAATACAAAGCGCAAAACAGAAGACAAAGACACAAGACAGAGGACCAAATACAGGGAAGGAGCTGTATGGGGTGAAGAAAAAGATGCCTGTCAGGAAAAAGATCCTGATTATCCTGGCCTGTGTACTGGTCCTGGTGATTGCGGGCGCCTGGATCCTGACGGAAGTGGAATGCAGCCGCTTCTTTGGCAGGCGCTACGAAACCGATAAGCTGACAAGGCAGCGCGCAGAGTTCTATGACGGACTTGAACGGACACAGTATATCTTTCCTTCTGATAAAGGACAGAAACTGACAGGGTATCTGTACTCTTCAGGGTCAGACCAGAAAGGTATTATTATCTTTGCCCACGGGTACGGCGGCGGACAGAGCTATTATATGAACTGCGCGGATTATTTCGCGAAGCACGGCTATTATGTATTTGCTTTTGACGCTACTGGTAGTGAAGAAAGCGAAGGCGAATCCACGCGGGGACTGCCGCAGGGCATGATTGACCTGTCATACGCGATATCATTTGTGGAAGAAAGCGGAAATTTCCCGCAGCTTCCCATTGCACTGTTCGGCCACAGCTGGGGCGGATACTGCGTGAGCGCTGTGCTGACGCTTCATCCCGAGGTGGAAGCAGTAGTCGCCTGCTCCGGCTACAATGATTCACTGGGCATATTCATTTCTGAAGGAAAGGCCATCGCGGGGCCGGCGGTTTACCTGACGCTGCCTTTCCTGAGACTGCATGATTATATTAAATTCGGGAAGTATTCCACCATCACAGCTGAAGACGGCTTCAACAATACCGACGCCCGGATTATGATTGTCCACAGTATGGACGACAAAGTGGTACCGACTGAGATTGGATATGACATCTATTACAGGAACCATAAGGATGATCCGCGTTTCTCCTTTATCTGCTATGAAGATAAGGGACACAGGTACTTCCATGAGGCTACGCCCTATGTGACAGAAACGGATGAAGCTTACCAGCAATGGCTGGAAACCCTGGACTATGATTATAATGACAAGGCTAACGCTGAACGGCTGGAAAAGGATCGGGAAAAGTATTACCAGGTGAATGTGGACGTGAAGAAATACTGGGAAAACAGGCTGAATAGGGAGCTGTTAGACAAACTGCTGGAATTTTATGACAGCAGTTTGTCTAACAAAATTAATACTGAAAACTGAAAACTTAAAACTTAAAAATGGTAGAGGAACCCGCTTCCGGAGGGAAGCGGTTTCTTCGATGAAAAGGAATAGTCTTTTGCTTCGCAAAAGAATGATATGTTGCTGCGCAACATGATATATTTGCTTAATGCAAATATGATAGATTCACCTAAAGGCGAATATGATATTTTTGACTTCGTCAAAAGTGATGATAGTGTTTTGGGCTGGTGTGTACATTGGGTAAAGGGTAATAAGTGAATAGTGATGAGTGAAAAGTGAAGAGTTGCCGCTGCACGGCAGGGAATAAAATCGGCAGATAAAGCATTATATATATGATCAGAAGCGGGATAGGCAGAGGAGGCGAGGGTGTGATATAATGCTCGCTGTATTCGGGATACAGGGAGAGAGAACGATATGCGGAAAAAGATTGTTGTACAGTGGGGAAGAATCATACTCGGCCTGCTGGTGTTTGCCTTTGGCGTTCATCTGACGATCTTTGCCAATATCGGACTGGCTCCCTGGGACTGTCTCGGAATGGGAATTGCGAAGCATACACCGCTGAATTACGGCCTTTCCATGACGGTTATGGCGCTGATTATCCTGGGAATCGACCTGCTGCTGAAGGAGCGGATCGGTTTCGGAACTATTATTGACGCGCTGCTGACCGGCAATTTTGTGCAGATGTTCAACGACCTGAATCCCCTGGCGGAAAATAAGAACACCTGGCTTGGCATTCTGATCATGCTTACCGGTTTTGTGTTTATGGCCCTGGGTATGTGGATCTATATGAAGGGGGAACAGTGCTGCGGACCGCGGGATTCCCTGCTGGTCGGCCTGGGCAAAAGGCTTCCGAAGGTGCCGATCGGCATTGTGGAAGTTATGCTCTGGGCAGCGGTACTGCTGACCGGCTGGCTGCTTGGCGGACCGATCGGTATCGGAACGCTGATCAGCACCTTCGGTGCCGGCATTGTGATGCAGCTGGTGTATAACCTGCTGAAGTTTGAACCCCGGCAGATCCGGCACAGGGACGCACTGAACACAATACGGATTCTTGTTTCCTCACGAACAGAAGGAGTATGAAAAATGAAAAAACTGCTCATAAGCCTGACCGCATTGATGCTGGTGCTGTTTGTCTGCATTTCCGTAATGGCGGAGAACAGCAGCCCTGCGACGCAACTGTATGATTCCCTTGTGCAGACACTGTTCCATACGGACAACATCACACTGACCGGCACGGCGAAATTCTCCCTGGACGGGGTGTGGTTCAAAACCGCAAAGATCACCCTGAAGCAGGACGGAAACCGGACCTTCAGGGAACTGTCGCTCAGAGGCCCCAAACGGGACGGAACGGTCCAGAAGAACGGTTATACCATTGTTACAGACGGTACTGCGCTCTACCTGATGGAGGCCGTTACTCCCGGTGTTTACAGAACAGGCGGAACGGCAGAGCATACCTCGCTGCTCCGCAATTCCCTCGAGACAGAACAGCTGATCGGCCTGGGCAGGGCCCTGGTGGGTCAGGCAGACCTGTTCCTGGGTGCCGATGCCGTGACGGAAACACGGGAAGGCGACATTCGCTTTGAGCTGAAGGACAATGTACCGGATCTGTTCAATGCCATGGTGAACAATATCTTCCAGTTTGCGGGAAGACGGTACTTTGATGAGGACTTCGACTGCTATTCCATGGAGAATAGCGCGAGAATCGATGATTATGAAACGGTCACCCGCGGCATTCTTTACACCGCCCGGACTGTATCACTGAAGGAAGCGTCTGTTACGCTAAAACGGTACGGGAACGGTGTTATGCAATACCTGGAAGGCGATATTGCCCTGAACGTGGAAAACGACGGGGAAGGCATGCGGCAGGTGGATGTCTCATTCCAGGTGAACGTGAAAGACGTGGATAAAACGACCGTGAAGCGGTTTGCACCGGATGATTACGGCGTTGTTTCAGAGTATGAAATGGCAGCCGCAGAACCGAGATTTTTTGACGACTCAGACCTGAACGGACCTGAACTGCAGGCACTGAATACCCTGACCAGCGCAGGCTTTGACAAGAACACGATCGTCTACATGGCATACTACAACAAAGCAGAGGAAGGATATGAAGTCAGTTTCGGAGGCGCGGAAGGATGGGAAGAGACCTTCCTGATTTCCGCAGATGAAAAGCTGACGGAAATGATCCCGGCAAGCTCCGAATGGCAGAACGGTTCTGAGGATCAGTTTACCTACAATCCGGAACCGGACAAAGAAATGGATGAACAAGCCCTGGAGTTCGTGAACTCCTTTATCCAGGGAGTGAATCCGGACCTGTCGAAAAGCCTGAAGGAACTGAAAACGGACTGGCTGTATAAACGGTACGACCATGTATACGCACAGTACACCGGGAAAACGCAGGATGAAAACAGCAGCGTCGTGACCGTTGTGGTGAGGATCAGCCCGGATCTCCGGATTGAATCCTTCTCCTGCAGACCGGACACCACGATCCAGTGAGCCGGAAACCTTATATACCAACAGGCCGCAAGGCCTGTTTTTTTGCACTCTCAAAGAATTATAGTAAAAATGACAAAAAATACTTGACAAATACAGCAAAGGTGTATATTTTAATTATAGTCAAACAGACCATAAAGGAGAGATGAGGATGCATGATTCACTGAAAGAGGGTCAGCTGTATGTGACGGTGGATATGATGATCCTCACCGTGCGGGAAGGGAAGCTGAACCTGCTGCTGTCCCAGAGGAAAGATAAACCCTATGCCGGACAGTGGGCTCTGCCGGGACGGTTTGTCGGGCTGGACGAATCAGCAGAGACAACGGTCCATAAACTGCTGGAGGAGATGCTGCCGGTAAAGGACGCGTTCCTGGAACAACTTTACACCTTCTCAGAAGTTAACCGGGATCCCCGGGGCCGGGTGATCTCCACCGCCTACCTGGTGATTATCCCCTGGAACAGGCTGGAAACACTGTTTGAGGAAGCACGGATTCCCTTCAGCCGGTTTGAAATATCCGGAGAAGCGGACTGGCTGCGGCTGAAAGGAACGGACGGAACAATCCTGACCGGCGGAGACCTGGCTTTCGACCACGGACGGATTATCGGGACGGGCGTACAGCGCCTGCAGGGCAAGATTGACTACACCGAGGTCGGATTCCGGTTCCTGAATGACCGGAACGCGTTTTCCCTGGGAGAACTGCAGACCGTGTTTGAAGCGGTACTGGGAAAGCAGCTGGACAAAAGCAATTTCCGCCGTACGATCAAAGCCCGGTATGAAGATACCGGAAAGATGACACTGACAGACCGGGAAGGCAGGAAGAGCAGAGGACGGCCGTCCCTGCTTTACCAACTGAAGGGAGAATAAAACCATGAAAGACAGAAAGATACTGGTTGCAGTGGACCTGCAGAATGACTTTATAGACGGCGCCCTGGGCACAAAGGAAGCGGAAGCGATTGTACCCGCCGCGGCAGCAAGGATCAGGGAATGGCGGGAAGACGGAGCGGAAATCTTTGCCACCCTGGATACTCATGAAGAAAACTACGCTGAAACACAGGAAGGAAAGCGGCTCCCGGTGGCACACTGTATCCGGGAGACAGAAGGCTGGCAGCTGAATCCGGTCATCCGGGAAGCGCTTGGAGACTGTATCCTGGTGGAGAAACCCACTTTCGGCAGCATCCGCCTGCCGGAACTGATCCGGGAAAAGATCGGGGACGGAAAAGGCGCGACAATTGAGCTGATTGGTCTTTGCACGGACATCTGTGTGGTTTCCAACGCATTGCTGCTGAAGGCAGCATTCCCGGAAGCAACGATCCAGGTCAGCAGCGGCTGCTGCGCCGGTGTGACGCCGGAGAAGCACAAGGCGGCGCTGGAAACCATGGCAAGCTGCCAGATCGATATCCTGTAATCAACCTCAAGGAGGAACCGATATATGAAAGCTTATGAGTTTAACGCGGAAAAAGTACGGGACCGGCTGGTGGAGCTGATCCGGGAAACGGCGGAGCGGCAAGGCTTCAGCCGCGTGGTGATCGGCATTTCCGGCGGCAAGGATTCCACGGTGACCGCGGCGCTGTGCGCCCGGGCACTGGGCAAGGAAAACGTATATGGTGTGATGCTGCCAGACGGGGAACAGAAGGATATCAGCGACAGCCGGAAAGTCTGCGAATCACTGGGTATTCAGCAGCGGACAGTGAATATCGGGGCGATGCATAAAGCCCTGAAGGAAGTGACCGACCAGAACGGATCTGTGGCGGCGGAAGGAGAATTTTCTGTGGCTTACAGCCGGGCGGCAGATATCAATGTGGGACCGCGCCTGCGGATGACAACGCTGCGCTATATCGCCCAGGCCCTGGATGCCAGACTGGCGGGCACAGGCAACCTGAGCGAGGCTACAACCGGCTACTGCACCAAGGACGGCGATACCTCCTGCGACTTTGCCGTGCTGGGAAAACTGACCAGCGTTGAGGTGGTTGAGGTCGGCAAGACCATGGCGGAGCTGCCGCGGGAGCTGGTGGAAAAGACGCCCAGCGACGGCCTGAGCGGCAAGAGCGACGAGGAAAACATGGGACTGAAGTACGCGGATATCCACCTCTACCTGCGGGAAGGTACCTGCGGCAATCCGGAAATCGATGAAAAAATCCGCAGAAGGGAAGCGGCCAACATGCACAAGCGGCGGATGCCGCTGATCCTGGACCCCTTCGGAAAGGACGGAGAACAATGAAAAAGGCACTGGCATTTTTCGGAGCATTTAATCCCCCTACCACAGCACACCTGGAGCTGGCCCGCTACGCACTGGAGCAGACAGGCCGCGAAACGGTGGTGTTTGTACCGTCCCGGTCGGCTTATATCCGGGAAGAACAGGGAAAGGACTATGCCTATTCTGACCGTGCCCGCCTGGCGATGCTCCGGGCGGCCCGTGAAAAACGGCCGTGGATGGCGGTCACTGACTATGAGCTGACGCTGGACCATCAGCCCCGGTCCTATGAGACCCTTTGCCGCCTGAAAGAAGAAGGGTATGACGCAGCCCTGCTGATGGGCTCCGACAAACTGACGGAATTGGAAACAAACTGGAAGTATGTGCGGGAGATTGCTGAGGAATTCGGCATTGTCTGCATGGAGCGGGCAGGAGATGACTGCGGGGAGATTATCCGTGGCAGCGCGTTCCTGACGGAGCTGATGCCCTATGTCACCGTGCTGAAAACACCGGAGGAAACAAAGAATATCTCCTCCACACAGGTGCGGGAACTGATTACCCGCGGTGAGACTCCCGAGGGGCTGGTGCCGGGTGAAATCCTCGGCCTGCTGGGCACGGAACGGAAAGAGCACGCAATGAAGCTGGATCCGATCATTACCTCCCTGCTGGATACCGACCTGTACAAGTTCAATATGGACCAGGTGATCTTCCACAAACACACGGACCTGAGCGGCGAATACTATTTCCGCTGCCGGAATGAGGGGATTGTTTTTACTCCTGAGATGTTTGAGGAAATCAACGCCCAGATTGACCACCTGTGTTCGCTGACCTTCACGAAGGAGGAACTGGACTACCTGCGGTCCATCCGCTTCCTGAAGAGCGACTATGTGGAATTCCTGCGGCTGTGGCGGCCGATCCGGGATTATGTGGAAACGCGGCTGACCAAGGATGGAACGCTGAAGATTACTGTGCGCGGACCGCTGTTCTCCGCCATGCAGTTTGAGATTTACCTGCTGGAGATCGTCAATGAAGTCTATTTCCGCCTGAAGTATGATTACAATGAACTGAGGAAGTCGGCGGAGGAACGGCTGGATGAGAAGATCAAAGCCTTCCAGACCGGAAAATACACCTTCAGCTTCGCTGAGTTCGGCTGCCGCCGCCGTCTTTCCCGGGAATGGGAGGACGAAGTGGTCCGGCGCCTGGCCACGGAGACAAAGAACTGCGTGGGTACCTCCAACGTCATGCTGGCAAAGAAATACGGGCTGAAGCCCATCGGAACCTATGCCCATGAGTTTGTACAGATGTACCAGGGCATTGACTCCATTCCGCTGGCGTATACCAACCATTACGCCCTGGAAGACTGGTATGACGAGTACCGCGGCGACAACGGAACAGCCTTGACCGATACCGTGACCACGGACCTGTTCCTGCTGGACTTCAACCGGGCCATGGTGAACAACTTTACCGGCGTGCGCCATGACAGCGGCGATCCCTATGAGTGGGGCGAAAAGATGATCGCCCATTACAAGAAGTACGGGGCGGATCCGAAGACGAAGCTGCTCCTGTTCAGCGACAGCCTGGATTTTGACCGGGCCCAGGCGCTGTACGATTACTTTAAGGACCGGGCGAAGGTATCCTTCGGTATCGGCACCTTCTGCTCCAACGATACCAGCGAGGAAGCGCTGAATATAGTCATCAAGCTGCAGACGGTGAACGGGCGTGCGGTTGCAAAACTGTCTGATTCGGCCGGAAAGACCATGTGCCGGGACGACGAGTATATGGAGTACCTGGAACGCTCTGTCGCGTTCCGCCTGAACCGCGAAAAATAAGGAAATACAAGCCTAAAGACGCTGTTGAGAAAATAGCGTCTTTTTTTATCCGCGGGCAGAAAAATAGGTACGGATATGTCTCTTATGATTGCATTTTTTTTCCAAACACAGTATGCTATCATCTGATACGTAAAAAACAAGCAAGGGCGGTGAAACCGCCGGAGGAGGACCCATGATTGAGATTCAGAACGTAACCAAAACGTACTCAAAGAATAATAAAAAGGCCGTGGACAACCTGTCCCTGAGTGTAAAGGGCGGCGAGCTGTTCGGCTTTATCGGGCCGAACGGCGCCGGCAAAACCACCACGATCAAAATGCTGACCGGCGTGCTGAAGCCCGATGAAGGCTCCATCACCATGGCGGGACACCGGATGGATTCCGAGCGCCTGGAGGCCCAGCGCCTGATCGGCTTTGTGCCGGACGGAAACGATCTGTATGACCGGCTGTCCGGTATGGAATACCTGAACTTTATGGCGGATATTTACCAGGTGAGCGCTTCCCGCCGGAAGGCCCACATTGAAAAATACCTGCATATCTTTGAACTGGAAGACGCCATCAACAGCCAGGTGCGTACCTATTCCAAGGGTATGAAGCAGAAGCTGGTCGTGATCGGCGCCTTGATTCATAATCCTCCGATCTGGATCCTGGACGAGCCCCTGGGCGGCCTGGATCCCCGGGCAGCTCACCTGCTGAAGGAAGAGATGATCCGTCACTGCAACGAGGGAAATACTGTGTTCTTCTCTACCCACGTGCTGGAAGTTGCTGAAAAGCTGTGCACCCGCATCGGCGTGATCGATCACGGTACTCTGCGTGCCCAGGGCACCCTGGAAGAACTGCGTTCCGGTGAAAAGAGCGCCAGCCTGGAAGACCTGTTCCTGCAGCTGACCGATGACGGAGGAGACAACGAATGAAAAGCTTTCTTGCACTGCTGCGGCTGCAGCTGCTGTCCAGATACGCGGACATGAAACCGCGTAACCTGAAGACAGCGCTGAAGGAAAAGAAAGGCCGCACCATTGGAATGATCATCGCGGTCATTTTCGCGATTGCATATCTCGGCGGTATGCTGTTCTATCTGGAAACCCAGATGATCGACATCCTGATCAGGCTTCACATGCCTGAAATGCTGGTGACCCTGGCGGTGGTCCTTGCCACCACGGGTACGCTGATCATGGCGTTCTTCTTCACCCTGAGCGTTTTGTACCTTGGCCGTGACGCGACTTATCTGGCATCGCTGCCGATCAAGCCCCGGACGCTGCTGAGCGCCAAACTGACCCAGGTGTGGATTTCTGAAACCTGCATTGACGCTCTGCTGATCCTGCCGGCCTGTATCCTCTACGGTGTAAAGACCGGCGCTGAAGCGCTCTTCTACGTCAGGATGATTGTGGTCTGGCTGCTGATTGCAATTCTGCCGATCTGCCTGATTGCTTTCCTGTCCAGCCTGTTGATCCGTCTTTCCGCTCTGTGGAAACACCGTGAAACGATTATGACCGTCGGCGGTATCGCCCTGCTGGTTGCCTATATGTTCCTGATGTCGAACCTTGGCGGCATGACCGGCAGCAGCACCACGGACGGCGGAGCGATGATGGAAAGCTTCGTAACGGGAAGCGCCAGCAGGTTCGCCGGCCTGACGAAGATGTTCCCGCCTGCTGAATGGGCTGCTGAAGGCATGCTGGGCCAGAACAACCAGATGTTCCTTGTATGGATCCTGGTTTCCCTGGCGGCTCCGGTCGTCATGGTATGGCTCCTGGGCTACAGCTACCGCAAGCTGTCCATGATGCAGTCCGAGACACCCGGCGGAAAGAAGAAAAAGTTTACCGGACGGGAATCCTTTACAGCCGGCGGCCAGCTGAAGGCCTGCATCCTGCGTGAAGTTAAGACGATCCTGCGGGTGCCGTCCTACGCGACCAATATCCTGCCGATCTGCTTCATGCCGCTGATGATGGTGATTATCTTCAGTGTGTCTATCGGCAAAGCCGGTGAAAGCCTGAGCGGACTGTTCCAGAGCATGCATCCGGCCCTGATCATGGGCATCCTGGCGGCAATGATGGCCTATATGGCGGGCATGAACCCCGCACTTTCCACCGCGGTGACGCGGGAAGGCAAAGGCCATGATTTCCTGACGGCACTGCCGGTGCCGACCATGACCTTTATCCGCGCGAAATTCATCGTGGGCTACGGATTCGGAGCGGCCGGCGTGATCGCTGCTTCAATCGTCCTGCTGATCATGTATCCTGGCGTGGAACTGCAGGTTATCATGGCGCTTGTGCTGTGCCTGCTGTTCAGCTATGTGAACTGCGCCCTGGCCCTGAGCCGGGATATCAAAAAGCCCAAACTGGACTGGGTGACAGAGCAGGAAGCTGTGAAGCAGAACTTCGGTGTGATGATCTCCATGTTCGTCTCCTGGGGTATCCTGATTGCCCTGGCGGCCCTGACTTACGTCCTGATTGACAAGCTTCACCTGGAGCTGCTGCCGATCTTCGGAATTCTTGCGGGTGCCTTGGTGATCCTGGCCATCGCAACACATGCGATCATGAAAAATAATGCGGAGAAGTATTACTGCAAGGGCTAAACAAAAAGAGGCGAAAGCCTCTTTTTGTTTTAATGAATACTGAAAACTTAAAACTTTGCGATCGCCGTATTCCATTTCTGCATCGTCATAGACTCGCAGAAATGGACGGCTGTAGCATGGGAGGCATATACCGCATCTTCAATCGTCGTGACTTCCCACTGGGAAGATCACTCGTTTCAGATGACCTCAGCTCTGACGAGATTTCTGCCACCGGCAGTCATCAGAGCTTCGCCCGTGCTAAAGCACGGATGCCTCCTCAATAACTTAAAAATGATATAGTGTTTTGGGCTTGTGAATCATTGTGATGGTGATGAGTAATTGACAGAAAATTGAGAAGGAAAGTATAATCAAGGCACTAACCGGAAGGGGAATGAACATGAAGAAGATTATCGGTCTGGTGGTTTGCCTGATGATGCTGGTGAGCGGGTTTGCAATGGCGGATCAGACGGTTGAACTGCTGCCCGGACTGGGCTATGTGGTGGACCTGCCGGATGATATGGAATATGTGTCTCCGGAAGCCTCGGAGAACGGTGTTGAGACCTATTTCAACAACGACCTGGAGATGGACTGCTTCTGCTATCCGAAATCTGAGGCTGAGAACCTGGGCATGGCGGAAACGCTGAAGGAAACCGTGAACGTGCTTAAGGAGAAAGGCTGGGAAGCAGAACTCCGGAAGGTGAACCGCATCACGATGGTATGCGTCCGGATGAAGGATGAATCAGACGGAGCTCCGGGGATCGGATACATCTTTGAAGACGGTGACCTGATGATTGAAATTGACTTCTGGTATGCCACCCAGGAAGCGGCTGACCGGACTGTGCAGATCATGTCTTCCATCAGGCAGGAGTAATCAATCGAATAATTGTATTTCAGCCGGATCCGTGAGGATCCGGCTTTGTGTTTATAACTTGATTTGTGGTATAATCAAGTGTTCATATTTGCACAAAATGGCGGTTCAGCCGCCGGAGGGATTATGAGCTTTACGCATCTTCATCTGCACACGGAGTACAGCCTGCTGGATGGCGCCTGCAGGATCAGTTCGCTTGCCGACCGGCTGAAAGAGCTGGGAATGGACTCCTGCGCAATTACGGATCACGGCGTACTGTACGGCGCGATCGATTTCTATAACGCGATGAAGGAAGCCGGGATCAAACCGATCATCGGCTGCGAAGCATACGTCTGCCGGGACCGGACGGACAAGTCCATGACCGGCCGCGAAAACAGCCACCTGATCCTGCTGTGCGAGAACAATACCGGCTATCAGAACCTGATGTACCTGATCAGTGAGGGCTTCCTGACGGGTTACTATTACCGGCCGCGGATCGACTATAACCTGATCCGGGAACATCATGAAGGCCTGATCTGCCTGAGCGCCTGCCTGAGCGGCGACCTTCCGAAAATGCTGCTGAACGGGCAGGATGAAAGCGCCCATGCCTATGTGCGGGAAATGCAGGAGATCTTCGGCGAGAAGAATTTCTATATTGAAATCATGGATCACAACCTGCGGGAAGAAAAGACCGTTCTGCCCCGGCTGATCAGTCTGGCCCGGGAAATGAATGTTCCGCTGGTTGCGACCAACGACTGTCACTACCTGGAGAAGAAGGACGCACATGCCCAGGAAGTGCTGATGTGCATCCAGACCGGCAAGACGCTGGCGGACGACCAGCGGATGCGGATGGAGACAGAAGAGCTCTACGTCAAGAGCGAAGAGGAGATGCGCGCCCTGTTCCGGCAGGTGCCGGACGCCGTTGACCGGACCCAGGAGATCGTAGATCGATGCAACGTCGAGTTTGAATTCGGTGTAACCCGCCTGCCGCACTATCCGGTGCCGGAAGGCGAAACCGCAAAGAGCATGCTGCGCCGCCTGTGCGGGGAAGGCATGAAGAAGCTCTATCCGGACGCCAAAGAGGGAGATGAACCCTATCAGCGGCTGGAATATGAGCTGTCCACCATTGAACATATGGGCTATGTGGACTACTTCCTGATCGTCTGGGACTTCATCCACTATGCCAAATCCCACGGGATCATGGTTGGCCCGGGCCGCGGCAGCGGCGCCGGCTCCATCGTGGCCTATACGCTGGGGATTACCATGCTGGATCCGCTGAAATACCAGCTGCTGTTTGAGCGCTTCCTGAATCCGGAACGTGTCAGCATGCCTGATATTGACGTGGACTTCTGCTACGAACGGCGGCAGGAGGTTATTGACTACGTGGCCCGGAAATACGGATCGGACCATGTGAGCCAGATCATCACCTTCGGTACCATGGCGGCCAAGGGCGTTGTGCGCGACGTGGGCCGGGTGCTGGGCATGAGCTACCAGGAAACGGACGCGGTGGCCAAGGCGATTCCCTTTGACCTGGGCATGACGCTGAACAAGGCGCTGAAGATCAGCCCGGTGCTCCGGGAAATGTATGACAACCAGCCGAAGGTCAGGGAACTGATTGATACGGCACTGACGCTGGAAGGGATGCCCCGGCATGCTTCCACCCACGCGGCGGGCGTGCTGATTACCGGTAAGCCGGTGGTGGAATTTGTGCCCCTGCAGCGGAACGACGAGGTCATCACCACCCAGTATCCGATGGGCACCATTGAGCGCCTGGGCCTGCTGAAGATGGACTTCCTCGGATTGCGGACCCTGACGGTGATCCGGGATACGCTGGACATGATGCGGGAAACCGGCAAGGACATGAAGCCGGAGGATATTCCGCTGGATGATCCGGCGGTTTATGAAATGATCAGCCGGGGCGATACGGACGGAGTGTTCCAGATGGAAGGCGCGGGCATGACCGGCTTCCTGACGAACATGAAGCCCAGCTGCTTTGAAGACATCATCGCTGCCATCTCCCTGTACCGTCCGGGCCCCATGGAATCCATTCCGCGCTATATCGCAGGCAAGGCGAACCCTGCCAGCGTAAAGTATAAAACTGAAAAACTGCGTCCGATCCTGGACGTGACCTACGGGTGTATGGTGTACCAGGAGCAGGTTATGCAGATCGTGCGTGACCTGGCCGGATACAGCTACGGCCGGAGTGACCTGGTGCGCCGCGCCATGGCGAAGAAAAAGCACAAGGTCATGGAAGAGGAACGGCAGATTTTCGTTCACGGCCTGACAGACAAGGACGGGAACGTCACTGTGCCCGGATGCGTGCGCAACGGCGTTCCGGAGAATGTAGCGAACGAAATCTACGATGAAATGATCGCTTTCGCCAGCTACGCCTTCAATAAGTCCCACGCCGCGGCTTACGGTGTGGTGGCTATGCAGACAGCCTGGCTGAAGCGGTATTATCCCGTGCAGTTCATGGCGGCCATGCTGAACAGCGTGTACGGCAATACCGGCAAGATTGCCGGATACATCCAGTACTGCCGGGGCCGGGATATTTCCGTGCTGCCGCCCAACGTGAACCGGAGCCGCTGGAAGTTTACAGTGGACCGGGACGCGGAAGGAAAAGCCGCGATCCTGTTCGGCCTGGGCGCAATCAAGAGCGTAGGCGAGAATGCTGTGAACGCGATCATCCGCGAGCGGGAAAGCGCCGGGCCTTTCCGGGATATCTTTGACTTCTGCCGGCGGATTGATACGGCGGAGTGCAACAAGCGGGTCACGGAGAGCCTGATCAAGGCAGGAGCCTTTGACGGCTTTGGCGCCAACAGGCCGCAAATGCTGGCAGTATACGAGGCTGCCATGGATGCGAACCAGGCACGGAAAAAGAAGAATGTATCCGGCCAGGTAAGCCTGTTTGATATGTTCGGCGGCGGGGAAGAACAGCCCATGTTTGACGCCGAACTGCGGCTGCCGGACATTCCGGACTGCCCGGCGAAGGCCAAACTGAAAATGGAAAAGGACGCCGCGGGAGTCTATATGACGGGTCATCCGTTGGATGATTATCGGGAGAAGCTGAAAAAGCTGACCTATACGGCGGCTGAAATCACCGAACCCGAAGAGGAAGCCGAGACTCCGGACCTGGACGGAATGTTTGTGGACCTGGGCGGCATCCTGACAGAGGTCAAGGAAAAGGCGACCAAGAAGGGCGACTATATGGCCTTTGTTACCCTGGAAGACATGACCGGACAGATTGAATGCCTGGTGTTCCCCAGGGTGTTTGAGAAATACCGGCTGCTGCTGAACACGGATGAAGCCGTGGTGATCAGCGGCAAGATCAGCGTACGGGAGGATGAAGCTCCCAAGCTGCTGGCGGAGCGGGTAACCCGGCTGGAAGAGTGGACAACGCAGCCCTCCACGCTGCGGCTGGAGGAATTCCGGAAGAAGCGGGAAGCACCGAAAACGGACGCCCAGCTGGCGGCTGAAGCAGAGAAAAAAGTCTTCCTGCGGCTGAGCCGGCAGGATATGGACCGGGCCGGTGCCGTGCTGGCGCTGTGCGCGGGAGAGATTCCGGTTTATATGCATATTCCGGAAGAAAAGATTACACTGCTGTGCCCGAAGGAAAACTGGTGCAGCGCGGATGAAAACTGCATCCAGCGGCTGAGGGATGTGCTGGGTGCGGAAAATGTGGTACTGAAACAAAAGGGGTGAGACTCATGGAACAGAAGAAGAGCCGGGCAGCGGAGATCATTCGGTTTGCCCTGACCGGCGGCGTCTGTTTTGTGGTGGAACTGGCCGTACTGATTTTGCTGAAGGGGAAGTTCGGCGTGGATACGCTGATTGCAACGCCCATCGCTTTCCTGATTTCAGTGATCCTGAATTACCTGCTGTGCGTCGTCTGGGTTTTCCGCGGAGCAAAGAACCGGGGAGCTGGCGCAAAGGCGGGCTTCCTGATTACCAGCCTGATCGGCCTGGGACTGAACGAGGTGCTGATGCTGCTGTTCCGGGTGCTCCTGGGTGAAGACGCTGTGATACTGACTTTCGGATCCAGAACGATCAACATGTATGTGCTGAACAAGTGCATGGCGACGCTGATTGTGATGATCTGGAATTACTTCTCGAAACGGGCGGTATTGTACCGCAGGGCAAAGCAATGATTGAACTGGAACATGTTACCAAGCTGTACGGAAGCATCCCGGGACTCCGGGATGTCTCGCTTCATGTTCCCAAAGGGCAGACGGTGGGACTGCTGGGCCGCAACGGCGCTGGCAAGACCACGGCGCTGAACCTGATGACCGGCTATTTTCCGCCGACAGAAGGCAAGGTACGGGTGGGCGGAAAGGATATGCTGGCTGACCCGCGGGCCTGCAAACGGATGATCGGCTATCTGCCGGAGAAGCCGCCGCTGTATGACGAAATGACGGTGGAGGAGTACCTGGCCTTTGTCAGCGAACTGCGGGAAGTGACCCGGAAAGCAAACCGGGAGCATGTGAACGAGATTATCGAGCTGTGCTCCCTGAAGGAAGTCCGGGAACGGGTTATCGGCCACCTGAGCAAGGGATACCGTCAGCGCGTCGGTATTGCGCAGGCACTGTGCGGCGCACCGGACGTCCTGATCCTGGATGAACCGACGGTCGGCCTGGATCCGCGGCAAACGGTGGAAATGCGGGAACTGATCCGGAAGCTGGGAAAGGACCACACGGTCGTATTCTCCAGCCATATCCTTACCGAGGTTCAGCAGCTCTGCTCCCGGGTGATAATCCTGAACGAAGGACGGATGGTACAGAGCATTGACCTGACGGAGAAACCGGCCGATACCCTGCGGCTGCGGGTACGTGCGGCCGGACGGAAGGAAGCCCTTCTGGGGGCCCTGAAGGGCCTGCAATGCGTACTGCAGGCAGAAGGAGTCAACAGTCCGGAGGCGGGCACAGCAGAGTTCCTGCTGACCTGTAAAACGGCAGATGAGCAGGGAAGGGCAACGGACCAGATTTTCCGGCTGCTGGCAGGGCTGAACGCGCCGATCCGGATGATGACGGAGGAGAAGGACAGCCTGGAGGAGATCTTCCTGAGAAACACATAAGTGTTTCACAGAAAGATCTCAATGAAAACTGAAAACTTAAAACTTAAGACTTAAAAATGATTAAGTTTGTAAGAGACCAGTGATTAGTGAAAAGTTTGCCTGCTGAAGGCAGGCAGGCGGAGAGGAGAAGACCATGAATACGATCCGGAAACGGGAGATACAGGGGTACTTTTATACTTCTGTAGGCTATGTGTTTATCGGGGTATTCCTGATTATTTCCTCCATCCTGTTTTATGTGAGTATACTCAGGACGCGAAGCGGTGAACTGCCGAATTTCATCTATACGATGAGCTATCTGTGGATGCTGCTTTGCCCGATCCTGACGATGCGCCTGCTGGCGGAAGAAAAGCAGAAGAAGACGGATCAGCTGCTGCTGACGAGCCCGGTATCCCTGCCGGGTATTGTGCTGGGCAAATACCTGGCCGCAGTGACGGTGCTGCTGATAACCGCGGGGATGACGCTGCTGTTTGTGCTGGTGGTAGCTCTCTACGGCAGGGTGTATCCGGCGGAACTGGCGGTAAACTACCTGGGATTCATCCTGCAGGGCTGCGCCCTGGCCGCACTGGATCTGTTCCTTTCGGGATGCGCGGGCACACCGGTGACGGCTGCGGTACTGGCATACGGCGCCAACCTGCTGCTGTGGATCCTGGATGAGATGTACGGCATGATCCAGGTGGAATGGCTTTCGGAGATCCTGAAATTCCTGTCCATATACCGGCGGAATGAGAACATGATCAAGCTGGGGCAGCTGAGTTTCGCTGCGATCCTGTATGACCTGTCCTTTATCGCGGCGTTCCTGGCACTGGCGGTGTTCAGGCTCGATCGAAAAAGATATACGCGGTAAAAATCCTGGATTTTTACCGTAATGAAAACTGAAAACTTAAAACTTAAGACTTAAAAATGATTTAAGTTTGTCAGTGCAGAGTGATGAGTGAAGAGTGTAGAGTTGCCCGCGGATGCGGACAGTGAAGGGCGAAGAGTTGCCCGCGGGATGCGGGCAGAAAGGAGAGAAAAACGCCATCCATGAGTAAAGGGAAGTTTAAAACCGGGAAGTGGAAATACGGTTCCGTATCAGCCCTGATGCTGGCAATGGTGCTGCTGGCACTGATTGCGCTGAACGCGGGCGTATACGCGCTGGAAAAGAATAAGGGATGGCGTATTGATCTCTCCTTTAACGGTATTCTGTCCCAGAGCGCGGAAACAAAGGCCGTGATTGAAAAACTGGATAAACCGGTTGAGATCTATGCACTGTTCCGGAAATCTTCTGAAAGGGACTGGCTGGAGCTTCAGGAACTGTTGAATAAGTATGCCGCGTCCAGTGATAAGATCACCTGGAAGCAGGTGGATCCGGCGGTTAATCCGCAGCTGCTGGAGCAGTTTTCGACCGATAACCTGGTGCCGGGAGAGTCCAACTTCATTGTCTGGTGTGAACAGACGAACCGCTTCAGAATCCTTGGCGGCGAGGACTTTATGGGATTGGGTTACAACCTTGAGACTGGCACAATGGAATATGACAGCCTGACGTTTGAAAGTGCCATTACCGGAGCGATTGCCTATGTGGTGAAGGACCGGGTGCCAAAGGCTGTGATCCTGCAGGGACACGATGAGTATGAACTACAATACCTGACAGACTTCCAGAACCTGCTGGAAGCCAATCAGTATGAAGTGGAATATCAGACCCTGAGGGATAATGAATATACGCCGGATCCTGAAGACCTGCTGATTTTCTTTAACGCACAGAAAGATCTGACGGATATTGAGATGACAAAACTAACGGAATTCGCCGCGAAGGGCGGCAGCTTCCTGTTTGTCTGTGATTATAGTGCCCCCCTGGCGAATATGCCCAATTATATGACATTGCTGCGGAGCTACGGATTTGAGCCGCTGGACGGCCTGGTTCGCGCCGATCCGCTGGACAAGAATTCCTATTACGAATCCAATCAGTATTTTCTTTTACCTGTGATGTGCTCTACGGATATCACGATGGACCTGGTGGGACTGGGCAGGGATTACCTGATTATTCCGGAAACGAGAGCCTTCGCGGAACCGGAAGAGGGAGACCGGAACCTGAGCGTAAGCGTTGTGCTTCGCAGCGCTGATACGGCAATCCGCCAAATTGACAGAACAAACATTGCACCCAGCGTAACAGACGGATATCCGCTGGCGCTGGAAGCCCGTCGTATCACCACGGAGAGTTATGTATCCAGAGCTTTTATCATTGGCTGCGGTGAGGTGCTGATAAGTAAATCCTTGTACTCGGTCACACACTGCCAGGAGCTGACGGTGAACGTGATGGAGTTCCTGCTGCAGAATGACGGAACAGGCCTGAATATTACGCCGAAGGATGCGGCACGTCCCGGACTGAAAACGGAAAGCCTGAGCCTGGGATCAATCCTGCTGATTGCCCTGCCGCTGTCGGTGCTGTTTGCGGCACTGCTGGTGCTGGGACCGAGGAAAAACAGATAACATCTGTTTTTCTAATGAATACTGAAGACAATATATTATCAAATGAATACTGAAAACTTTGCGATCGCTGTTACCAAAGTTCCTTCGAAACTTTGACAGCTGTAGCATGGGAGGCATTGGCCGTGCTGAAGCACGGATGCCTCCTCAATAACTGAAAACTTAAAAATAATAGTTACTGAATGCTATCCTAAAGTAAGCTGGATAGTTTATACATAAGATTAGTGGAAATAATAGAGGAATATAAAGCATGCAAAAGGTGGAGAGACAGAAGCATAAGGACCGGAAGCGGAGAAGGCTGACCGGGGTGATTCTGTGCGCTCTTTTGCTGGTGATCTGCGTTGCGGTTGGTTTGCTGCTGCGGGATAAGGCAGAGAAAACGGCATCCGAAGCGAACGTGAAATATGAAGCACAAACAGGCAATATCTTTCTGCACGAAGAAAGCGAACTGAAAAGCCTGACGCTGATCCAGCAAGGGAAAGATCCCTGGACCGTGGAGACAGACGCGGAAGGCAAACTTCATCTGTTGCATGAGGAAACAGGAGAACCCTCTTCCTGGACGGTGGACGAAAACATCGCAGAACTGCTGATGAGCGTGGCCACAAACCTGACCTATGACGACATATTCGCGGAAAAACGGTCAGAATGGGAAGTCGCTCTGGATGCTTTCGGCCTGAAGGATCCGCTGGTAACCGCTGTGTTCAGCTTCCAGGATGGCACAGATGTGACTGTGCATGTCGGGAAATCGGCTGATCCTGAAAACAACAGGTACTACTACATGTCTGTGGACGGAGATGAACACCTGTACGCTGTTTCGGCGGGTATTATGGACGATCTGAGCACGGAACAGACCCTGCTTCATCCGGTCCCGCGGCTGGAGATCCAGAGCGCACTGCTGGACAGAATCAGCGTGAAAAACGCAGACGGAAGCGTCCGGAAGGAATGGAGCCTGCAGGGAGACGTAAAGGACAGGGACGCGGCGGAAAACTGGCAGCTGACGGCGCCTTTTACTTACCCTGCGGATTACAACTCGATTGTAAACCTGAAGGAAAACGCCGGGAATCTACGGCTGGGTGTGTTTATAGAAGAGGCAAACGAAGAAACGCTGAAGCTTTACGGCTTTGAAGAGCCTTCGGCAATCCTTGAGTTCCATACGGCAGCAGGATCCACCGGTACGGTAGGGATGAGCGGCGTGTTTGACGTGAGCGACTGGGAAGAACACCTGTATACCCTGACTGTCGGTGGGAGCAAGAGTGAGATGTCTTCTTACGTCCTGTACGAAGGCTGTATCTATTCCGTCACCGATTTCACAATGAGCGCGTTCCTGAACGTGGAGCCCACAAGCACAGTAGCCCGTTATGTGGTTACTATCCCGCTGACCTCGCTGGAAAGCGCAGTGGTGGAGAAGCATGGCCAGGAGACGGTTTCCTACGTCCTGGAGCCTGTGGAGGATGCCGGGAACGGGGAAGAAGTGACGGAACAGACATATCGCTGCCTGAAAAACGGCGAAGAAATCCCGTATGAGACGTTTGAAGCTGCCTGGGACAGGCTGCTGACGGTGACGGTGAGCGGGAAGCTTTCACAGGAATATGAGCCGGGGAACGTGCATACCAAGTATACGTTCCGCACAGTAAGCGGCAGGACGCATATCCTGGAATTGTCTGACCTGGATCAGATGCACGACCTGGTTACGCTGGACGGAGCAAGCAGGTTTTATCTCATAAAAAACGGGATGACAGACTTGCCGTGAGAAGAAAACGACCCATGCAATGCATGGGTCGTTTTTAATGAATACTGAAAACTTAAGACTTAAAACTTAAAAATTTTATGTATCTGGACGGTTGTTCAGTCTTGGTTGCATCTGCTAATCATGTGGGTTTCATATCAGAAGGAAATTATAGTTCGTAGCCGATGATGTTTTTGCCGGTGTATTTGATGGTGATCTGATCGCCGGAGTTGAAAGCGGGAAGGGGCAGCTCGTTGTCCCAGTAATACCGCTGTTCACGGATGCCGTGTTTGTCCGGCTCGCCGAGGAGAATCAGCCCGGTGCAGTGTACGCCGTCCACAAGGGAGGGCTCTGCTTCCGCGTGGTCATAGATCAGCGTATCAGTGTGCGTACGGCCCTTCAGCGCGGACTGAACCAGCTTTTTATACCGGTGCAGCGGCAGGCAGAACAGCTCAATAAAGAAGACTGCAACGGCACAGAGAAGGGCAAACAGGACAACGCTCAGCCATTCCACCCGGATGATCATGGAATAGATGAACAGGCCCAGGATTACGGCCAGGATGACGCCCAGCAGGGTATAGCGCTTTTTCAGCTGGGAAGAGAGGGAGAAGAGGTCATTTTCCGAGTAAAGGTCTTTCATAAAAGCCACGCTTTCTTAAATTCATAATTCACAATTCATAATTCATAATTATGTGTTGTGCAGACATGAGAATATCATGATGGTTTATGGAAAAAATGTCAAGGCATTGAGTAAAAAAACGGAAATGGTCGTGTCGAAGGATGACATATAAACCCTATGTGTTGATATTAATACATAGGTTTTGAGCAATAAGAAAACTCCTGCCCTTGTGCAGGGGGCAGGAGTTTTTGCTTGCTTGATGTGTCGGTTAATGTCAGACCAGCTCGAGAATGACCATCTCGGCGGCATCGCCGCGACGCGGTCCGAGCTTGTAGATGCGGGTGTAGCCACCGGAGCAGTTCTTTTCCGCGTTGCGGGCCTTGTACTTGGGTCCGATTTCACGGAAGAGCTTCTCTACCACAGGATGCTTGTTGTCCTTGGTACGCTCACGGTATTCAGCCTTGTTCTCGTCGGCATTCTTGGCTTCCTTCAGATCGTAGAGGTAAGCCATCATGATGCGGCGGGCATGCAGTTTGGACGGAGCATCGTTCACCACTTCCAGGGTGACCAGCTGTCCTTTGTCGTTATGGGTTTCCTTGGTGGTGGAAACCGTATTTTCGCATTCGCGCACAGCCAGGGTAATCATCTTGTCGGCGATCCGGCGGACTTCCTTGGCCTTGGCTTCGGTAGTCGTGATCCGGCCGTTCCAGATCAGGTTGGTCACCTGGTTACGAAGCAGCGCCTTGCGCTGATCCGCGGTGCGACCCAGCTTGCGTTGGTTAGCCATGGGAATTCCCTCCTAAATTAGTCATCATTGGGGCGAAGGCCCAGACCCAGAGCGCTGAGCTTCTGCTCAACTTCTTCCAGGCTCTTACGGCCCAGATTGCGGACCTTCATCATGTCTTCCTGATTCTTCTGCACCAGCTCAGCAACGCTGTTGATGCCGGCACGCTTCAGGCAGTTATAAGCACGGACGGAAAGATCCAGTTCTTCGATAGTCATCTCCAGAACCTTGTCCTTCTTGTCGTCTTCGGGCTGCACCATGCTCACGGGCATGACCTGGTCGGTCAGGCTGATGAACAGGTTCAGGTGCTCATTCAGAATCTTGGCGGCGCTGGAAATAGCCTCTTCAGGCTTCAGCGTGCCGTTGGTCCAGATCTCAAGGGTCAGCTTGTCATAGTCCGTGATCTGACCTACGCGGGTATCTTCGACCGTGTAGTTGACTTTCTTCACAGGAGTGAAGATGGAGTCGATCGGGATCACGCCGATAGGCATGCTGGGGGTCTTGTTCTTGTCGGCGCTCACATATCCGCGGCCGCGATCGAGGGTCAGCTGCATCTGCAGATGAGCATCCTCATTCAGCGTGGCGATATGGAGTTCCGGGTTGGCGATTTCAACCTCATCATCCGTTTTGATATCGCCGGCAGTCAGTTCGCAGGGACCCTTCACATCGATGGTGAGCTGCTTGGGGCCATCGGCAAACATCTTGCAGGCCATAGTCTTCAGATTCAGGATGATTTCCGTTACATCTTCCTTGACTCCCGGGATCGTGGAGAACTCGTGCTGCACACCTTCGATGTGCACGGAAGAGACTGCCACGCCGGGGAGGGAGGAAAGAAGCACGCGACGCAGGGAGTTGCCCAGGGTGTGGCCGAATCCGCGTTCAAGCGGCTCGATCACAAAGCGGCCATAGCAGCCGTTCTGTCCAACTTCGACGCAGTCGATACGGGCTTTTTCGATTTCGACGATCATTTCGTTGTACCCTCCTCATTCGGGTTGTCCAGTAATCATTAACGGGAGTAGAACTCGACGATCATGTTCTCCTGAACCTGCAGGTCGATATCTTCGCGGGTGGGAAGAGCGTTGACGGTGCCGGTGAGGTTCTGAGCGTCGAAGCTGAGCCACTTCGGGATCAGCGTGCTGGTTCCTTCACGCAGACTCTTGAACATCTCCATCTCTTCGCTGCGCTTGCGCAGAGTGATCTTATCGCCAACCTTCACCTGGTAGGAAGGAATGTCGACTTTGATATCATTGACCCGAATGTGGCCGTGGCAGACGATCTGACGAGCCATACGACGGGTCTTGGCCAGACCAAGACGGAACACAACGTTGTCCAGACGCTGCTCCAGCAGGCGGAGCATGTTGTCACCGGTGATGCCCTTCATGTTGGCGGCCTTCAGGTAGTACTTGTGGAACTGCTTTTCCAGGACGCCGTATACGAACTTAACCTTCTGCTTTTCCTGCAGCTGGGCGCCGTATTCGGAGACCTTCTTGCGGCGGTTTCCGCCGGGATTGCGGGTGGATTTTTTATTGCCATAGCCCATAACGGCCGGGGAAATGTCGAACTTCCGGCATTTCTTGGCAATCGGATCTTTATTCACTGCCATTTCTGTCTGTCCTCCTTCTTACACGCGACGGCGTTTGGGCGGACGGCAACCGTTGTGAGGAATGGGCGTCACGTCCTTGATCATGTTCACATCCAGACCGGCGGCCTGAAGAGAACGGATAGCGGCTTCGCGTCCGGAACCGGGGCCTTTGACATACACTTCAACCGTGCGCAGACCGTATTCCATAGCGGCCTTGGCGGCGGTTTCAGCGGCCATCTGAGCAGCGAAGGGCGTAGACTTCTTGCTTCCGCGGAAGCCTAGACCGCCGGCGCTGGCCCAGGAAAGAGCATTGCCCTGGGTGTCAGTGATGGTCACGATGGTATTGTTGAAAGAAGAACGGATATGGGCAGCGCCGCGCTCAACGAGCTTCCGTTCGCGGCGTTTACGCGTAGCCTTCTTCAGCTTTTGCTTAGGTGCCATTGATTTTACTCCCTCCGTATTATCCGCATAAAAGCGGAATCAATTCAGTCAGAGACTTACTTGGTGGCTTTCTTCTTGCCGGCGATGGTCTTCTTGGGGCCCTTACGGGTGCGGGCATTCTGCTTGGTATTCTGTCCGCGAACGGGAAGGCCATGACGATGACGAACGCCGCGATAGCAGCCGATCTCAATCAGACGCTTGATGTTGAGCGAAACTTCACGGCGAAGATCACCTTCCACCTTCAGGTTGTGCTCAATGTATTCACGCAGCTTGCTGATTTCGGTCTCGGAGAGATCCTTTACCCGTGTGTCGGGATTCACACCGACTTCCGCGAGCATCTTCTGCGAAGTGGTCAGGCCGATGCCGTAGATGTAGGTCAGGCCGATCTCAACGCGCTTTTCTCTGGGCAGGTCAACACCTGCAATGCGTGCCATTTTAAGTAATACACCTCCGTATGTTGTTTGACCTAAATGGTCAACCGGGAAAAGTTTTGTTTCGCATGGGGCGAGGCAACCCAACCAGGCACCGCGAAACTCGACTCCATGTTGGCTCCTGGTGAAAGCAGGCGCACAACAACACTGACGGACTGCTATGGAAGGTGCAGTCTGCCAGCGCCTAAAGAGACGGGGTTTGATTTCCCACCGGAACACCCGTTTTTCAACGGATGCAGCCGCCCGGCGGCAAACCAGGGCTAACTTCCACAGTTTAGCACAAGGAAAGAAAAATGGCAATGAAAAATTCAAATTAAAAATTAAATTTTTATAAATATTGTTACAAAAGAATAAAATCTGCTAAATTGTGAGAATGGCAAAGTCCAAATGCAAAATTAGGATTGTCTCTTTGCAGAATGTGTTCCGGATATGTTGAGGGTTTAGATCCTGGAGGAGGGAGTCATACAGAAACATAGAAGCAGAACAGTCGGTGTAAGTACAACATCAGGCGGTGTGACATGGCAACAGTGACTAAGGGGTTGGCAGGACGCCCCTAAAACGCGGCAGATAAAAAGGAAATTACTACTGTTTTACTACTACTGGTGATATTTTGCCGAAAATATGAAAATCAACGCTATATGAAAAAACGCCGGCCTTTGAAAAACAAGGGTTCGGCGCTTTTTCAGCAGTAAATCATATTATTGATCAAGCGAATATGTTCCGGCTTTATCGGCTTAGCAGATTGATCAGTGCCAGCCGGATAAGGTTTATAGTTGACTTTGTTCGGCAACAGAGTGATTACTACTACGATTCTATGGAGGAGGAGTAGTCAATGAAAGTGCCGATCAATCAGAAATTCATTGAAAACACAAGGGTTCAGCGCTTTTCGGCAGCAAATCTTTTTTTGCTGATCGAGGAGAAGAATCAAGGATTCATGCTTCTGGATATTAAAAAAGGATTTGTCTTTCAACTGACAGTTAAATACTCAAAAATCCTGGATATATCTATGCAGAAAATTCAGAGCATTGATTTTGGAGACAAAAAATCCGCAAATGAAAATCTTTAGAAATACAATGAATTATCCAGAAATTCTCAGGAAAACAGACTAAGAGGGACAAAAAGCATACAGTCGCCGGATAACGGAGTAAATCGGCCAATCTTAAGTTTGACTTTCTTTGATCAATGAATATAATATAATCAGCGTTCGGGAGAACGGGGTGGCCGGAGACCACAAAGTGCACGACCTGCATAAAGGCCAGATTGCGACCCGGCATGACGGGTGAGAAGCCCGGCGATGAAGGCCATGAATGGAGGTTGTTATTATGAGTACTTATCTTCCCAGCGTATTTGGTGAGAACCTGATGGATGTCTTTGATGACCTTGACGGGAACTTCTTCCGTGGATTTACCCGTCCTGAGCATGTTCTTTACGGCAGAAATGCACAGCACATGATGAAGACGGATGTAAAGGAAACGGATGAAGGATACGAAGTCGATGTGGATCTGCCCGGATTCAAGAAAGAAGAAATCAAGCTGAATCTGGAAAATGGTTATCTGACCATAGCGACAGAGAAAGCACTGGAAAAGAAGCAGGAGAATAAGAAAGGTAAAGTCCTGCGCCAAGAGCGGTACACCGGCACAATGCAGCGCAGCTTCTATGTCGGTGAAACTGTGACCGAGGAGGACATCAAGGCGAAGTATGAAAACGGTGTGCTGAGTCTGACGATTCCGAAGAAGGAACAGCAGAAGGTTAATGAGAAGAAGCAGATCCTGATCGAAGGTTAACTGACATACCCGCCAATCGGCCCATGTATAGAAAATCAGAGGGCTCCGGCTCAATCGTGAGTCGGGGTCCTTTGCTTTTTCTGCAGTTTTTTTCCTGTTATTTCTTCCGCTTTTCACTTGTCCTTCATGTTCAGGATATAAGATACCATTAAGAAGGAGATGGTCTTATGATTAGTGATTCCAATCAGAATAAAAAGCCGCTCATTTTCTACATGGCTGTTGCAGTCATCGTGATTATGCTTCTGAATGCGTTCGTTTTTCCGATGCTTTTGCAGCGCCAGGTTCAGGAAGTCGGTTACAGCGATTTTCTGAAAATGGTGGATTCAAAACAGGTATCAGAAGTATCCATGGATGAAAACGGAGAACAATTGATTTTCATCACCAAAGGCAAAGACGGACAGGACAGCATCTGCAAGACAGCGGTTTTCCCGGATAGCAGTCTGCGCCAACGGCTGGAGGATGCCGGAGTCTCGTTTTCCGCACAAATCCCAACTCAGAACAATCCGCTGATCAGCTTTATCATCAGCTGGATAATCCCGATCGCACTGTTCTGGGCATTGGGCCGGATATTATCAAAGCGGATGATAGGCGGGATGAATGCGCTGAGCTTCGGTAAATCCGGTGCAAAGATTGTTGCTTCAGAATCAACGGGTGTAACTTTCGAAGATGTAGCCGGTGAGGAAGAAGCCAAGGAAGCACTGAAAGAGATTGTTGATTTTCTGGAACACCCGGGTAAATATGCCTCCATTGGCGCCAAACTGCCTAAAGGTGCGCTGCTTGTCGGACCTCCCGGAACAGGTAAAACTTTGCTGGCGAAAGCTGTTGCCGGTGAGGCCAAGGTTCCTTTCTTTTCCATTTCCGGCAGCGAATTTGTAGAGATGTTTGTCGGTATGGGTGCAGCAAAAGTCAGGGACCTGTTCAAACAGGCGAACGAAAAGGCACCTTGTATCGTTTTTATTGATGAAATTGATACAATCGGCAAAAAAAGAGATACCGGAGCCGGCATCGGCGGCAATGATGAGCGTGAACAGACTCTGAATCAGTTGCTGACAGAAATGGATGGCTTTGACGGGAAAAAGGGTGTGGTCATACTGGCAGCAACCAACCGACCTGAATCCCTGGATCCAGCTCTTCTGCGCCCAGGTCGTTTTGACAGAAGGATTCCGGTTGAACTGCCCGATGTCGGTGGCCGTGAAGCGATTCTGCGTGTGCACAGCAAGGGGATCAGAATGGCCGATAACATTGACCTGAAAGCTGTCGCCAGGGCAACAAGCGGTGCAAGCGGCGCGGAACTGGCCAATATCATCAATGAGGCAGCGCTGCGTGCGGTGCGGCTGGGCCGCGATACTGTAACACAGGACGACCTGATGGAAAGTGTGGAAACGGTTATCGCCGGTTATCAGCGTAAAAATGCAGTCTTGTCTGAGAATGAAAAAAAGATTGTTTCCTATCACGAAATCGGTCACGCACTGGTGGCATCTCTGCAGACCAATTCAGCACCTGTGACAAAGATCACGATTATCCCCAGAACATCCGGCGCTCTTGGATATACCATGCAGGTGGATGAAGATGAGCATTATCTGATGTCCCGTGAAGAACTGTATAATAAGATTGTTACCCTGACAGGCGGGCAGGCGGCTGAACAACTGGTTTTCCATTCCATCACCACGGGTGCGAGCAACGATATTGAAAAGGCTACCCGGCTGGCACGCGGGATGATTACCCGCTATGGCATGGGTGATTTCGGCATGGTGGCACTGGAAACACTGAACAGTCAGTATTTGGGTCAGGATACCTCCCTGGCATGTAGTCCTGCTTTTGCGGAAAAGGTTGATGAACAGGTGGTCGCGCTGGTAGAAGAAGCCCGGAAGAAAGCAGATAGTATTCTGCGGGAACACGAAGATAAACTCCATGAACTGGCAGCATACCTTCTAAACAAAGAAACAATTACCGGTGAAGAGTTTATGAGCATCCTGAAGGCTGATGATCAAAAGCCATAAACAGATCGACGGAACTGAACGCTATTGATTCCAGCATGCGTTCAATGCGTTTTACCGGGTAAGGCGAAATGCTGAATGGAGAAAGTGTTACTACAAGATTTTTGAACAGGCGAAAAAGGAGCATTATTTCTTTGCGGACGTGATTGGATGCCTGTACGTGGAAACTGGGAATATTGAGGCTTCCTTTTCATCTAAGATGATTGCGACGATCGATTCGGACAAGCCTATCTGGGATCAGCATGTATTGCAGAACCTGGGGCTGGAACTGAAGGGTAAGAATCCACGGGAACGGGTTGAGAATGCCATTCTGATCTATGATCGGATTGAAAGATGGTATAAGGATTATTTAACTACGGAAGAGGCGTGGAAGAACATCAAGGAATTCGATAGATGGCTGCCATCGTACAGCTGGATTCCGGATATAAAGAAGATTGATTATCTGCTTTGGAGCAGACGGGAGGAGAAATCCGAGTAGTAAAAAATCCCGTTTTACTACTTTTCTACTACTTTTGGCGGCCTCGATTTGCCGCATTTTGCCGCGTTTTGCCGAGCGATGAATTTCATTTTGGAAGGCGCGGGACAGAACTGACCCGCAGGAAACTGCGCAAAACGCGGCATCCTGCGGCATTAGGAGGCATCTTGTACCAGTGATTAAAATCTTATTTATCTGCCATGGGGATATCTGCAGTCCGGCTGCTGGCTTTTTTATGTTTTCGCGGAAAAGAACTTGTAATCCGACAGAAACCGGCATATAATCCTTTCCCGGAGCAGAAACGGGGAAACCCGCGGATGCCCGACAACTGAAAAACGCAGGGGAGCTTGTAGCGACAGGCTGAGAGGAAGGTATGACCTTCGACCCTTAAACCTGATGTGGGTAATGCCGCCGTAGGAAGACAGAATGTGTTGATGCAGGAGAAACCACAGAAGGTTTCTCCTGTTTTTTTCGTCTCCACTGTGTGTGGCGGGCCGAGGGGGAGCGCCCTGGGCCTTGTACAAAGCGATGGGAACCCGTGTTTCGGGGTGAGAGGGGAAAAGCAATTCCCGACCGAGCGAAGCATTACTGACTTCGTATTTCATACGAAAAAGGGGTTCACAAAAATGAGAAAGTCTGACGTTATCCTGAAACTGGTTGTCCTGTCCCTGCTGATTGCACTGGGCGTGGTGATTTCGCCTATCCTCCGGGTGGAAGGCATGTGCCCCATGGCGCACCTGATCAATATAGTGTGCTCTGTACTGATGGGACCGTGGTATTCACTGCTGTGCGCGACGGTAATCGGCATTATCCGGATGCTGACGATGGGTATTCCGCCGCTGGCGCTGACGGGCGCGGTTTTCGGCGCCTTCCTGTCCGGGGTATTTTACAGGATGTCCAAAGGGAAGATCCTGATGGCGGTCATCGGTGAGATTATCGGAACAGGCATTATCGGCGCGCTGGCCTCCTATCCGGTGATGACCCTGCTGTGGGGAAAGGAAGGACTGAGCTGGCTGTTCTATGTTCCTTCCTTCATATGCGGCACGCTGATCGGCGGAAGCATCGCCTATGTATTCCTGCGCAAACTGGCGTCCAACGGGATGCTGGCGCGGATGCAGCGGTCTGTCGGTTCCGTGGGTTATCACGACCAGCCGAGCGTGGTGGCCGACTCGCTGACCATTGCGGCGCTGGGCGGTATCCTCTGGGTGGTGATCAAGGTGGCTTCCACCGCCTTCGGACTGACTGCTCCCGCATGGAACACGGCGGCCATTGCCGCACCGGCCGTCGCGGCGGCCACGGGACTGATCTACTATTTCTGCAAGACAAAGAAGGTAAAGGAAGCAAATGCGAAAGCTGAATGAGATTCGCGCCGCGGTGAGGGACCGGCGTCCCCTGATCCACTGCATCACCAACCCGATCTCCATCAACCAGTGCGCCAACGCGGTGCTGGCGGCCGGTGCGCGTCCGATCATGGCGGAGCATCCGGCGGAAGTGAAAGAGATTACGGAGTCCGCGGACGCGCTGGTGCTGAACCTGGGCAACATCACCGACGTGAGGATGGAGTCCATGGAGATCGCCCTGCGGGCAGCGAAGGAGAAAGGCATTCCTGTGGTCCTGGACGCGGTGGGTACTGCCTGCTCCGGACTGCGGAGGGAATATGCCGCCCGGCTGCTGGCAACCGCCAAACCGGCGGTACTGAAGGGGAACTATTCGGAAATTTACGCGCTGTACCGAACGGCCTACCGTGCCTCTGGAGTGGACGCGGACGCGGCCCTGGGAGAGGACGAGGTCAAGGAAGCGGCGGGTGAGCTGGCAGGGAAGTACGGTATAACGGTGCTGGCCAGCGGGAAAACGGATATTGTGACAGACGGCACACGGTTTGCGCTGATCCGGAACGGTACGCCGCAGCTGGCCGCCGTAACAGGAACAGGCTGCATGCTGGGAGTGCTGTGCGGTGCCTATCTGCCGGTGTGCCCGGGAATGGAGGCAGCCGCGGCTGCCTGCGCCATGCTGGGATGCTGCGGGCAGATTGCCGAAACCGAAAAAGGCAGCGGCACCTTCCTGGTGAACCTGCTGGACGCCCTGAGCACGGTAACGGATGAGCAGCTGGAAGAACTCATTGAGCTGGAGGAGACAAGATGAAGCATTTTGACACGAGCCTGTACTTTATTACGGACAGTACGATGTACGAAGAAGAGGAGTTTCTCCGCCGGGTGGAAGCGGCGCTGCAGGGCGGCGTGACGATCATGCAGATCCGGGAGAAGAACAAGAGCACCCGGGCGTACATCGACCTGGCGGAAAAGGTACACGCGCTGACAAAACGGTACGGGGTTCCGCTGATCATTGACGACCGGGTGGACGTGGCGCTGGCCGTGAACGCGGAAGGCGTGCACCTGGGCGCGGAGGACATGACGGTAGCCGCGGCAAGGAAGATCCTGGGCGAGGACAAAATCATCGGCGCGACGGCGAAGACCGTGTCCTGGGCGCTGGATGAAGCCGCACAGGGGGCGGACTACCTGGGAGTGGGAGCCATCTATCCCACCACAACAAAGGTGAAGACAGTGCTGACTTCCACGGATACCCTCCGGGAAATCTGCGGAGCCGTGTCCATCCCGGTGAATGCCATCGGCGGTCTGAACCGAGATAACATTGACGTGCTTGCCGGGATTCCGGTTGCCGGAATCTGCGCCGTGTCTGCCATCATGAAAGCGGAGGATCCGAAGAAGGCGGCGGAAGAGCTGAAGGCCAGGGCTGAAGCACTCGGCCTGATCCGCCGGAAGGGAGAAACGGAAAGATGAAGACAGTACTGACCATTGCGGGAAGCGACAGCAGCGGAGGCGCCGGGATCCAGGCGGACCTGAAGACGATGACGATGAACGGCGTCTATGCCATGAGTGCCATTACGGCGCTGACGGCGCAGAATACTACAGGCGTGCGGGCGGTTGAGGAAGCTTCGCCGGAATTCCTGGGACAGCAGATTGACGCTGTGTTTGAGGACATTTATCCGGACGCAGTGAAGATCGGTATGGTGGCTTCCTGCGAGCTGATCCGGGTGATCGCGGAAAAGCTGCGGTATTACCGGGCGCGGAATGTGGTGCTGGATCCCGTGATGGTGGCGACCTCGGGTTCTGCCCTGCTCCGGAACGACGCCGTGCAGACGCTGATGACAGAGCTGCTGCCACTGGCCGCGCTGGTGACGCCCAATATTCCCGAGGCGGAGATTCTGTCCGGTATGCATATTGAAACCGCGGAGGACATGGTGAAAGCGGCGGAGCAGATCAGCAGCGCATATCACTGTGCCGTGCTGCTGAAGGGCGGACACAGCGTGAACGACGCCAACGACCTGCTCTGCGCGGACGGGAAGATCACCTGGTTTGAGGGAAAGCGGATTGACAATCCCAATACCCACGGCACCGGGTGTACGCTGTCCAGCGCCATTGCCTCCAATCTCGCGAAGGGGTTCACCCTGGCGGAATCTGTGCGGCGGGCAAAGGAATACATCTCCGGTGCGCTGGCAGCAATGCTGGACCTGGGGAAAGGCGCCGGACCGATGATGCACAATTTTGACCTGAAATCCCGTTTTGCCGAAGAAGCAAATTAATCTGAAAGGAAAGAAGAACCATGAGAGACTACACGACCCAGATGGATGCCGCAAGGAAGGGAATCATCACCCCGGAAATGAAGAAGGTTGCCGCCAAGGAATACAGGACGGAGGAGGAAATCCGGGACCTGGTGGCCAAAGGCCAAGTTGCCATCTGCGCTAACAGGCTGCATACCTGTATTGAACCCAACGGCGTCGGTTCCATGCTCCGGACAAAGATCAACGTCAACCTGGGCGTATCCCGGGACTGCAAGGACTATGACATTGAAATGCAGAAGGTGATGGCGGCAGTCGATATGGGCGCGGAAGCCATTATGGACCTTTCCAGCCACGGCAATACACAGCCTTTCCGCCGGAAGCTGACCGCGGAATGCCCTGCCATGATCGGTACCGTGCCGGTGTATGACAGCGTGATCCACTACCAGCGGGATCTGGCTACCCTGACCGCGAAGGACTTCATTGACGTGGTCCGCCTGCACGCGGAGGATGGCGTGGACTTTGTGACCCTGCACTGCGGGATTACCCGGAAGACCATTGAGCAGATCAAAAAGCACAAACGGAAGATGAATATCGTTTCCCGCGGCGGTTCCCTGGTGTTTGCCTGGATGAGCATGACAGGGGAGGAAAACCCCTTCTATGAATACTATGACGAGATCCTGGACATCTGCCGGGAATATGACGTGACCATTTCCCTGGGCGACGCCTGCCGGCCCGGCTGCCTGGCGGACGCCAGCGACGTATGCCAGATTGAGGAACTGGTGCGCCTGGGCGAGCTGACCAAGCGGGCCTGGGAGAAGGACGTGCAGGTCATGGTGGAAGGTCCCGGCCATATGCCGATGGACCAGATTGAAGCAAACATGAAGCTGCAGCAGACCATCTGCATGGGCGCACCGTTCTATGTGCTCGGGCCGCTGGTGACGGATATCGCTCCCGGATATGATCACATTACTTCCGCGATCGGCGGCGCAATCGCGGCGGCTTCCGGCGCGGCATTCCTGTGCTACGTTACCCCGGCGGAACACCTGGCGCTTCCGAATGTGGAGGACGTGAAACAGGGCATCATCGCTTCCCGGATCGCGGCGCATGCGGCGGACATCGCAAAGAAGATTCCGCATGCAAGGGATATTGATGACCGGATGGCGGAGGCCCGGAGAACGTTTGAGTGGGACAAGCAGTGGGAATGCTCCATTGATCCCGCCACTGCCAAAGCGATCCGTGACAGCCGTGCCCCGGAACATGACGACACCTGCTCCATGTGCGGCAAGTTCTGCGCGGTGAGGAGCATGAACAAGGCCCTGAACGGCGAGTATATCGATATTCTGTAAGCAATGAAAAACCGGCGGCCTGCCAGAGAATGAATGCTCAGCAGGACCGCCGGTTTTGTTATAAAAAATGTTAATTTTCGTCCGGCACAAAGACCAGCTGGCCGTCCTCCAGTTTGATGGTGCCCTGGGTTTTTGTGATCGGCTTATTGTAGCCGTTGGGTCCGCTTTTTTCGACGGTGAGACGGTCCGCAGTGACATCGGTGACGCCGTAATCATAGTCATATCCGTCCAGGATATAAATCTCGTGGCTGATGGGATCCATTACGACCACTTCATGACGGACCATGCCACTGCCGAACATCCGGCCGGTGACCAGGTCCACACAGCCGTCTCCGGTGACGTCAAACAGGTGGAAAGCAGGTTTGTTGTCCTGCAGGTAGGGAAGCCAGAAACCGGAAAATCCATTCCCGGAGTTGCCGAATTCAGAATACTCGCTGATGACATCTTCCAGCACGAGACCGTGGTCCCTGAGATTCTGCTCACCCGCGGCAAAGAGATCCTCCGCGGAAGCAAAGGACACACATACGAGCAGGAGGATTATTCCTATGCAGAGAATCCTCCCGGCGGTTTTTCGGATTGATGATGCGGACATGTCACAGCCTCCCTTGTCAGGTTATTTCCTGATTTCAGACAGAAGGGCATCTTTCTCATTCGGTACTTTGCCATCCATGACAGCCTCCAGCAGCGCCTGCAGGGCTTCGCCGACAGCTTTGCCTTTCAGGCCGGCGGCAATCAGATCCCGGCCGTTGACCGCCAGGTCTTTCAGGGTGAAGCAGGGCTGCTCTGCCAGGAGGGCGTCCAGGGCGGCCATGCGCTCCTTCAGCCGGGCATCCTCCCGCTCCTGTGTGGTATAGCCGGTGGCGACCCGGTCGGAACGATGGATGAGGAAGAGCGTCCGGAGATCTTCTTCCCCGAAACGGTTCAGCCGCCGCAGGAGGAAGGAACGATCCGTATTGATGGCCCCGCTTTCAGTCCGCAGGGGAATATCATGGTGCAGCACCAGGTTGCACAGCCGTTCCCGGGAGGCATTATCCAGATGCAGGGCTTCGGCGGTTTTCCGGGCAATCTGTTCTGAATATTTCTGGTGTCCTTTGTAATGCCCTTCACCCTTTTCATCTGTGGTGCGGGCAGCGATTTTGCCGGTATCATGCAGGAGCATGGTGAGACGCAGGATGGGTTCGGCCGGAACGCCTTCAATCCCGCGGACGGTGTGCTCCCAAAGATCATAGCTGTGATGATGGTTCTGCTGGTCGTAGCCGATCATGGGCCGGATTTCCGGAATGATTTCCGCCAGCACTTCCGGGTATTCCCGGAGGATCCGTCCGGCAGCCTTGCCGCAGAGCAGCTTCAGCAGTTCCTCCCGGATCCGCTCTCCGGCGACACGGGAAAGATCCGGCGCCATCTTCCGCAGGGCGGCGGAGGTGGCAGGTTCGATCGCAAAGTCATAGACAGAAGCAAAGCGCAGGGCGCGTAGAATGCGCAGGGCATCCTCGTCAAAACGCTTTTCCGCCTCGCCGACGCAGCGGATCAGGTTATCTGCGAGATCCTGCTGTCCATTGAAAGGATCGGCGAGTCCGGTATCGGGAGACCAGGCCATGGCGTTGACGGTGAAGTCCCGCCGGGCAAGGTCCTCAGTCAGGTTGTCCACAAAACAGACGGAATCCGGATGACGGTGATCGGTATAATCTCCGTCCACCCGGAAGGTGGTAACTTCATAAGGTTCATGGTTGACCACCACGGTCAGGGTGCCGTGCTTCAGGCCGGTTTCCACGGTGTGCAGATCATGAAAAACTTCCTGCATCTGTTCCGGCAGGGCGGAGGTACAGATATCCCAGTCATGGGGAGCAATGCCAAGGAGCGCATCCCGGACACAGCCGCCGACAACATACGCAGAGAAGCCAGCCCGCGTCAAGCGGGACAGCAGATTGGAAACAGCAGATGGGAGAATCAAATTACAATTCATAATTCACAATTCATAATTCACAATTATTAATTCAGAATTCAGAATTCAGAATTCAGAATTATTAGTGAAAGCCTACATGCTATTTGAGTCAAAAATTATTATAGCATTCTAAAGCATAATTGCTCAAGTATATGTAGTGATGAGTGAAGAGTGAAGAAACTGCCGAAAGCGAGGCTTTCGGCAGTGAAGTGATGAGTGTAGAGTGAAGAGTGTAGAGTTGCCGCTGCGCGGCAGTGAAGAGTGATGAGCGAAAAGTGAAGAGTTTCCGCAGCCATCTGCATTATTGAAGCGTGAAACTACGAAGGGCTGCGGAACCAGGACCGGTATAGGTGAAGTAAAGGGCGTGGACGCCGTCGGGGATAGCGACATCGGCGGTGTATTCGGTCCAGACGTTGGTAAATTCCACCGGGATCGTAGCCAGAGCGGGACCGTCCCAGGAGGTCTTCACTTCGAAGGCGCCGGAGCAGTAGCCACGGACCTCGATAGTGACGGACTTTATGCCCTTGCAGTCAAAGTATTTGAAGCCGCAGGTGGCGCTGTTAAGCATATTCATGATATAGGCCTGTTCTTCGTCGCCGTCTTTGCCGTCCTGGGTGATGCGGGGGAAACAGCCGTCCGACCAGACTCCGCCGCCGTAGCCGCCGGTATAGACAGCTTCCTTATCCGTGAACAGGTTACAGGCAATATAGGCCGGATAGGTGCCCCGGCCTTCCAGCGGGCCGCCGTTCAGGCCGCAGGAGGTCATCTCCACCTGGGCGATGGTGCCGTCCGGCAGGAGGGTCACTTCTTCTGCCATACCCTGGCGGCTGTAGGTGGTACCGTTGGTCTGGCGGTGATAGAAGATATAGGTTTTTCCATTCATCTGCACCAGACCGCCGTGATTGTTGCCGCCGTAGTACATAGGCTTACCGGCGGGTTTATAGCTGCTGATGCCGATATCGTTGTTGCTGACGATGACGCCCCTGTACTCAAAACCATGATCCGGATACCTGCTGACAGCATAGGCCAGTTCATGCATGACGATGGAAGAATAGACAAAGTAATACAGGTCTCCGAATTTCCGGATGGAGGAGGCTTCGAAGAACTCATGGCCTTCATAACCGGAACCGGCGCTGTAAGGACGGCTGGGCATAATGAAGACGGGCTCCTGCTCAATGGTCAGCATGTCCGCCGCCAGCTTTGTGCACATTGGGCCGTGGCGTGAAGCATCCATGGGAGAACAGAAACCGGTGTACAGCCAGGTTGTGCTGCCTTCTGTAATAACGCCGGGATCGAACTGGGGTTCATCCCCGGGCCGGTTGCCCAGCAGGCCGCCTTCCTGATCATGAACATGGCCGTAGAACTCATACTTGCCGGCGGGCGTGTCGCAGACTGCGACGGCGACACGGCTCTGCTTATCCAGCACATAATAGAGGTAATAGCGGCCGTCAGGTCCCTGGGTGACATCCGGGGCGTAAAGGCAGGCTTTGCCTTCCCGGTTGTCCGGGTCATCCGTCTTTTTATAGATGACGCCTTCATACCGCCAGTCTGCCAGGTTATCCACCGGGGCGGACCAGCAGACGTAGTCATTCAGACAGAAAACGTGACCGTTAAACCGGTCGTGGGAACCGTAAACATAAACCCGTCCGTTGAACACGTGGGGTTCGCCGTCGGGGATATATTCCCATCCGGGAAGATAGGGATTGAAAGCCTGCATATCTGACGCCCTCCTGTATCCATTTCCTGCTGATTATTATATATCAGGGAAAAGGGAAAATCATCAGACAAATCAAGGGTTTCAAGGGGACAAAAAAAGGAGGCAGGGGGTCCTGCCTCCAAAGATTATTTACGCAGCTTCCGGATGAGAAGAAGAAACGCGGCGCCGATGAGGACGCCCAGGCTGTTCTCCAAAAGATCGTCGATATCGCAGATCCCGCGATGGCTGACGAGCTGAACCAGTTCGACAGCCAGGGAAGCCAGGATGCCGGCAATCAAGGCGGTACGAACCTTCAGCCTGCTAAAAAGGGCACACAGCGCGGGAACGAGCGGTATAAAGAGAAGGACGTTGCTTTTGACGTTATAGATACTGTCTTCCTGAAAAGGAATGAGATTATAACGCACATCCATGACGGGCGATCGCTCGAAAAAGGTGAGGAAGGCTGTTGCCGCCAGCCAGAGAACCAGGGTGAACCCCTGCAGGATCCGGTTCGCGGCGTCCAGCCGCCTGAACAGCAGTACGGCGGTCAGCAGCATCCAGAGGAGTACGATGAGGCCGTTATGGTTATAGACAAAATCAAGAATGGTATTCATTGAGAACTCCTTTGTCAAAGGCTCAGAAGGTATTTCCAGGCGGGTTCCTCCGGATCGTGGAAATATCCTTCCTCCACCCGGTCCAGCTTATAGCCGCAGGACTCAAAGGCCTTCTGCATGGCAGTGTTAGTGGAACGGGTTTCTCCGCGGAAGAGGTACATGCCGTCGTTTTTCATATCCTCAGTGACCCGGTTCAGCAACCGGGAAGCGACGCCCTGGTTCCGGTAGTCCGGATGAACAGAGACGTTCATGATTTTGACGTAATCATATTCACCCTTCCAGTTATAGATGAAGACATTGCCGATCAGTTTATCCCCGTCGGCCATGGCGTAATAGACGGCTCTCTCGTCTTCCAGCAGTTCCTTCCAGTCCGCCAGCTTCCACCGGTCCGGGGCAGGGAAACAGCTTTCCTCAAGGGAAAGGATGGAATCAAGGCTTTCAATGCCAAGACGTTTAATTGTGTACATGATGGATCAACTCCTGTATGTTATTGTGTCAGTTTCCGGCCGGAGGCTGAATGCTCAGCACATATTTCCAGGCGCTTTCATCAGGATCCTGGAAGTAATGCTCCTCAATCCGGTCCAGCTTATAGCCGCAGGCTTCAAAAGCCTTCTGCATAGCTGTGTTGGTTGATCTGGTTTCACCGCAGAAACGGTACATACCGAGCTGTGTCATATCCTCGGTTACCCGGTTCAGGAGCCGGCAGGCGATGCCCTGGTTCCGATAATCCGGATGAACGGAAACATTCATGATCTTGACATAGTCGTGCTCACCCAGCCAGTTGCAGATGAATACATTGCCGATCAGCCTGTCGCCGTCCATCATTGCGTAATAGGTATCCCGATCTCTTTCCAGCAGCCTGCGCCAGTCCTCTTCCTTCCAGCGATCCGGTACAGGAAAACACAACTTTTCCAGGGCAAGAATGGCATCAAGGCTTTCAATGTCCAGCTTTTTAATTGTATACATGATACTTATATCTCCAGTTATTTATTTGCCGCAGGAGTATTGCTGCTCCAGCCGCAGCAGCCGGGTTTTCCGGTCGAGTCCGCCGGCGTATCCGGTCAGGCTGCCGCCTGCTCCTATTACCCGGTGACAGGGAACGATCAGGGAAACCGGGTTGTGTCCGACGGCACCGCCCACAGCCTGGGCAGACACAGGACATCCTGTCCGTGCCGCAAGCCTGGAAGCGATTTCTCCGTAAGTGACAGTCCGGCCGTAGGGAATGGTGAGCAGGAACTCCCAGACAAGGCGGCGGAAAGGGGTGCCCCGCAGATTCAGTGCGGGCGTGAAATCCGGAATCTTTCCGCTGAAATAACGATCCAGCCATTGTTCCGCTTCCGTAAAAACGGGCAGCATTTTGGGCTGATGATCCGCAGAAAGGGTCGCGGCAAAATGAGCCTGTCCGTCAAACCACAGGCCGGTCAGGCCGTTTTCGTCTCCGGCCAGGGTGATGCCGCCCAAGGGGGATTCATAATGATGTATGCAGTCCATTGCCTTACAGGATCTTTTCCATCCCGACTTTATAGGGAACAAGCCCCAGCTTTTCATAGAACGCCATGGCACCGGGATTGCAGCTCCAGACGTTCAGGGTTACGTTATAGGCGCCTTTTTCCCGGGAAAAGGCAAGAATATGATCATACAGCGCCCGGCCGACACCCCGGCCGCGGGCAGACTCGTTCACGCAGATGTCATCAATATAGACGGTGGTATGCTCCACCAGCAGCTGGCCGCCGGAATGCTGCATGATGCAGAACCCATGCCCCAATACCCGGTCATCTTCATCTGAGCAGACGAAAACCGGCGTTTCTTCATCCGCCAGGATCTTTTCCAGCTCAGCGGCATTGTATTTGGTTGCCGGGCCTTTGAACAGATCCGGCCGACCGTTGTGATGCACCATATCCACCTGGACCAGCAGATCCAGGATGGCGGGGATATCCCGCGATTCAGCGCGTCGGACGTTCAGCATGGTGATTTCCTTCCTTTTGTTGATTCATGAACAAGACAAAAGAACCGATCCGCAACCTCAATCGTCGCCTCTCGTCCTTGGAGCGGACTCGTTGCTCGTTTCGGTTGACTCATTCACCTCGCTTTCGCCTTTGGCGAATGCCCCACTGGGGCACCTCTCGGTTCGTTCCCCCCTTGTCCGGATCTCCCGGATCATGGAGTATTCATTCAGCAGGGTACCGTCCTTCAGGCGGATGGCATTGGGCCTGATGCCGGTAATCCGGAAGCCCATCTTCTCATACAGGGCCCGGGCACGGGCGTTTCCCTCGATAAAGTCCAGTTCAACCTGCAGGATGTCCGGATTGGCTTCCGCGATACGGATCATCTCCTGCATCATGACGGTACCGATTCCCTGGTTCCAGTAATCCTTCACCAGCGCGATTCCGACACTGGCACGGTGCTTCAGCTTGAGGTTTGTGGACCAGCGGATCTGGGCGGTACCAACCACTTTCCCGTCCGCCAGGGCGGTCAGGAAGGCTTCTGTTTCAGAAGCATTGATCCTTTCCAGATAAACTTTTTCAGACTCCGGAGTATACTGACTGCATTCCTCGGGATAGCGGAGGAGGAACTCCGTTTCACAGGCGGTCTGATACAGGTAATCCAGAATGCCCTGGATATCTTCCTCCCGCGGACTGCGGATCAGCACCTGCCTGCCGTTCTTCATGGTATATTCTGTCTCTTTGATAATCATGGCGCCGCCTCCGCTTCTGTTCTTTTTCCCGTGTATTTAGCGATCATGATAGCAGACGGAAACGTGTGCCGTCAACCGGAATAAAAACAATACAAAAACAGGGATAACTGTCACAAATGACGGAGTCAGTCGTTTAATAAACAGAGAGGTTTTGGCGGAGTCTGCCGTCAGGCCGGTTCAGAACGGAGGAAGGACGTATGAAACAATCGGGCAAAAGGGTCTGGTACAGCCACAGGGGAACGGTCATCGTATTCCTGGTACTGCGTATCCTGGTTGCGCTGACCGCAGTGCTTTCAATCATCCGCGGGGATTATGAATCGGTCTTTATCGCGGCGGTTACCTTCTTCCTGCTGTTCTTTCCCAGCATCCTGTCCAGAAAGCTGCGGATTGAGCTGCCGAGCACCCTGGAGATATTCCTGCTGATCTTCATCTTCGCAGCAACGATCCTGGGGGAAATCAACAAGTTCTATGTGCGCGTGCCCCACTGGGATACGGTGCTGCATACGATCAACGGATTCTGTTTTGCGGCTATCGGCTTTGCGCTGGTGGATATGCTGAACCGGCATGAGCGGGTTTCCCTCCGGCTGTCTCCGGTTTTCCTGGCGATTGTGGCATTCTGCTTTTCCATGACCATCGGCGTGCTGTGGGAGTTTTATGAATACGCGGGTGACCGGCTCTTTGTGCTGGATATGCAGAAGGATACCGTGATCCAGGAATTCAACTCCGTAACCCTGGATGAAACCCAGAACAACATTGCAATCCAGGTGAAAGACATCGCGGACGTGGCGGTGATCCATTCGGACGGGAGCGTCCAGCCGCTGGGAGTCGGCGGATACCTGGACGTGGGCATCCACGACACCATGAAGGACCTGCTGGTAAATATGGTGGGTGCGGTGGTGTTTTCCATTATCGGATACTGTTTTGTGAAGAAAAAGGGGAAAGGAAAGTTTGCACCCAGGTTTATTCCCCGGGTGCTGACAGATGAAGAGAAACCGGAGAAACCGGAATGAATACAAAGAACTCAGGCTGCCGGTTCGGGCAGCCTGAGTTCTTTTATTTCAGGGATCAGTCGCTGTAGTCCTCGGAAGCCGCGGACTTTTTCTTTGCGGTATCACTGTAAATCTTGTTCTGGGTGGCGGTGCCGGCTTTGCCGTCCGCGGTCAGGCCGTTGTTTTGCTGGAAAGCAATGACCGCCGCTTCGGTTTTCTCACCGAAATCACCGTCGACGCTGCCGTCCAGGTAGCCGAGATCCTTCAGGCGGTTCTGCAGCTTTTTCACTTCGCTGCCCGTGCTGCCGCGCTCCAGGGTTTCACCGCTGCCGGAGGCAGGTTTGGAACTGGAAGGCGCGCTGGAGGAGTACAGGGCTTCCAGGGTCTTCGGACCGGCCTTGCCGTCCGCCCAAAGCTTGGCTTTCTTCTGGAAAGCGATGACGGCCGCTTCGGTCGCGTCATCATAGGTTCCGGAAGCGGAACCGGACAGCCAGCCCAGCTCGATCAGGCGGTTCTGCATGGTTTTGACCTGCTTGCCGGATTTGCCGTGCTCCAGGTAGGTGTTCTCAGATACTTTCGGGGCTGCGGTGGCTTTCGACTCCTTCGAAGAAGAGGAGGAAGATTCCTTGGCAGAGGAAGTATTCGAACTGTTCAGCTTGGAGAGGGTTTTTTCCCCGACCTTGCCGTCCGCGGTCAGGCCGTGATCCTTCTGGAAAGCGATAACGGCTTTCTCCGTTGCAGGACCGAAATCTCCGTCCGCGGATCCTTTGTAGTATCCCAGCTCCTTCAGGCGCTTCTGCACCTCGCGCACAGCATCGCTGTCAGTAAAGCCCTTCTGCAGGCTCTTGGGAGTGGGAGAGGGGGCGTCAGCCGGTACGGGGGTTGAGGTGGAGTTAGTGGTGATGATGGGGCCGGAGGTGTTAAAGTAATCCGGAACAGGGGTGCTTTCACTGCCCAGAGGCTGAGGAGTGGACGCCGCAGTCAGGTCTATCCAGCCGTTGAAGTCATCGGTAAAGGCCTGGTCTGTGCCGGAGGTGGGCTCCACATAATCCGTGGGTTCGGGTTCGGGAGTTTCCGTAGGCTGCAGGCTGGCGTCAGTCGTGTCCGGGAAGATAACCTGGGGCTGAGCCGGCGGAACAGTGGCGAACTGCCCGGGCGTACCCTGATAGTTGTTATTTGTTTCATCCGCTGAGTTGTGGCAGCCTGCCAGCAGCAGGCACAGTGCCGCAATCACAGCCAGTATGATCAATTTCGTTTGCTTTTTCATGCTGCATTCCTTTCTGTATATCCAGGTTCCATTGCGCATTCCGTAAACGCGCGGGTAATCGGAAACTGCGGCTGTATTCACGGGGGAGAGGGGGGGACCGGCCAAATCAGTTTCCATATATATAAACGATTCCAAAGGGGGATTTGTTCCATCCCTGGCCGATACAGGAAGACTGCGGGAAAAGAAAACCGGTAAATTCGGCTTCCTGAAACAGGCACGCTGTGGTATATTATCCGGAAAGAAGACCAGAGGACGAGGAGCGGAAAGATGATTATTCATTCCTTTGATCCGGACAGCCCGGCAATCATTTCTCCCGGTGATTTTTACGGTGAGGCGCAGCATCTGTGCGACGTCTGCATCATTACCTTTTCCCATGTGATCTTTTCCCATGTGCTGGAGACCTTTCCGCACGAACAGGTGGCGGCAATTCATGCCTGCAACGGGATTACCCCGATCTATCTGCTGACGGTCAATGACCGGCGGATCGGGTTTTACCTGACCCACGTAGGCGCGGCAGGAGCCGGAACAGATATGATCGAGTGCCATCACATGACCGGCGCCACGAAGTTTGTGATGTTCGGTTCCGCAGGAAACCTGAACAAGGACGCGACCGCAGGAAAGTATGTGGTTCCTTCCGAGGCATACCGGGACGAGGGAATGTCCTATCATTACGCGGCGCCTTCGGATTATATCCGTATCCCCGGCGCGGTACTGGTTTCACAGGTGTTTGAGGAACTGAAGCAGCCTTATGTGCAGGGACGTGTCTGGACGACGGACGCCCTGTACAGAGAGACGAAAAACCAGACAGCCCTGCGGCAGCAGGAAGGCTGTCTGGCGGTGGATATGGAACTGGCAGGGGTACAGGCTGTATGCAGTTTCCACGGATTCTCGCTGTACAATTACCTGATTACCGGCGACGTGCTGGACGCTGAAGAATATACAGCGGAGGGCCTGCGGGAAGCCAATCATACGCTGAAGCATTTTTACCTGGCACTGGAGATTGCCAAAAAGCTGTTGTAAAAAAGGAGACGGATCGTCTCCTTTTTTCTTATAAAAGAGTGTCAGATATGGTTTTCCGGCCGAGCTCGCCAAAGCTGGGCTCTTTCTTTTCAAAATCGTATATCAGCAGCCCTTCCTTTTCGGGTTCCAGTTCACACAGGGCTTTGCCGGACGCATCAAACAACATGGTAGGGGCTGTCTGGAAAGACGCTGCATTGTTGACGGCAAGAACCGGACAGACATTTTCCACCGCCCGGGTCCGGATGTGCGCCCGGATCAGGTCATACCGGTCCGGATCCGCCTGGGCGGCAGTATCAGAAAACAGGATCACGTTCAGGTCGGTCTTTGCCCGGTACAGCTCCCGGAAATATTCCGGAAAACGTACCTCAAAGCAGATCCGGATCCCGATCTTCAGCGTTCCGGCCTGCAGGATACCGTCCCGGGTTCCCGGGGTAAAGTTCTCCTGATCCCAGCCCCAGAGGGCGCGTTTGTCATATTCCGTGACGGTGCCGTCGGGTGCAAAGCACAGGGCCGCGTTATAAAAGGAGGATCCCCGGCGGATGATTGTACCGGCGATGAGATGCATCCGGTTCTGTATGGCGGCTTTCTGAAGCTGTGTATGAGCCTCGTTTTTCCGCTCTTCATCGATCTCCTCAGGAGAGGGAAGTGCCAGGGGCGGATAGCCGGTCACAGCGCACTCCGGGAAAACAAGCAGCTCAACGCCTTCCCGGGAGGCCCGGGAAACCGCGTCCAGTATATGGGACATGTTTTCCGTGATGTTTCCGGTCACCGGAAACTGATAAGCACCGATTCTCATCCGAAGCTCCTTTCTTCAGGCTCCTTCCGGATATTACAGGACAAACATAAGGAACAGTACCGGAAATGCCTTCCTGATATCCCGGTTGAGCAGCAGCCAGGTGAGGCCGTAGAAGACGCTGACGAGCAGCAAAGCCAGACCGCCGGTTACGCTGCCTTTGGTAAGAATATGGGCCAGCCCCCAGGTCAGCCCGGCCAGCAGGCCGCCGTAGGGAATCATTGTCCTGTTCCCCTGATGGAACCAGGCTTCGAAGGCTTTCTGCCCAAAGGCGATGAGCAGATACACAAGGCCGGTTTCAAACACATAATAGATATACTGGAAGATAAACTTCAGCCAGCCGTTATAGCGGAATTCTTTAACTACTTTGGACCCGTTCCAGTCATACCAGGAGTAAACAAGCATCAGGACAAACAGGACTGCAATCACAGCCCACCGCCAGGGCTTTACTTTTTCCTGCGGGGCAAACAGATCAAATCCGCATTCTTTCTTCGCCTGTTTTGCAAGGAAGAAAAAGACTGCTCCCCAGCAGATACAGGTGAGAATCCAGTGGGAAATATTCTGGAAGGTTGACCATTCATTTGACGGACAGCCGTAGAGCATGGGTTCCAGTACAATCCAAAGCAGCACTTCAAGGCCGAGACCGGCAAAGGCGATCAATGCATATTCCAGGAACCGGATACCGGTTTTCCTGCTGACCTGCGTTTCCATTTTGCAGTTTCCTCCCGATGATGTGAAATGATAGAAGTGATAATAGCATTGTTTTCCATCTTCTGCATTAGAAGATAATTAAAAGCGGAAACGGATATCAATTCACAATTCACAATTCATAATTCATAATTATATATACTGCCAGTTGATCTGGTTTGAGCAATTTTATACAAGATCCGACTCCTGGATTTGGGTATTCTCTTCCTGTAAAACAGGAAGGAGGTAACCCTATGAACCATGAAACTTTTGAAGCCTTCAATGCCGGACATCTGTGCCAGGAGGACCGGATCATTCCTTTTGACCGGATTCCCTGGTCCGCGCATCCCGTGTTCGAGGGTGTGGAACTCAAACACATTATTACTGCCAAAGATACGGACGGGACATTCAGCTATCACCTGGTCCGGATCGCACCGTATAAGCAAATCGGCGATCATATCCACGAAACGCAGCTGGAAACCCATGAAGTGATTGCCGGAGAAGGCATCTGCGTCAATGACGGATACAGCCAGCGCTATGCACCGGGTGTGATTGCTATCCTGCCAGCAAAAGTGCACCATGAGGTACAGGCAGGCTCACAGGGACTTTATTTGTTTGCCAAATTCTTCCCGGCACTCTGCTGAGATTCTTCCCGGGCCGCGTCCCGGTACTGGGCGGGAGTCAGTCCCACCAGCTTGTGAAAGCATCTGTCAAGGTGGCTTTGATCGGAAAAACCTGTGTCATAAGTCACCCGGGAGATGCTTTTTTCTTCTTCCAGCAGCTTCTGGGCTTTCCTTACCCGGCACTGGATCTGAAACTGATGCGGGGTCAGGCCGAAAGCCTTCCGGAAGCGGCGAATCATATAGTATGGGCTGATGTGGGCGTCCTTAGCCATCTCCTGAATCAGATACAGATTTTCCGGCTGCTCCAGGAGGGCGGTGCGGATTTCCTGCAGATCCATATCTGTTTTCTCCGGCTCTGTGAGGATACAGAGTACCATCATGGAATAAGGCTTGCCGTCCACGGCATTGATCTCATGGAGGGTGTCCGGCGGAATCCGAAAGCTGTCTCCTTTTTCGCAAATCCGGCTTTGGTCATTGACAATAAGCCGGATTTTTCCTTCCTCCACGTATCCAAGAGTCAGATGGGAAGTGTGGGTATGGGGCGCATAGGATTTAGTCCAGTTCCGGTACCGGACGATTTCCATCCGGTCATTGGCCTTCCGGTAAGTGATGCCTTCGGATTGCTTTTCCATATAGCGGCCTCCGGATCAGAAACCGATGATGATCTTCAGGAACAGGAGCAGCAGAACACCCAGGATAACCGGGCGGACGATTCTGGTGCCCTTGTTCAGCGCCAGGCCGGAGCCAAGCCAGTTGCCGGCCATGTTGCAAAGGGCCCCGGCAAGCCCGAGCAGGAATACCACCTGGCCGTTCAGCAGGAAGACCACGAGGGAGGTGATGTTGGAGGTGAGGTTAATAACCTTGGCCTGGGCGTTGGCGGAGGAAACGGACATCCGGGCAAAAACCGTAAAGGCAATGATCAGGAAGGTGCCGGTTCCGGGACCGTAGAAGCCATCGTAGGCGCCGATGAGGAGGGCGGCAGCAACACAGATGATCATGGTCCGGCGGTCCGCCACCGCATCTCCGCCACGGTCTGTGAACAGATGCCGGTTCAGCACAAAGAAAGCCGCGACAGGCAGGACGGCAAACAGGATATACTTCATCACATTCTCGCTGACGAGCAGGGAAAGCTGCGCTCCCAGGGTTGAGCCGGCGAAAGCTGCCAGGGCGGCCGGAACGGCCAGCTTCAGGTTGATGAGCCCGTGACGCAGGAAGCGCCCTGTGGACAGACTGGTGCCGCAGGTGGAGGACAGCTTGTTGGTCGCGATGGCCTGATGAACAGGCAGGCCGGCCAGCAGATAGGCCGGGAGCGAGATCAGTCCGCCGCCGCCACCGATGGAATCAACAAACCCGGCCAGGAACAGCAGGGGACAGACGATCAGAAAAGATAAGGGAGTCAGGGTCACGGGACGCCTCCTGAGAAAATAATCAAAACCAGAATAATCAGCCGATCACAATACACCGGAGATAACGGCCTTCGCCGGCACCGGCTTCGGGCGGGGAAACAAATCCGTTTTTCACAAGGGCTTCATTGATGCTGCCGAAAAGGATGTGCCAGCATTCATTAGCCGTCTCCTTCAGGGGAACCCTGTGCAGGGACGGTGTGATCCCCAGATCCCGCATGCCTTCAAACACATTGGCAACAGGTTTGAGCAGAACCTTTTCGATCAGCTCCTCAATGGCATAAAAAACAACATCATGCTCCGGCCTGAAGACGGGGACACAGGGCTTTCCGTTCCGTACGTAGCCAAAGGCTTCAAGTGCACGGACTGCCCGGATATCCGCTTCCTGACCGGAAGCCAGGGATCTGGCAGCCCGCGTCAGGTCCGACGCGGACAGACCTTTCATGGCTTCATGGATGGAATCGAATGCGGGTGTCAGCTTTCCCTGCTCCTTCAGGCGGAAATAACGGAAGCAGTCCAGACGGTTGCCGTCCGCGTCACCAAAGGATTCAAGGGCGCAGTCTTCCTGCACGCACCGGTTGAAGGAACAAAGCAGCCTGTCTGAAAAAGCATCCAGGGCAGGGCTTTTTTCATAGAGGATCAGCAGGTAATCCAGGCCAGTGGGGTGGGACCGTCCCTCGGAGATGATATCTTCCTGAATGAGCCTGTCGATCATGGCGCCGTCCATACTCCAGCCGCAGAGCAGGTGATACAGGTTCCGTTCCGGAGAAAAACCGTTGTTTATCTTTCCGGCCAGTTCATAAAGCGGCTGCCTGCAGGACATGATGAGATCGGTGATTTTGCCGGCGGCGGAGGCAAAGTGATCCGCCAGCACGGAAGCATCCGATTCAAGGAATACGGGTGTGTCCAGGTAAACACGCTGCCCCTCCCGTCGCAGGACACCGCACCGGATCATACGGTCGATATACTCACTGCCGAACTGTCCGGCCAGATCTTCATACAAAACGGTTCCGGCTTCCCGGGAAACCATGGCTGAAATCAGCGGAGACAGGGAATCCATGAAGTTCCGCGGATTGTCCGGATGGAGGGCCTCATTCTCCTGATCCATCTGATCATACAGATAACAGGAAAACTGCTTTTCTTTGTATATCATTCACAGGCCTCCTGTACGTTCGGCGCAGGGCTCTTTTGCCGGGCCAGCCAGACATTATAGGCCAGGATGGAACAAACCACGATGATGGCTCCGGTGATTGCCAGGGCAGAGACTTTCTCTCCATAGAAGGCAGCAACAAGCAAGGGATTCATAATAGGCTCCATGCCGGTGATCAGGCTGGCGGTGACGGCAGGGGTGCGCTGAATGCCAATGGAGAAGAGAATGTAGGCGCCTCCCACCTGTACAACACCCAGGGCTACGATGGCTGCCAGGGTCGGCAGGGAGAAGTCTGTTTCTCCAAAGCACAAGGGTGTCATCACAAGGCCGGCGGTCAGCTGGCCAAGGAAGCAGGAGGAGATGGCATCCGCGTCCTTGCCGGTATTCATCATGAACACACCGGCATAGCAGACGCCGGACAGGATTGCGACGATGTTGCCGGTCAGGTTGCCGGCCTGGATGCCGTCCACAAAGAACAGCACCACGCCAAGCAGGACCAGGAAGCAGGTGATGAGATCCACCCGACCGGGCTTCTGCCGGTAGAGCAGGGCCATAAACAGGATGACGAATACCGGTGCGGTGAACTGCAGGACAATGGTGTTGGCGGCTGTGGTCAGTTTATTGGCAATGGCGAAAAGCGTGGTTACGCCGATCATGGAAAGGGCGCCGATCAGCACCCGGCGGTTGAAGACAATCCGGCGGTGGGTGACCAGCAGGTAAAGGCCGATGACGGCGGCGCCGATCAGGTTCCGGGCACCGTTGATGGCCAGTGCGGACCAGGGAACAAGCTTGATGAACAGGCCGCCTGTGCTGAAGCACACGGAGGCCAGGAAGACAAACAGTACAGCCCGCCGGTTCTTTCCGGCTTCATCCGGTTTACACATCGGTTCTTACGCTCTTTTCCGTCCTTGATATTCATTCAAAAAAGGGTTCGCGTCAGTTTACTATACCGTGCCCCAAAGGACAAGAGGTAACGTGGATTTTGCATGACAAGGCAGAAGGTATATGTTAGAATCAGCTCTGACAATCTGATGAAACGGAGTTATCTCCATGCGTGTAGAGATAATAAAAGACCTGGAGCCCTGGATGGATTTTATCCGGGAAGTAAACAGCGATCCGGAGTTGGCCAGCCCGTGTATCTGCACACCTTATTACTTTGAACGCAACCTGCTGATGGCAGTGAACCGCCCGGGACAGACCGTGATTGGAGTGTTTCAGGATGACGAGCCGGCAGGACTGTTCGTATTCATTGTCAGTCCGGATGACCAGAATGTTGAGATGAAGGTGAACGTCTGCCGCAGTGCGGAAGCTTATGAAGCAGTGATTGAATATATGCAGGAGGAGTACGCCGGTTATCAGGCAGATTTCGTATTCAACCCGGATAACCGCCTGCTGACGGACTTGCTGATCCGGAAGGGCGCAGCGTTTGATCCTGTACAGGTCAGGATGGTGTTTTCCGGCAACTGCCCCGCCATCGATACCGAGGGTGTGGAAGTGCTTTCCGAACGCTATCATGAACAGTACCTTACTATGCATACCCGGGACGTGTTCTGGACCGGGGACAAAGTAATCGAAGCGGACAAGTTCCGCGTGTTCATTGGCGTTGAAAACGGATCCGTGGCAGGCTATCTGGACGTGACCTGCAAGATGGGTGAAAATGAGGTTTATAACCTGCAGGTGAAGGATCCTGCCCGGGAAACGGAATGGAGCCGGAAACTCCTTGCGAAGGCACTGGAGATGAACCGGCCCAATGGAATGATAGTGCTGGCGAACGAAGATACCGCGGAGGTGAACCTGTTCGAATCCGTTGGTTTTGAAAAAGTACCGGAGCAGCGTTATGCTACGGTGACATGGATCCTGCCGGCTAAGAAATAATCAGAGAAGAAGAGAATTATGATGCAGACAGAAACAATCAAAAACCTGGAATCCTGGAACGACTTTATTAAGGAAGTCAACAGTGATCCGCGGTTTGCCAATCCTACAATTGCTACGCCGGAAGCGTATGAAAATAAAATCATCCGGGCGGTGGATGATCCTGAAAAGCTGGTGCTGGGTATCCTGGAAGACGGGGTACAGCAGGGGCTGTTCGTTTTCAGCGTCCTGAAGGATGACCGGTACATGGAAATGCTGGCCGGCTTTTCCCGCTCCGGAGAAGCATACGAAGTTATGGCAGAATACCTGCAGGAATGTTTTCCGGGATTTGAGGCGGATTTTGTATTCAACCCGGCCAATGACCTGCTGACAGACCTGCTGAAACGGAAAGGGGCGGAACTTGATCCGGAACAGCAGTTCATGAGACTAACCGGAAATCCGCCGGCTGTGGATACCGAAGGAATTGAGCTGCTAAGCGAATCCAGGAAGGAGCAGTACTTTGCCCTTCATAACAAGGATATGTACTGGACCGGGGAGCGAATTGCTGAAGAACCGGATTATTACCGGGTGTTTGTTGCCGTGGAGGATCAGCGGGTGGTCGGATACATAGACGTGACCTGGCCAAAGAGCCCCAATTATGTGTGGGACATACTGGTGGCGGAAGAATGCCGCGGCAAAGGATGGGGCAGGAAACTGCTTGCAAAAGCCATTGAAATGAACGAATCCGGCGGTATGGAGCTGGACGTGAATACGGACAATGCTTCGGCTGTCCGGCTGTATGAATCCATGGGTTTTACGAAAACGGAGGGACGGAATACGGTTTCCGCCTTCTGGAACATTCCGGAAGCATAAAAGTATGAAAAAGAGGGTGCGCATGAAGCGCACCCTCTGCTGTTCTGCAGAATGAGATTAAACACTCAGGTACCGGTCCATCAGCCGGGCTGTGATGATATACATCACAGTGGCGAGGACCAGCGCGATAGCAGACTGAAGCAGGAACACCGTAACAATCCCCAGGGAAGAGGGCACAAGGCCCATAATCTTCTGAATGCCGAAGTTGAGCAGCGCGAACAGGGCAAAGGTGATGACCATGTTGCCTTTTTGCCCGTTTAGCAGGGAAGAAGATATCACATCCGCAAGGTAGGCGGTGGTCACACTGCACAGGATGCTGCAGATTATATAGGCGAGCAGTGCGGCCAGGTGAGGGAACGTAGGGGTGAGACCGATTCCGAAATTCTCCAGGAATGTGGTGATAAACTTCAGTTCCTGCTTGATGAGGGAGAAATCCAGGAGGCAGAGCGCCAGCCCAACGGCACCGATACCCAGCATGGAAAGGCCGTTTTCCGCCACTTTGGCGCCGAGAATGCGGTAGGTGCTGTTGGGCGTCATGAACAGCATGTAGCCCTGGCGGGTGTTCATATCCTTGTGCAGGGTAACCAGGCTGATGATGCCGATCGCCAGCAGGCCGCAGAGGAAGGTGAACAGGAACAGGGACAGACCCAGGGTGGTGGTTGAGTCGTTGCCGGTCCAGTATCCATAGAGGAAGATGCCTTCAAAAATGACGAGCAGCGCGAGGAGAACCATTTTCGGAAAGAGGGTTTTCCTGAATTCATATTTCAAAAGCCGAAGCATTATGCCTGCACCTCCCCGTGACCGAAGATCGCACGGTAGCGGTCCGCCATGGAGACGCCATCCACTTCCCGCATTTCTTCCAGGTCCCTGACTTCAACCAGATGGCCGTTGCTGATGAACACCGCCCGGTCCGCGATTGCTTCCATTTCCTCCACCAGATGGCTGGACAGGAGCAGCAGCTTTTCCGGGACAGCTGCACTGAGAATCGCAGGACGGATTTCGTCCCGGGCAAGCAGGTCAATGCCGTTGAAGGGTTCGTCCAGCATATAAACCTTCGCATCCCTGGCCAGGGTCAGGGCAATTTTCATCTTGGCCACCATACCGCTGGAGAGGGTGCGGATTTTATCCTTTTCATTCAGGCCCATATCATGAAGCATACGCAGGAAACGCTCCATGGAGAAATCCTCAAAGAAATCCTGATAGTATTTTCCGGCGTCTTCAATGTTCATCCAGTCATAGAAATAAGGTTCCGTGGACATATAGGCAACGTCTTTGCGGCTTTCGATTCCAACGGGTGTTCCGTTGAAAAGGACTGTGCCGGAAGTGGGCTTTACCAGGCCCGCCGCCATCTTCATCCAGGTGGTTTTGCCGCTGCCGTTCGGCCCCAGCATTGCGTAAATATGCCCGGGCTCCATGGACAAAGACACACAGTCAACGGCGGTTTTGGCACCGTATTTCTTGGTCAGTTCCTTGCTCTCAAGCATGATCTGTATCCTTCCTTTCATTCAGAAGCCGGACCGCGTCATCACGATCCATTCCCAGCGCACTCAGGTCCCGGAGAAAGCGATCCGCCGCTTCCGAGGCCATCTGCGTGCGGAGGGTTGAGATGGTTTCCCTGTTTTCCGTGACATAGGTTCCCATGCCGCGGCGGGTTTCACAGAGCCCTTCACGCTCCAGCTCCTGATAAACTCTTGCCGCTGTATTCGGGTTGATGGAAAACTGCATGGCCAGGTCTCTTCCGCCGGGCAGTTTTTCCCCCGGGCCGATCGCACCGGTAACGACCGAACCCTTGATCCGGTTGACAACCTGCAGCCAGATGGGGCTCATGGGATCAAAGTCCATAGCCATCCTCCTTTGCAGTGACTTAGTGTACGATGTAGATAGTACACTATGATACACTGCCTGTCAATACCTTAATCAAAAAAAGATCGCACGGACGTATGCTGCCCGTGCGAAAAGGGGAAAAATATGGAAGGAAGGTGGATCACTTATATTGGCTGAGCCCGGATTCCGGACTGGTGGCGTACAGGTACAGATTGGCCAGCGTCAGGGGCCCGGCAATGCCGTCCGTGGAACTCAAGCCGGAAGCCTCCTGATATTTGCGGACGGCGTTTTCTGTATTGGTGCCGTAAATGCCGTCAGCGGAGCCGCCCAGGTAACCCATGGCGATCAGGATGGTCTGGACGGTCTTTACCCGGTTGCCGACAGAACCGTTGCACAGGGTGGAGTAGTCTCCGCCGAACACCGGATCCCGTGCGCCGGCTGCAATCTCCGGCAGGATCGATTTCAGCACAGTCGGAAACTTCTCAGTGGTTTTCGGAGTGACCTGTTTTGAGGTGGAAGCATTGTTCTTCTTTTTCAGCACTGCTTTGAGTGCGCCCTGCGTATCCGCGCCGGCGAGGCCGTCCACGGTCAGGTCGTTTGCTTTCTGGAACTTTTTGACGGCTTCCTCTGTTTTGGATCCGAATACACCGTCCGCCTTTCCTTTCAGGTATCCCAGGGAAATCAGGGATTTCTGCAGGGACTTCACATTGTCACCTGTGGAGTTGAGGGAAAGGGTGGCGGGTTTCACAGCGTAGGAAACGGTACAGACAGAAAGCAGAAGCACAAAAATCAGAAACAGGCTGATAAGCTGTTTTTTCATCATTCTGCGTTCCCTCCTTCAGAATTGGCAGTTTTTTACAATGAGAGGATATCACATTATTTCCAAAATGTAAACAGAATATTACAAAATAATTACACGCAAAAGAAAAATATTACAAATATTACATAAATAAACGATGCGTCCGAAGGCGCATCGTCCAATGCTTTGTACTGGTTTCAGGTTAAAATGGACAGGAGTCTGCTGAGGTTTTCCTCAACGGGCAGGGTGCCGTCTATGCGGGTAACGGGGCAGGAAACGGTATCCAGCCACTGCGTCACATAATCATCCGGGCGGCTGTCGGTCAGGGCGTACCAGCGCTGTTCCTTTTCATACAGATCGCCGCCGGGAAGCACCCGGTTCCCGAACTTCCGGTATGAACGATCCCGTACCCGGAGGCTCAGGATTTCCCTGGGTACCTCAATCAGCACGATATGATCCAGGAAGGCGGGCAGCTTGTCTCCGTAATCTCCTTTGACCGCGGCAAACACAAACCGGCGGTCCTTTTCGATCAGATCCTCCAGGTGCCGGATGACTTCCTCCGTGCTCCTGGGTGCTGAATAGAGATAGGATGGATCATCCTTTGGAAAGTATAAGTCCTCGTTGTCAATGAAACGGTATCCCAGGCGCTCCGCCAGCAGCCTGCCCAGGGTGCTTTTGCCGCAGCCGTTGAGGCCGCAGATCAGGATTCCCATATAAGTTGTTCCTCTGTTTCTGTAATCTGTGAGGAGAATCAGTCCAGCGAAGCGTACATGGAGGCCATCAGCTTCGGGATGAAGCGATAGTGTTCACCCGGAAGGTTGGTGGTCAGGTAGACGCAGGTGAGGTTTTCCTTCGGATCCACGCAGAACCAGTTGCCGAAGGCGCCGTCCCAGCCCCATTCGCCGACGGAACCGTTGATGTCCGCCAGCTCGGGATTGGTCATGACGCGCACACCCAGGCCGTAGCCGTAGCCCCGCTGGGTTTCCCAGCTGTCGCCCTTCCGCTGTTCCGGAGTCAGGTGATCTGTGGAGATCAGGTCAATTGTCTTCCGGCCGAGAATCCGGACGCCGTCCAGCGTGCCGCCGTGGAGCAGCATCTGGGCAAACCGGGAATAATCCTTTACCGTGGAGAACAGGCCGCCTCCGCCGCTTTCAAAATCCGGCTTGGAGACGGGATAATCCCGGTCATCCGGCTTCATGCCCTCAGTAATATGGTACAGGGTGGCAATCCGGTCGCGCTTTTCGGCCGGGACAAAGAAGCCGGTGTCGGTCATGCCCAGGGGATCAAAGATGTTTTCCTTCAGGTATTCACCCAGGGATTTGCCGGTCAGCACTTCCAGGACAACGCCCAGGATATCAATGGAAAAGCCGTACATCCATCTTTCTCCCGGCTCAAAGGCGAGGGGAAGCTGGCCGACGAGGTTGGCATATTCCACAGAACCCGGGAAGGGAAGGCCGCTGGACAGCCATTCGTTTTCCTTTTTGCTGCGGATCCGGCCCGCGGCGGTGTCTCCCCAGCCATAGGGGACGCCGCTGGTCATGGTGAAGAGCTGCCGCAGGGTCACTTCGCCTTTGGCATCCACGATTTCATAGGAACCGTCCGGCTTTTCCTTCGCGATCTTCGGGTTTTTGAATCCCGGCAGGTATTTGCTTACGGGATCCCAAAGCTTGAACAGGCCCTGTTCATAGAGCTGCATGATGCCGGCCACGGTGATGACCTTGGACATGGAGGCAATGGGAAAGATGGTATTGTCAGACATCATTGTTTTGCTTTCAATATCCGCGTATCCGAAGCTTCCTTCAAAGAGGACTTCGTCATTCCGCAGGATCCGCGCGGAGCAGCCGGCAATCTCGCCGGAGTCCACGAAGCGGCTGAGCGTGTTCTGAATCAGTTGGTTCATGGATATACCTCCTTCGGGGGTGAATTATTATTCGGAATGAGATAGTCGGATTATATCATTCTTTTGCGTCCCTGCACAGGGAAAAGATCTGTCGCCTGTGGGGGAAGCAGAAGCCGGGGTCCGGCGTTTCATGAGAGGAAAGAAAAGTTTTTCATTATGTTATATTTCCGGATCAATGATCCGTCTAAACAGGTGAAGGAGGTGAAGCCGGAAATGGAATCTGCCAGGATGCCCGGCAGCAGTCCGGAAGAAACGCTGGAACGGCTGATCCGGGAAAACGAAGTTTCCCTGAAACGGCTTTGCTATCTTTACCTTCACGACAGAAGCCTGGCGGAGGACGCCGTACAGGAAACCTTCCTGAAGGCTTACCGATTCCTGCAGGATTTCCGCGGGGAAGCCAATGAAAGGACTTACCTGACCCGGATCGCGATCAATACCTGCAAGGATATGCTCCGGACAGGCTGGTTCCGCCATATGGACCGCCGGGTCATGCCAGAGGAGCTTCCGGCCCGGGAAGAGGCTGATCCGTACCACCGGGAAGTGGCAGCGGCTGTGATGAACCTGCCGCGGAAGCTGCGGGAGGTGATCCTACTGTACTACTACCGGGGACTGAACATGCAGGAGATCGCGGAGGTGCTGAATATTACACAGCCGGCAGTGACGGGCCGGCTGAAACGGGCACGGGAAAAACTGAAAACAGAGCTGAAAGGGGGCGGCATCGATGAAGAATGAAAAGCTGAAGAACTGCATTGACGATGCTCTTTCCGATATCCGGGAAGATCCCTGGCTGTTGGGGAAAGTGCTTTCCCGTGCGAAGAACGAGGATGGTATGCCGGTGAAGAAGAGGATTACCCTGGGCACAGTGCTGATTATGCTGGTGATTGTCCTGTTGATGAGCGCGGGAATCGCGGCTGTCAGCGGATGGAATGTGCTGGATTTCCTGAATGAATGGGAAGATAAACCCGCTCCGTATATTATGAACACGGTACAGCAGGAGTCGGAAACGGAAAACGCCCGGCTGAAGGTAGAGTCCGTAGTCTATGACGGGGAAACGCTTGCTTTTGATATGACCCTGGAAAACAAGCATCCGGAAGTACCGATGTGGTGCTGGGTAGAGAAGCTTACCGTCAACGGAGAACCTTGCGAGCCGGGCATAGTCTGTGTTCCGGCCAGAAGCGGCAGCGAGGATGGATCGCTTGATGTGGTGAGCAGCGGCTTTGAGGACCAATGGCTGCCGAATGAGGAGTATCCTGACGGGATTGCAAAATGTGGAGAAATCGTCGATCTTTCTCTTATTCATGCTGGCAGAAAAGAGAGCGTCCATGTGGAGATGAGGGTGAGGACATATCGCCCCATCCGTCCCGTGACGCTAATTGATATCGACGGATCTTTCCGCGAAGAACTGGAACAGAAAGCAGCAGAAGGTTACTATGCGATACCGGGTTATCAATGGGATCAAATCCTCTATCCGGAAGGGCATTTCTGTCCTGAGGAAGACCTGAGTATCTGCCCTGAAGGCTGGTCCATTGCGGTTTCAGGCTCTCCGGAGGAGAATGGCATGGGCGGTATGACGGAGGAGCCCATGGAGATCAGTTTTGACGCCCCAAAGACAGAGCTGGTGGAAGGAACGGTTCATCTGCAGCCACAGGAAAGCTATGAAAACGAATACTGCACCGCGGTATTTGAAAAAGCCCAGTTTTCTCCCCTTGGACTGGAACTGACACTGCGGGTGAAACCGAAAAATGACCAGTGCGTGCCCAAGGGCGTCTGCCGCCTGGCGGACGGAGAAGGCAACCGGCTGACCGGGAGCAGCTTCTTTCCGGACGGGAGAGAAAGATATGCTTCTGATGAGTATGAAGGGGAACTGATCTGGCAATACCGGTGGAAGTTCCTTCAATTTGAGGAACTGCCGGATACCATAGCCCTGACCTGTACACTGGAAAACGGTGAGGAACTGTATTTCCCTGTGAAGGTCAGATAAGCAGAATAAATGAAACGGAGAACCGGAATAAACCGGTTCTCCGTTCTTATATCTGCCTGTTTTTTCTCCTTACCGGGAGCCGTTCCGGATGGTGCGGATGAGATAAAACCAGGCAACGGATTCAGGAATCATCAGGAGCAGGGCGACAGGGCTGACGAGCGCCCTGTGGAAAGCGAGACCCGGCCGGATGGCCGCATAGGTTACCCCGCAGGCCAGCCAGCTGAACAGGACGTCCATCACCGTCATGGCGATGATCCTGATCCGGCTGGATTTGTTCCGGATGGCGTCGGGTTTGGTTTCGGTTCCTGTCGGGTTTTCTCTCACTGTGAGACTCATGGTTCAATCCTCCTCGGGAGCATGTTCTTTTCCGAACGGTTATACGTATCCGCGCAGGAGGACGGCAGTAAAACTCAAGAAGTTTTTCAGAAGCTGATGATTCTTTTCCAGTATTCAGTTAATGCGTTACGGACTTTTTCAGACTTGAGATATACAGGATCCGGCTGTGTTTTACTCCAGATAATGGCCTCGGAGCCTTTAATAAGAATCCTCGCGAGCGTCATGTCATCCACATCCAGGGTATTTCCGATTGCTCCGCTTTCCTTCAGCCTGGTAAATGCACGGGCCAGCGGGGGGATCATTGCTTCCAGGGTTCTGTCATGCAGGGCGGAACGTACGGTCCAATGGAGTTTGTTTCCCTGAAACATGCGGGTGTAGGTATCAGCGGTCCGGCCAAGCTCGTTCAGGAAACAGTCAATGATCTGATCCATATTCAGCGTATCGTCATCCAGAATAGCGCTGACCCGTCTGGTATATGCTTCCATGAAACTTTCCGCCACTGCTTCAAAAAGCGCTTCTTTTGACGCAAAGAAATGATAGAAGCTCCCCGTGACAACATGGGCTTCCTCCAGAATCATTTTGACGGAAGTTTTTTCAAAACCATTTTCGAAAAAAACCTTAGCGGCGGCCTGGATGATTACGTCCCTTGTTTCGCCTCTTTTTGCCATAATTCCCTGTCCTTTGCAAGATCATTGGCCGAAATATACGGATTCCGGTACAGTTTACGCTTTTCCGGGAGCCCCATGAATCTGACAAGCAGCGCTTTCGAATCCGCCGCGTTCAGGAGCTTCCGGTCACCTTCTGTTATATTATACCCGATTGCACGTTTCGGACAACTGACAACGCATGCCATACAGTTGGCGCAGTGATGCTGAAAGGCAGGTTTTCCGTTTTCCAGGATAATATTCCCGCAAGGGCAGACCCTGCTGCACAGACCGCATGAAATACAGTCAGCGCTGATTGTAAATGGGTTGTCCGCATACTTCTGCAATTCCAGATACGGAGTCATGACACGCTCCCTTTTCCGCCGGATAAATGCGCCTGCACGGGGATAATCCCGTTTTCTTCGCCGGACAATATCCTCTGCAATTTTCCGAAGTTTCCGTTCAGCCTGCGGTACCATCAGTTTTGCGGAAGGGAAGGGTGGATACACAATGGCATAGTTGGCCACATTGTGTACCTTATTGCCGTAGTCCAGGGCTATTCCCCTGGCAGAAAGAATTCCGGCAAGTCTCTCACAGGCTATTCCACAAATAAAACTGGGCATAGCGACTGCAAATATATAGGCGTTCGGATTGACGGACAGTTTTTCCACAAAAGCGGCTGCCGGCGCAGGCATGGACCAGTGATACACAGGAAATATAAAGCCAATGACGTCACAGTCTGTTGCCGGTACTTCTTCCGGATTGACTCTCATGGATATGATTTCCGTATCCTTCAGCTGCTGTGCGATCACCCGCGCTGCCCGCATACTGTTTCCTGTTCCTGTAAAGTAGTAAATTCTTCCTTTCATGGATTGTCCCCCTTCAATATAGAATATCGTTCTACAAAATCATAACAGAGGGAGATCCCAGGTGTCAAGAGAAAATAGAATAACGTTCTATAAAGTTGAAAAGATAGATCCGTAATGAGCAGCAAGGAGAATAGTATATTCTTGAAGCCGGGTTCCTGATGTAATATAATTCTGATGATATCGGTTATCCGGACAGGAGGAATATGCATATGAGCGTTCTGGAGCAGCTGAACGGCGGAGGAGTGTATCTGATCTGCGGTTCAATCGTGGCATTTATTGCCGTGGTCTGTGTGATTTTTATGGTGCGCGCCTGGCGTGCGGGTAAAGCCCTGGGCATGGACGTGACCCGGATGAAACGGGCGGTTACGGCCAGCGCAACCTTCTCCGTTCTGCCCAGCGTGGGCATCCTGCTGGGCGTCCTGGCCCTGAGCGGGAGCCTGGGCGTACCGTGGCCGTGGCTGCGGCTGTCCGTGATCGGCGCCCTGCACTATGAGACGCAGGTAGCGGATGCGGCGGCGGAACAGCTGGGCGTCTCCCTGGGATCCGGCCAGATGACGGCCCAGGCCTTCCCGACGATCGCCCTGCTGATGAGCATCTGCATCATGTGGGGAATGATTCTTTCCACTCTTTTCAACAAGAAATACCTGCACCGGCTGCAGCAGGGCGGGAAAAAGGAAACCCGCACCGGCGGCGGTTTCGGTGACAAGGCGATGGCGGCCATGTTTATCGGCATGGTGAGCGCCTATATCGGCAGCTATGTCGGCGGATGGATTTCCGGCGGCGGGCTGTTCTCCTTCTCCGGCAGCTGGACGCCGCTGGCGGTTGTGGCCGCGGCGGCACTGGCGATGGCCGTGTTTACCTACTTCTCCGAGAAGAAGGGCATGGCGTGGCTGGACAACTTCTCCATCGCGGGCAGCATGCTGATCGGTATGCTGGCGGCGGTGCTGATCGGGCACTGAGAGGGGAGTGAGAGAAATGGACAAGCAGAAGAACTATGAAACTTACCTGAAATCCACCCACCGGCTGGGTCGGATTGTTTCCATGATTACGCTGGTGCTGCTGGTCGGCGCACCGTTCATGATCGGCACGCTGCTGGGCGCGGGTCCGGACCTGGGCGCGGTAGCCCGGGGCTTCCTTTCCGTAGGCCTGGTCTGGACGGTTTCCAGCGTGGTGGAATTCCTGGTCTACACGCCCATGCTGGGCGCCGGCGGAAGCTATCTGGCTTTCATTACCGGCAACCTGATTAACATGAAGATTCCCTGCGCCATGAACGCGAAGGAACTGGTGGACGCCAAATCCGGCACAGCGGAGAACGAGGTGATCGCGACTCTGTCCATCGCCACTTCCGCCCTGGTGACGATTATGGTGCTGGCACTGGGTGTGGTGCTGCTGATTCCGCTGCAGCCCGTGCTGCAGAGCCCGGTGCTGGCTCCGGCTTTTGCCAATGTGGTGCCGGCGCTCTTCGGCGCCATGGCCTATAAGTATTACCGGAAGGATCCGCTGCTGGCGCTGATTCCCCTGACGGTGATGATTATCCTGTTCACGCTGGTGCCGAGCCTGACGTCTTCCACCAGTTTCATGATCATTCCCGCCGGCGCGCTGGCGATTGCCCTGGCCTGGATGAAATACCGCCGGGAGACGAAGGGAGCAGGTGCATGATCGTACTGTGGATTGTGCTGGGACTGATCGGCCTGCTGCTGGTTCTGCTGCTGGCCGCGGTGATCCGCACCCTGTTGATTCCGGGAAAGCAGTCCACCTACCGGCCGGATCCGGATCCGGAACGGGCGGAAAGCTATGCCCGGAAGCTGGCTGACATGGTCCGGTATGAAACGGTGTCCGTGCCCGGAGAAGATCAGCGGGAGAAGTTCCTGGGCTTCCATAAGGTGCTGGAGGAACTGTTCCCCCTGGTGCACCGGGAACTTGAAAAGACGGAGATTGACGGCAACCTGCTGTTTTACTGGAAGGGGCAGAAAAGCGACCGCCCGCTGGTGCTGATGAGCCATCAGGACGTGGTACCCGCGGAAGGCTTCTGGGAACATGAACCTTTCTCCGGGGATATCGCAGACGGCAAAGTCTGGGGCCGGGGAGCCTCTGACACAAAGTGTTCGGTAATGGCCTTCTTCCAGGCGGTGGAAGAGCTGCTGGCAGAAGGATGTGTTCCGGCACAGGACGTGTACCTGTCCTCCTCCTGCACGGAGGAATGGGGCGGAGACGGATGCCCGAAGCTGGTGGCCGAGCTGGAAAGACGCGGGGTGAAACCGTATCTGGTCTGCGATGAGGGCGGCGGCATCATAACCGAACCCATCGGCGGTATTCACGGCAACTTTGCCATGGTGGGCGTGTTTGAAAAAGGCAAGGCGGACGTGCGATTCACCGCCAGATCCGGCGGGGGCCATGCCAGTGCTCCGCCTGCTCATTCCCCGGTGGCAAGGCTGGCTGCCTTTGTGAACGAGATTGAGACACATCCCGTTTTCCGGCGGAAGATGCCGAAGGAAGTGGCAGCGATGTTTGAAACGCTGGCACCTTATGCAGGCTTTCCGCTGAAGCTGGTGCTTTCAAACCTGTGGCTGTTCCGGCCGATCCTGCTGAAGGTGCTGCCCATGATCAGCGCGCAGGCAGGCGCCATGATCCGGACCACCATGGCCTTTACCCAGATGAGCGGATCCGACGCCTGCAATGTGCTGCCCCAGGAGGCGAGCGTTTCCGCCAATATGCGGTTTATTCCGCACCAGGGCATGGAAGAAAGCCTGGGGATTGTCCGGAAGCTGGCGGAAAAGCACGGGCTGGATATGGAAGTGCTGGCAGCCAATGATTACACAGAGCCGGTGGATATCCAGGGAGAAGCCTTCCGGACAGTACAGCGCGTGATTGCGGAAACTTTCCCGGGCTGTGCCGGAAGCCCCTATGTGATGACCGGCGCCACGGATTCCCGGTTCTATCAGAAGATCTGTGACAACGTGGTGCGGTTTGCTCCGGTAATCTACGGACCGGAACAGATGAAGGGGATGCACGGAGTCAATGAAAATATTGAGTATAATTGTTTGCCGGGAGCGGTGGATTTTTACCGAAATCTGATAAAGTCTGCAGGCAAATGAAATAAATACACTTTGTGAATTTGTGAAATATGGCTTCGCCATATGAAATACCGGCCGTCGGCCAATGTGAAATGTTTGCTTCGCAAACGTTGTATTTACTTTTAATTCGGATTGCAAGGTATCCGGGCAATATGGTAATATGACGGGGAAAATACAAGGAGGAATAAAGAGATGAAGCATAACGGAATGTGTTTCAGGCTGATCGCGATCGTGCTGGTGCTGATGCTGGTGTTTTCCTGCGGGAATGTGCTGGCGGAAGAAGGGGGTTCCTCCTGCCCGGCAGCGGAATCCGAAACCGTGGCAGCGCTGCTGAATGTACCGGATTTTAAATTCTTTGTGCGGGAAAACGGAATCGGCAAGGGTTCCTGCCCCATCTATACTGCCCCTTCGGAGGATTCCATCCGGCTGGCTGACGGAAAAGCGGCCTGCAACGTGGAGATCGAAATCAGCGTGGGCGGCTATGTGGACAGCTGGCTGATGGTCCGCTGCGAATTGAAGGACGGGAGAGCCCGCGTGGGCTATATTCCGCCGAAGTACTGCAAGCCCCTGAAGGCGAATATTTCCAAACTGACTCTTGTCAGCATTCCTGTGAAACTGGCTCAAAGCATTGATATCACGGACAACCCGCGTTCCAACAGCACGCCTTTCGGGACGCTGCAGAAGGGGACGGAAATTACCATACTCGGCAAGTATACCTATACCGGCAACTGGTGGTATGTGGAAACAAAACTGAACGACAGGCTGACCCGCGGCTTTATCGATCGTGACTGGGCGGCACTGAAGATCGACGGCAAGGTTTATACCGGCAATGAAGAGCTGGGTTTCCCGGCGCTTTCTCCGAGGAACACCGCAAAAACCGGCATGATCACCGTTAACGGCAATTCTGACGACGCCATGATCGTGCGGAGAAGGTCGGATCCGGAATCCAGCATGGTGGCCCGGATCTACGGAGGCGAAAGCTATCCCTGCTACGCTGAGGAAATCGGTTCCACAGAGAAGACCTGGTATTACATCTGGGTGGACGGCGTATGGGGATGGATCTCATCCGGCCATTCGGAGTACACGGCGAACGATGAAATCACAGACCTGGATTAAACGATAAGGACAGGAACAGCATGACGTACAGAACAGAACACGATTCCATGGGTGAGGTCCGCGTTCCTGCGGACCGGTACTGGGGAGCACAGACTGAGCGGAGCCGGAACAATTTTCCGATCGGCGCCGGACGGGAAAACATGCCGGAGGAAATTATCCGGGCTTTTGCCGTGCTGAAAAAGGCAGCGGCACTGGCAAACCGGGAACTGAAGCCGGCAAAAATGACGGCGGAAAAGTGCGATGCGATCCGGCAGGCGGCTGAGGAGATCCTGGCCGGCAAACTGGACGGGCATTTCCCGCTGGTGGTCTGGCAGACAGGCTCCGGTACCCAGAGCAACATGAACATGAATGAAGTCATCGCGAACAGGGGAAACGAGATCGCAGGGCAGAAGCTGCTGCACCCCAACGATGACGTGAATATGAGCCAGTCCTCCAACGATACTTTCCCCACGGCGATGCATATTGCCGCGGCGGAAGCCATGGAACGGACAGGCGCGGCCCTGACCCGGCTGAAGGATGAGCTGATCCGGCTGGAGAAGGAAAACGCGAACGTGCTCAAGTGCGGCCGCACCCATCTGCAGGACGCGACGCCGATCCTGTTCTCCCAGGAGATTTCCGGCTGGCGTTCCAGCCTGGAAAAGGATGAGGAACTGCTGAAGCTGGCGGAGAAACCGCTGCTTTCACTGGCCCTGGGCGGCACAGCTGTAGGAACAGGACTGAATGCCCCGGCGGGCTTTGACAGCCTTTCCGCCACGAAGATCGCGGAAGAAACCGGACTGCCCTTTGTGACAGCGGAGAACAAGTTCCACGCCCTGACATCCAAGGATGAAATGGTGTTTGCCCACGGCGCGCTGAAGGCGCTGGCGGCGGACCTGATGAAGATTGCCAATGATGTCCGGTGGCTGGCCAGCGGCCCGCGGCTGGGACTGGGCGAGATTATGATTCCGGAGAATGAGCCGGGATCTTCCATCATGCCGGGCAAGGTGAATCCTACCCAGTGTGAGCAGGTGACCATGGTGGCAGCACAGGTGATGGGCAATGACGTGACAGTCGGCATTGCGGCCAGCCAGGGCAACTTTGAACTGAACGTATTCATGCCGGTATGCGCCTACAACTTCCTGCAGAGCGCACGGCTGCTGGCGGAGAGTATGGATTCCTTCCGGGAACGCTGCGTCAGCGGTATCCAGGCCAACCGGGAAAAGATGCAGGAGAATGTGGAGCGGTCCCTGATGCTGGTGACAGCCCTGTCTCCGAAGATCGGCTATGAGAACGCGGCGAAGACCGCGCAGACAGCGCACCGGGAAGGGCTGAGCCTGCGTGAAGCGTGCGTTAAACTCGGTTTCCTGACGGAAGAAGAGTTTGACGCGGCATATCATCCGGAAGAAATGGTTTGAATGAGGTAGGAGGTAGGAGGTAGGAAGTGGGATGTATATCCTCCAGACTGCCTGCTAGCGATTGATAATGACGGAAAGACTGTATTACGACGACGCATACCTGTGGGAATTTGAGGGGAAAGTCACGTCGATAAAGAATGGGACGCGGCCGGGAGAATGGGTAATTACCCTGGACCGGAGCGCTTTCTATCCGACTTCAGGCGGGCAGCCCTATGATACCGGTACGCTGACCTTCGGCAAGGTGACCGCGAAAGTCACGGACGTGGAAGTGGACGCCGACGGGGAAGTCGTTCACACAGTGGACAAGGAAATCCCCGTGGGTACTGCGGTGCGCGGAAAAATAGACGGCGCACGGCGTACGGATCATATGGAACAGCATGGCGGCGAGCATATGCTGGCCGGCGCCATCTGGGAAAAGCTTGAGGGGACGACGATTGGCCTGCACCTGGGCCAGACGGAATCCACCATTGACGTTTCCCTGCCGGAAGGCCGGACCCATCTGACAGAGGAAGAAATCCTCATGCTGGAAAACACGGTGAACGAACGCATCCGGATGGACGCGCCGATCCGCTGCTGGTTCCCGGATGAGGATGAACTGAAGCGCCTGCCGCTGCGCAAAGCGCCCACAGTAACGGAGCATGTACGGATTGTGGCCATGGGGGATTTTGAAATGGTCGCCTGCGGCGGTACTCATCCTTCCTCTACCGGAAGAATCGGACTGATCAAGATTCTTTCCGCTATTCCGGCCAAAGGAAAAGTCCGGGTGGCTTTCGTGTGCGGCGGCCGCGCGGTGAGCCTGTTTCAGACCTATATGCGCTATGCCGACAAGGCCGGTGCGGCACTGAGCTGCCCGGTGGACAAGCTGTCCTCAGCGGCCAGCGACCTGAAATACAGGCTGTCAGAAGCGGAAAAACGGGCCAACCGGCTGGAGACCAGGGAGATCCTGGCATCCATGACGGAAGCCGGAAATACGGAAGACCTGCCGGGCGTGACGCTGTGCGTGCTGACCATGCCGGAGACTGACGGAAGGGCCGTGACAGCGGCGGTATCTGAGTATATTTCCGCCAAGGGCAGGGCCCTGCTCCTGTGCGCCGGAGAACGGCTGACCTTTGCCCGGTCTGCGGACGTGAAGATTGATATGAATGACCTGATCAAGCGGGTCGCCCGGGGCGGCGGCAGGCCGGATATGGCCAGCGGCGCGGGAATTCCGGAGTGTGTATCCGTGGCCCGGAAGATCCTGATGACGGAGGGAATCAGCAAATGACGGAAGAAAAAGACCTGATCCGGATCCGCTGGCACGTGGACCGTACCCAGGATCCGGCAATGTACATGCTGATCTGCCTTCATCCGGACTATCCGAACCTGCAGGTGAGCGTTTCCTCCGGCGAGGTGACCGAGCGGGTAGCCAAGGCAAAGCTGATGCAGGAAATGTTTGAACTGGGAGAAAAGCTGGGAATCGAGCCCAGAAGGCTCCGGTTCAAGATTAACGGAATTGAAGAGTAAAAGAAAACGGCTGCTTCCACGGAAGCAGCCGTTTAAATATCGATTGAATTACTTGATGACCAGCATGAGCAGGCTCAGCACAACGAAAACCGCGGCAGCGATCTTGGTGCACAGGGCAAGCTTGGCCTCGAAGGTCTTGGCCTTGGACTTGCTGAGATAGCTGTTGGACTGGCCGGTGATGGCGCTGATGCCGCCTTCTTCAGAAGACTGCATAAGAACGGAAACGATCATAAAAAGCGCTGCGATGATCAGCACGATAGAAATAACAGTAGCCATAAGAACAAAACCTCCTCGATAAATCAGCCCGCATATCATAACATAAGGGATTAACGATGTCAATTGAAAAACTGAATTCTCATGGAATTCAGTTTTTTCAAATTCACAATTCATAATTCATAATTCATAATGATGTGTGTTTTCCTATGTGATGGAAAAACCAAATACAATTCTGAACTCTGAATTCTTAATTCTGAATTATTACAGTTCCCGGTTCTGCTTCCTGGCAGCCAGGGCGGTGAGGCAGCATTCCTTACTGCGCTCAATGTGATGCTTCATCAGGGTTTCGAAAGCGGGCAGATCCTTCTGTTCCACCAGGTCCACCAGCTTGTGATGCTCCGCATTGGCGTCGGACCGGCGGTCCTCCTGACGGATGGCCATGGCGGAAAAGCGGCGGATGTATTCATCCTGGCCTTCAATGACCCGCAGGATGCGGTTCTTTCCGGAAATGGAGGTCAGCCGGGTATGGAAGTCACGGGCGATGGGGGAGAGGTTCTCCACATCGTTCTTCGCATCCAGCTCATCCATCCTGGCAAGCATTTCCCGCAGCTCGGCGATGTCTTCCGCCGTCGCGTTGGCAATGATGTCCGGCAGCGTCAGCATTTCCAGACTGTTGCGGATGGTGTAGATCTGCTCCACGTCATCAGCGGTAAAGGCGTGCACGATAACGCCCCGGCGCATGACGTATTCTACGAGACCGTCCCGTTCCAGCTTCCGCAGGGCTTCTCTCAGCGGCGTGCGGGAAATGTGAAGACGATCGGCGTAATCTGTTTCGACGATCCGTTCACCGGCAGGAATTTCACCGGTAATAATGGCCTTTTTCAGCACTTCGTAAGCGATTTCCCGAATGGGCCGGCTTTCCATCATAGGCTGGAATGACAGGGACATGCTCTTTCCTCCTCATCAATAAGTACAGAATTTTTTCTGCACTTTGTATACAAATTACAGCAAAAAAACAATTTTGTCAATAAGTTGCAGAGAAAGGGATAAAAACGGTATAATAATACGTTAAATTTATTTCCTGATTCTTTGATCAGAAAGCATATTTACAGAGATTACTGTTGCTGAAAGGGCAATGAAGGAGCGGGATACATGTTCGAGAAGTTCAACGCACTGGTGAATGAGCCGATGAGTGCGCACACGACGCTGAAGCTCGGCGGGCCGGCAGATTATATGGTTTTCCCCCATGACGAGGAAGAGATTGCCGCTTTGTTTGCCGAGGCCTGCGCAAACAACGTCCCGGTGACAGTGATCGGACACGGGAGCAATCTGCTGGTGCGGGACGGCGGTATCCGCGGCCTGGTGATCTGTATTGGAAAGAACATGCGCCAGATTACCCGGGAGGGCAACATCATCCGCGCACAGGCCGGTGCAATGCTGGGCACTGTGGCGATGGAAGCAGCGGAAGCCGGACTGCGGGGACTGGAATTTGCTTCCGGGATTCCCGGTACCGTGGGCGGCGGCGTGACTATGAACGCCGGCGCATATTGCGGAGAGATTGTGCAGGTAGTAAAGGAAGTACACGGTATTTATCCGGACGGCAGGAAGATCTGCCTGAGCCGGGAAGAAATGGACTTCGGCTATCGTCATTCTGTTGTAATGGAAAAAGGCTTTATCGTTACGGAAGCCGTTTTTGAACTGGAACCCGGTGATCCGGCTGTGATCCGCGCGAGGATGTCTGAGCTGAACGCGAAACGCGCTGAAAAACAACCGCTGGACCTGCCCAGCGCCGGCAGCACATTCAAACGCCCTGAAGGATATTACGCTTCCGCACTGATTGATCAGTGCGGCCTGAAGGGATACAGCATCGGCGGGGCACGGGTGAGCGAGAAACATGCCGGCTTCCTGGTGAATACCGGTAAAAGCAGCAAGGATTTCCTGAATCTGATGCAAAAGGTGCAGGATATAGTGGAAGAAAGGGCTGGTGTCCGGCTGGAGCCGGAGATCAGGATAATCGGTACAGATTTATGAGATATATCATCGTCACAGGCCAGAGCGGAGCGGGCAAGACGGCCTGCGTCCGCTATCTGGAGGATAAGGGAAGCTTCTGCATGGACAACATGCCGCCGATGATGCTTCCGAAACTGATCGAAGCCTTTGACACAACCCCGGTGAAGCACCAGACGGTGACGATCGCTGTGGACGTGCGCAGCGGTGAGTTTTTTGACGCCAACGCCGTGGCGAAAATGATCCGGGAACTGCGCCAGATGGGTCATCAGATTGAGCTGATCTTTATGGAGGCCAGCGACGAGACGCTGCTGGACCGCTACAAGGAGACGAGACGGGAACACCCCCTGTGCCAGGAAGGCCTGACCCTGATCGAGGCCATCGTGGAGGAACGCACCCGCCTGCAGCCGCTGCGGGAAACCGCCGGCTACGTGATTGATACCACGAATATGACTTCCCTGGCCATGAAGAAGGCGCTGGACAAGGCCCTGGGCGATCTGTCCGATACGGAACCGCCGATCCGGGCGGAAATCCTCAGCTTCGGTTTCAAAAGAGGCCTGCCGCGGCAGGCTGACCTGGTGGCGGACGTCCGCTTCCTGCCGAATCCTTTCTATATTGAAAACCTGTGCAGGCATTGCGGCCTGGATGAAGATGTGCGCAGCTTCGTGATGGATCATCCCACCACGCAGGAGTTTATGCGCCGGTATACGGAACTGCTGGATTTCCTGATTCCCCATTACCGGGAAGAAGGTAAGCGCCGGCTGGTGATCGCCATCGGCTGCACCGGCGGAGCCCACCGCTCTGTCGCCATAGCCGAAGCCCTGGGACAGTATCTGCGGGAGCAGGGACTGCCGACGGAAATCAACCACAGGGACCTGTTGCTGGAGCAGGCACGCTGGACAACGCCGGTTGAGGAGGAATAATGCGCACTTCGGACACGCGGAGCTTTTCCGCCGGGGTAAAGGAGGAGCTGATCCGGCTCCCCCTGGGGAAGTCCTGCTGCATGCTCAGCGAGATTTCCGCCCTGACCCAGACCTCCGGCCACCTGTCCTTCCGGGGCGGCGGCTGGATCTCCGTCAGTTACCGGCTGGATAACGCAGGTACGGCACGACGGCTTTTTCAGCTTCTGAAAATGCGCCTGGGGGCCGCACCCAAGCTTCATTTTGTCCAGACGAGCCAGCTGGGCGGCCGCCGGAGCTGTGTGCTGACCCTGGGAACGGATGATACGCGGGCCTTGTTGAACGCCCTGCATATGGCAGAGGAAGACGAGAACGGCCAGCTCCACCTGAAACATACCGTTCCGCGCCATCCCATGACGCGCCAGTGCTGCCGCCGGGCTTTCCTGCGCGGAGCATATCTCGGCGCCGGAACGATGACCAATCCGGAAAAAGGGTATCATTTTGAGTGGAAGGCGGATGACCGGCTGGCGGATACGCTGGAGAAGCTGCTGGAGAAATGCGAGCTGCCTTATCACAGCTACCTGCGGAAAGGCCAGCGGATCATTTACCTGAAGGACGCCCAGCAGATCTCCGATATGCTGGCTGTCATGGGCGCCGGCAGCAGCGTGCTGGAAATGGAAAATATCCGGATCAACAAGCAGCTGCGGGCCGCAGCGACGCGGGCTGCCAACTGCGATGAACATAACAGTGAAAAAATGCTGGACGCGGGCCAGAAACAGGCGGAAGCCATCCGCCGGATCTCACTTGCCCGCGGCCTGTTTACCCTGCCTCCGGCCCTGCGGGAAGTGGCGAGACTCCGGGTGGAAAACCCGGATATGAGCCTGCAGGAACTGGGAGAAATGATGGATCCGCCGGTGGGCAAGAGCGGCGTGAACCATCGGCTGCGCCGCCTGATGGAGATTGCACAGCAGGTGGAAAAAGAATACGGGAAAGGGGGAGAAGAAGCATGATGATCGCATCACTGGCATACTGCCTGATGTACCTGTTTTTCGGTGTGATGACGGTCCGCTTCCTGCTGCCCCGGCACCGCCCGCTGAACCGGCTGTGGCTGGGAATGAGCCTGGGCCTGCTGGAGGAAATGTGGCTGCCCGCCCTGGGCGCTTTCCTGTTCCGGTTTGAGGTGGAAGCGCATGCTTTTGCCGCGGGCGTCCTGTTTCTCCTGACCGTTTTGTGCTGGTTCCTGCGGGACAAGCGCACACCGGCGGAATGGGATGAAAAGGAAAGCGAGCTGCTCCGGCAACTGCTGATTATCGGTGTTCCGCTGACCATCCTGGGCATCTGGCTGCAGTACAGCCATGTGATGCGTGTGGACGCGGACGGAAACTGGAATGTGGGGCAGAGCACCTACGGGGATCTGCCGATGCACCTGAGTTTTGTCACCGGACTGGTCGGGAAGAAGTTCCCGGCGGATTATCCGTTCTTCCCCGGAGCGCGGCTGAGCTATCCCTTCCTGACAGACAGCCTGAGCTCCACCTTCTATCTGCTGGGATGCAGCCTGCAGGCTGCGGTGATCATTCCCGGATCGCTGATGATGGCCCTGTGCTATATGGGCGTGCTGGTGCTGGCACGGGATATGACCGGCGGCAAGAAGACCGCACTGCTGGCAGCGGCACTGTTCTTCCTGAACGGCGGACTGGGCTTCCTGTATGACTTTGACCAGGCAGGCAGCGGCACCTGGACGGTGCTGGATGAGGACGCTCCCTTCCTGACAAGGATGGGACAGACGATATCCGACTGGTTCTCCACCGCTGCGGAACGGGTTAAGCTGATCCTGACGGGTTATTACAAAACGCCCACCAACCAGCCGGATCCCAACAACCTGAGATGGAGCAATGTGATCTGCGATATGCTGGTTCCCCAGCGGACGACGCTGGGCGGCTGGTGCATGGTTGTGCCCTGCTTCTATCTGCTGAATACGGAATTCCGGGCGAAACTGCTGGACCGGGAGAACCGGAACCGGGGGCTGATCCTGCTGGGCATCTGGGCAGGAGCGCTGCCCCTGATCCATACCCACAGCTTCCTGGCCCTGGGACTGGCGTCCCTGGGTGCCATGTGCTATGACCTGATCCACGGGGATCCGAAGGCGCTCATGGAGCGCAGACCCAGGTGGAGAATCCTGCTCCGTTACGTGGTTTACGGCCTGATCGTCCTGGCACTGGCGGCGCCGCAGCTGTTCTGCTTTACCTTTGGCCAGGCCTTCCAGGAGGATTCCCATTCCTTCCTGAAGCTGCAGTTCAACTGGGTGAACAATCCGGGCGGAAACGGCATGCGGGATCTGTATCTCTGGTTCTATATCAAGAATATCGGCCTGCCGGTGCTGGCACTGCTTGCAGCGCTGTTTGAAAAGAAACCGAGGAACCGCCGGATTTTCTGGATGGCGCTGCCCATTATCCTGGCAGCGGAATTCATCCGCTTCCAGCCCAATGAATATGACAACAACAAGCTGTTTTACCTGGCGTGGCTGCTGTGCTGCATGATCATCGCGGATTGGGTATCCGGCCTCTGGAAACGCCTGGAGGGCTTCGGCGGAAGGCGGTTCCTGGCGGTACTCGCGGCGTTTGTTACCTTCTTCAGCGCCGGGCTGACGATCTGGCGCGAATGCGTTTCCGACTATATGGCTTTCAGCGCCGATTCCGTGGAAGCCGGCGAATACGTCCGGGACAATACTCCGCAGGACGCTGTGTTCATTACCGGAACACAGCACCTGAATCCGGTACTTTCCATCGCCGGACGGACAATCGTGTGCGGACCGGATCTGTGGCTGTACTATCACGGCTTCGATACGTGGGAACGGAACCGGGACCTGGAAGATTTCTATGAGGATCCGCAGGCAAACCGGGATGTTCCGGAAAAATACGGCGCGGAATATGTGCTCGTCTCCAGCTATGAGCTGAGCAGCTACAACGTAGACGAGGAAGGCCTGGAAGCATTGGGCGAAAAGGTCTTTGAAAACAGCGAGGCGAGCATCTACAGGCTTGCCCCTGCAAAAACCGAATAAAAGTGTAAATTTGGATAAAAATTCCTGTTCAAAAAGGTGGGATTGTGATAGAATAATCACAAATCCCGACCGGCGAGGCCGGATCACGTTTTATCAACTGAACAGGAGGAATATTTTCATGAAGAAGACCGGTATTGCTGCTATTGCCCTGCTCGCCATCGTGGCCATCGTCTTTGCTGTCCTGTACTTTACGGGAAACGGCGATCTGACCAAGGCTAAGAATGACCTGACCGCTCAGGTTGAGAGCCTGACCAATGACGCCACCAAGGCCGCGGAAGACGCTGCTGCTTCCCTGAAGACCGTGACGGATGAGAAAGACGCTCTCGCCGCTCAGGTTGAAACCCTGACCGCTGATGCTGCCAAGGCTGCTGAAGAAGCCGCTGCCCAACTGAAGGCTGTGACGGATGAGAAGGATGCCCTTGCTGCCCAGGTTGAAAGCCTGACTGCTGACGCCGAAAAGGCCAAGACCGATGCGGAAAGCGCACTGCAGACCGTGAAGGACGAAGCTGCCAAGGCTGCTGAAGAAGCTGCCACAGCTCTCCAGAGCGCGAAGGATGAAGCTGCTGCCGCTCTGCAGACCGCCAAGGACGAGGCTGCTGCCGCTCTGAAGACCCTGACGGAGGAAAAGGATACCCTGGCCGCGAAGGTGACCGAGCTGACCGCCGCCGCCGAGACGACCGTTACCGTCGCCGCGGATGACGTGAAGGCCCAGATCGAAGCGCTCACCGGCGAAAAAGACGCCCTGACCGCGAAGGTTGATGAGCTGACCGCCGCCGCCACCAAGGCCAAGGAAGAAGCAGAAGCCGCCCTGAAGACCGCTGCCGACGAAGCGAAGACCACCATCGATGGCCTGAACAAGGAGATCGAAGAGCTGAAGGCTGCCGTGGACTTTGACAATATGGACGAAAAGGGACTGAAGGGCATCGTCAAGAAGCTGACTGAGCCCCTGAAGAAGATCGGCCTGGAAATCAAGGAGATCGTTAAGGAATAAGATCCTCCCTGAGCTTGTATTTACCTGCCCGCTTTCATCTGAAAGCGGGCGTTTTTCTTGCTTTTTGAAGGGAAATGGGATAAAATATTCATAATGTGCAGGAGGTAGATTCAACATGAAGGTTGTATTGTTGAAGGATGTCAAGAATATTGGTAAAAGGGACGATATCGTTACGGTGAGTGACGGTTACGCCCGGAATTTCCTGTTTCCCCAGAAGCTGGCGGTGGAAGCCACTCCCGGAGCAATGAAGGAAATCCAGCGCAAGCGTGCGGCGCAGGACGCCCGTGAGGCGGAAATGCTGGCTGAAGCGAAAAACAAGGCCGCGTCCCTGAAGGATAAGGTGATTGCGCTTGAAGTCAAGTGCGGCGACAAGGGCCGTCTGTACGGCTCCGTGACCAGCGCCGAAGTGGCCGACGCACTGGAGAAGCAGCACGGCGTCAAGGTTGACAAGCGGAAGATCGATATCGGCGATCCCATCCGGGAAACCGGTATCCGGGAAATCTCCGTGTGGCTCTATTCCGGCGTGACCACATCCATGAAGCTGGACGTCCAGCCCATGAAAAAGTAATTCAGAATTCAGAATTATCAGCTATTCGCATCACAGAACCGGATTTGTCATTCTGAAGCGGGGTATAAAATCCGGACAGGTAAGAAGGAAATACAGGAATGGACATCAGGGAAGAAACGGGGAGCATGGTGCCGCCCAACAGCGTTGAGGCGGAGATCAGTGTCCTGGGCGCAATGCTGCAGGACAGCTCTGCTGTGCTCCGCGCGGCTGAACAGCTGGTGCCCGAAGACTTCTATCATCCGGAACATGCGGAAATCTTCCGTGTGATGGCGGAAATGAACCGCCAGCAGATGCCTATTGACCTGGTGACATTGCAGGCTGAACTGTCCCGCAAGGGTTCACTGGAAGGCGTCGGCGGAATCCGGTACCTGATGAAGATCAACGCGGACGTTCCCACCGCGGCCAACGTCCGGTCCTATATTGATATTGTCCGGGAAAAGAGCACCCTGCGGAAGCTGATTGCCGCGTGCAAAAACATTACCCGGGAATGCTACACCCAGGACAAGGAATTACAGGACGTACTGACCGGCGCGGAAAAGGCGATCTTTGATATCGTCATGAACCGCCAGGAAGGGGAAGAACTGAAACCCCTGAGCGAAGTGCTGGTCAACACCTATGAGATCATTGAGGAACTGGCCAGGCAGAAGGGCCAGATCGCCGGTGTCCCCACGGGATTCACGGACCTGGACAACATGCTGACCGGCCTGCACGGGGGCGAACTGATTATCATCGGCGCGCGCCCGGCCATGGGTAAAACATCCTTTGCCATGAATATCGCGGAATATGCCGCGGTGAACAAGGGCAAGGTGACGGCGGTATTCACGCTGGAAATGCCCCGGGAACAGATTGCCATGCGTATGCTGTGCTCTGACGCCCGGGTGGACATGCAGCGGGTCCGTAAAGGAACGCTGCATGACGACGACTGGGTCAAGCTGGCCAAGTCCCTGGGACCGCTTTCCGCGGCACCTATGTATATTGACGACACGGCGGCCCTGTCGCCCACGCAGCTGCGGTCCAGATGCCGCCGGCTGATGATGGACAAGGGCCTGGACCTGATCGTGGTGGACTACCTGGGACTGATGAAGTCAGACGGCAAGTCCGAAAGCCGCCAGCTGGAAGTCAGTGAAATCAGCCGCCGGCTGAAGGCCATTGCCCTGGAAATGAAGATCCCGATCATCGCCTGTGCCCAGCTGAGCCGTGCCAACAAGGACCGTATCGATAAGCGGCCGCTGCTGAGCGACCTGCGCGATTCCGGTTCTATTGAACAGGACGCAGACGTGGTTATGTTCCTCCACCGGGAGGAATACTACAATAAAGAGACCGAGGACAAGAACATCGGCGAGGTGATCGTGTCCAAACAGAGAAGCGGTCCCCTGGGAACGGTCAAGCTTGCCTGGCTGAGCGAGTTCACTACCTTCGCGAACCTGGCGAGGGAACAGATGAACGGCGGGGAAGCACCCTTTTAATCAATGCATAATGCATAATGCATAATGATGAGATACGGGACTGAACAATTCAGAATTCAGAAATAAGAATTCAGAATTATAAGATATCAGTACAGAGGTTATTGGAGAGAAGCGTTAATGGATAATTATTCGGTTTGCCAGCTGCAGCGGGACATGCGGTATGAAGGATTCCTGCTCATCCGTTCCGCGGAGAAGCGGAAGGACAGCAAAGGCAACGATTATGTGGATATGAATCTGACAGACCGGACCGGCGAGATTAACTGCAAGATCTGGAACTGGGATCCGGAAGCCGAAACTCCGGAAGCCGGACAGCCGATCAAGGTTCGCGGAACGATCCAGGAGTATAACGGACGGCTGCAGCTGCGGGTTGAAAAATGGCGGCTGTGCACGGACGACGACCCGGTGGATATGAATGCGCTGGTTCCCTGCGCACCGCGGAAACCGGAAGATATGCTGACAGATATCGAGGAAGCAATTGAGAGCTTCTCGAATGAAGACCTGAAGAAGCTGACCCGGGGAATGCTGAAACTGGCCGGAGACCGGCTGAGATGGTTTCCTGCCGCACAGCGGATGCACCACGCGGAACGCAGCGGCCTGCTGCATCACACCACGGATATGCTCCGGCTGGCGGACGCGATGCTGAAGATTTACCCCTGGCTGAACAGGGATCTGCTGATGGCCGGCGTGATCATTCACGATCTGGGCAAGATTGAGGAAATGAAGAGCGACCAGACCGGCAACGTCACGGACTATACCCGGGACGGACAGCTGCTGGGTCACCTGGTCCGCGGCATCACCAACCTGAACAAGGTGGCGGAAGAAGCCGGAGTGAGCGGGGAAAGCCTGATCCTGCTGGAGCATATGCTGCTGAGCCACCACGGTGAGAGTGAATTCGGCAGTCCCAAGCCGCCGATGTTCCCGGAAGCGGAAGCGCTACACTGGATCGATATCATGGACGCCCGCATGAATACCATGAAGAGCGTTACAGATAAAACGCCTCCCGGCGCCTTCAGCGAAAAGATCTTCAGCCTTGACAGGAGAGTTTATCATCCGCTGTACGGTGAGGAAGACGAGTAATTCAGAGTTATAACTTTACCAGGATGATGGAAGAAGATATGGCTGTGATACGTTCTATATGAATGTAGAGCAGAGTTATCCTGGAAGAGCAGAGTGAAGAGTTAAGAGTGAAGAGTATAGAGTGAAGAGTTTTACTTCGCAAAGGAGGAAACAAAATCATGTGGAAGAAAAGGATTCTCTGCCTGGTACTGGTTCTGTGCTCCATTCTGGTGCTGTCATCCTGTCAGAAGAAAGAAACCTTCATGACGCTGGACCAGCAGCAACAGCAACAGCAGCAACAGCAGCAGACTGCTTCTCAGTCGTCTGACGCGCAGAATCTCTTCGGGGAAACGGCGCTGCCGCAGCAGACTGCTAAAGACTGGGACAGCGGAGATTATAATCCGGCTTCTGAAGAGGGCGGAGACGAGGAATTCCTCGAGAACCTGAGCAATATCGTGGATGTTCAGACTCCTGCTCCCACCATGAAGAGCGAGTATGCCGGAGCTACCCCTGTGCTGGTCGACCCGATCGACAAGCCCACCCCCACGCCGCTGCCGCCGCTGACCTTCAGCTATCAGAAGTATACAGCATCGGCTCTCCATCTGACCTTCGAAGGTCCTGTGGGCTGGGTAGAAGATGACAGCATGCCGGATACCTACATCCTGACCAATCCGACGGCGGGTGTGGACTATGCGGCGCAGCTGTCTATCCAGCTGGTTCCCGTTGACAAGGCCAGGAACAAGAACGAGCTGATCAAGGAAGTCAAGACCAGACTGGACGAAATCGGCGGCACCTGCCTGAAGTATGAGCGCTCCCAGACTGCCGGTCGTAAGTTCATGAACGTGGATGGCGTCTATGCCAACTACAAGGCAACCACGCTGGATGGCGCCAAGATCGCGGGCCGTATGATCATCTCCTGCGTCAACAAGACGCTGTATATCCTGCACGTCAGCTATCCGCAGGGCTATACCGGCGACTATGTGGACAAAGTGTATGACAAGTTCCGTCACACGGTGAAGATTATCGATACGACCGCAGCTGCTGCCACCAAAACAAACTGAATCCTGGTTTTTATGTAAATACCGGTCACGACGCGCTCTCCGTTTACCGGAAAGCGCGTTGTAGTCTACTATCTGGAGGCAATTCTGAAGATGTTAAAGTCAAACCGCTGTATTGCGTTACTGCTCGTACTGGTGCTGCTGTGCGGGATGATCTCCGCAGCCCAGGCGGATGTGGTAACGCTGGGTATCTATTTCTGCGGCAGGAAGGTTTCCGCAGACGGTACGGAAAATATCGTCCGGCTGGATGGTACGTTCCGCGTACTGCAGAACGGCGATGAAATAGGTACCATCGAGGCGGGTAAAGGAACCCTGACCCTGCCGGATACGGAACGGATCCGGATTGTCCCCCTGGCGGAAACGATTGATCCCGAATGGGACCTGAGCAACGCCACCTGCGATGTAACGCCTGACGGCGGCTCAACCTACACCGTGCCGGTGATCGTGGAGCAGCTGAAGGACGGCGCCGCAGCGGCTCCCCAGGCTGCTCCCGCGGCAGAAACGGATACAAACGTCATTCCGCTTCCGGAAGATGAGAACGACGATGATACGGAAGAGCCGGAAGATTATGACGATGAAACGGACGACGAAGAGGATTTCGATGCGGAACCCGCACCGGTCAACAACGGTGCTGTGACCACACCGACAATGCCGCCTTACGATCTGTCCGCGATCGCTCCGACTCCGGAACCGGAATGGAAGATGCTGACTCCCGGAGATTCCGTCATCCGTATCTATGCTTATTCCGATTCGAACAGCAACGGCATACCTAACGAAGCCGAAAAGGGGATCGCCAATGTGATCGTCTGCCTGTTCACGGAAAATGAAGAAGCTGTGGCGTCCGTGACCACCGGTGCTGATGGATTTGCTGAGTTCGGCAATGTACCGGAAGGCAACTACCGCATCAAGGCAATCCTGCCCAGGGGCTGGGCCTTCAACAAGAAGAGCCGTGAACACGAGGCGTATGCCAGCCTGTTTGACTTTACGATTGACGGTGAAGCCATGAGCGACGTCTTCAGCGTCGGCGCAGGCAGTGTTGCCACCCCGGGAATCTCCCTGGGCAAGTGCCTGCACGTCAGCGGTACCTGCTGGTTTGAGACACAGGTGGACGGCCTGTTCTCAGACGGTGAAGCGGTGCTGCCGGGCGTCAAGATCGAGCTGGACGGCGAAAAGAACGGCCTGCATTATGAGACTGTTTCCGACGAGAACGGTAACTTCTATATCGACCGGGTACAGCCTGCCGCCTATAAGCTGCGGGCGTATACGCCGGAAGGCATGATGTTTACGCGGGCGGCTTCCCGTAACGGCAAGAAGACTGTGATTGCCAAAGATGGCGTGACCAGCTATTTTCACAGGCTTGACCTGAATGATAAGGAAAGCAAGGAAAAGCAGTATATCGGCTTTACCTGGTCCGGCATCATCTCCGGTATCTGTTTCCAGGATGCCAACTATAACGGCATTTATGACGAGGGCGATCTGCCCATGGCCGGCGTTAAGGTTACCGCGATCAAGCAGGCCAAGGATGAGGAAGCGGCCGTGACCTATTCCGGTGAGGACGGCACCTATGTGCTGAGCGGCCTGCGCGCCAACACCTATAAGATGCGGGCGCTCCTGCCGGACGACGGAAGCGACTTTACCAGGACCGTCAGCGATCCGCTGGGCAACCATTTCGCGTCCAGGCCGGGCAGACGGGAAAACTTCTGGCAGAACTTTGAACTGGCCAACTCCCAGCAGCGCGAGATGAACGTCGGCGTTATCTACCCGGCAACTGTTACCGGTTATGTCTATATGGACAACGACTTCTCCGGCGACATGAACGGGAAGGAAAAGATTGTGACCGGCTACATGGTGAAGCTCCTGGATGCGGATGGAAACGTCGTGGCCCAGGACAAAACCAGCGTGAAGGGTAAGTTTGAACTGAAGGACGTCCCGCCCGGAACGTACAGCCTGAGCGTGAACAACAGCAGCTTCCCGCAGCTGAAGGAATATGCCTTTACCCGCCTGGGCGAGGGCAACGTGATCCTGAACAAGACGAACGGAGAAGGTTATTCTGAAAACTTCACCCTGGGCCTGGGCGAAAAACGGTCCGGGATGGATATCGGTTTGATCAAGCCCGGCACTGTCAGGGGCAGCGTCTTTGCGGACCGGAACGACAACGGCGTCCGGGACGCGGATGAAAACGGCCTGACCGGTGTGACCGTCCGCCTGATGGGCGAGGAAGGCGAAGCCTTCAGCACCGTGATCGGTGAGGACGGTAATTACCTGTTTGACGCTGTGATGCCCGGCAGCTATACGCTGGAATACGTGCTGCCTGAGCATGCAGTATTCGCACGGACCACTGCCGGCGGCAATACCATTACCGGTGACGGAACCGGTACCAGCGCATCCTTCAGCATGAAGTCCGGCGACGAGGTGGAAGGCCCGGTATGCGGCGCCCTGACCCTCGGACGGATTGAAGGCAAGGCATGGATGGATCATGACGGAGACGGCGACTGCGGAGTCGATGAAGAATCCGCCGGCGGCATCACCGTCACCCTGACTCCCTCCCGCAGTGAACTGGAAGAGATTACCGCCACCACCGGTGAGGACGGCGCTTTCCAGTTGAACGACCTGCGCCCGGATACCTATACGCTGACCGTGAGCGCCCCGGCACAGTATGTGCTGAGCCGTACGGATAACCTGGACCTGCCGCTGATTGCCGGCAAGGACACCCAGTCTGTCCAGCTGCCCGTGATCATGGGCGCTGTCTGGAGCAATCAGCTGCTGGGTATTGTGATGCCCGCGTCCCTGAGCGGACAGTTCTGGCTGGATGAAAACAACAACGGACTGTTTGATCCTGACGAACAGACACCCGCCGGCTATGAAATCACCGTAACCGATGATAAGAACGGCAAGGTCTTTGATATCCTGCGTACGGATGAAGAGGGACGCTTTGCCACCTCCGGTATGATCCCCGGCAACTTTACCCTTTCCTACACGCTGGATGAACAGACCATCGCGCCGAAGGAAGGCAGCAGTGATTTCCGTGAGGAAAACGGCAAGCTGGTGCTTTCCGGTATCACCCTGGCGGAAGACGAGGAACGCAGCGGCCTGCTGCTGGGTATTGTCCGCTACACATCCATCGGCGGTACTGCCTGGATTGACCGCGGAAACGGCACAATGGAAACACTGGGCGGTACGGCTGTCTCCCTGCTGGATGAGCACGGAGAAGTCCTGAAGACTGTGACCACCGGCGAAAACGGCTCATACCGCTTTGACAAGCTGATGCCCGGCAGCTATCAGCTGGACGTGACGGTACCGGAAGGCTGCGTCATCATTGAACCCAATGATCACCGGCTGAGCGGAGACCAGATTTCCGTGATCACGGATACCGTGAACCGGAAGGGCACTTCCGACATGATTGACCTGAAGATGGCTCAGGATCAGATGAAGATGGATATCGGATGCGTCCTGCCCGGACGGATGGGCGACCTGTGCTGGGTTGATCTGGACGGAGACGGACTGCAGGGAATGAATGAACCCGGCATTCCGAACGTGAAGATTGTTCTGATGCGCGACGGCACGGCCGTGGCAGAAACGGTAACAGATCAGTACGGCTTCTACCGCTTTGACGATCTGTATCCGGCTTCCTACACGCTGCAGGTGACCGCTCCCGCTGAAGTCAAACCGACAAAGCACCGGACAGATATCCCGATGATCTCCTCCGTACTGGAAGAGGATGACAGGGAAATCTGCGAATCCGTTGAGATCCAGGTGGAAAGCGATAAGGCTAACTATAATGCTGATATCGGCTTTATCTGCCGGAAGAACGGCGTTTATCCCGCCGGCGTCGGAGAGGGCAAAACCCAGAAGTGGGTTGCCAGCTACAGCGACGACGACTAAGCAATATCAACCAAACAGAACGGCTGCTCCGAAGAGCAGCCGTTCTGTTTTATATAGTTGAAATACAAAAAAATTAATACAATATAAAAACACCAATAAACAGATTAAAAAGAGTAATTGAAACGTCTATATAATGGGAAAAATATGGTTGTGGGAAGGAATGTATCGAAATCATATGAATATTGCAATTTGTGATGACAATCCGGAAGATCGGTCACAATTGAGGGACATGCTGACGCCATACAATGCGAAGGAAAAACTGAATATCAAGGAGTTTTCTTCTGGCGAAGAACTAATAATGTCAAACGAGGAAAAATTTATCTGGGATATTGTTTTTCTGGATATAGAGATGGAAGGAATAACAGGCATTGAAACCGGGAAAAAGCTTCGTAAGCTTCGGAGAGATGTAATTGTCATCTTTGTCACTAGCCATATAAACTATGTTTCTGATGCGTTCAGACAGAACGCATTTCAATTTCTTGTCAAACCAGTTCAGGATAAGGAATTCAGGAAGGATTTTGAACGAGCTCTACGTTTATGGCGTAACCGACATAAACAATATGTAATAAAATCAGGAGATAAAACCTATGTCATAAAATACAGCGACATACTTTATCTCGAAGCATACCATCGACATATAAAAGTACACACAGAAAAGACAGACTATGAATGCATTGGTAAGTTGAATGACGAGTATCAGAAATTGAAACCCTATGGATTTGTTCAATGCCACCAGGGATATATCGTGAACATGGGATTAATATCAGGATTCAGCAAAACAGAAGTGACAATGAGTGATGGAAGTGAGGTGCCGATCAGCAGACGACTTTATACAGTAATGATGAGAGAATTTAACATGTATATTGCGGGGAAAATGGTATGATATGGTTGCTGTATATTATAGATCTGGTGGGTAATGTACTTGAAGAACTAATAGCTGTCTCTTATTTCAGGTTTATATCAGGAGAAAAATCCAAATCTCGTAAAGTGTTGATTGTCGTATGTGTGTCTTTGGCTTTGCTCAGAATGATTCCATATTTTACTATGGACGGAGAATATCCAACGATGATTGCCACCATCTTGTCTATTTTTTTTATCTCACTATTTTACAATTTGTCGTGGATAAAACGTCTCATATTTATACCTCTTCTTTTTATATTAATTGCAATATCTGAATTGCTCACAGGCTTATTGATGACAACATTGACCGGCATTCCACTGAATGAGGGAATGAATATGATTCTGTTCAGTGCTGGTGCAATTATGATTTCCAGAATGGTCATGTTCTCATTACTAAAAATAATACAGTATATGGTTCCATCCTTTGGAGAAAAAATACCTGGCTATCTGATGTGGCCATTGCTTATGCTCCCTGTAGCAACTTTTTTGATGGCTTGTCCCATGGCTGCCTATAGTTTTTCAGAAGGTCCATCAGACAAAACGTTATCAGCCACATGTGCTGTGATTCTGCTTGCTTTAACTAATGTTGCGCTGTTCTTGCTCATTGAACATCAACAGAAAGAGGAGAGAGAGAAAAACAGATTTTTTCTTGAACAGCAACTAACTGAGGAAAAAATGTCTTATTATCGAGAACTGACAGAACGTCAACAGATCAGCAATAAGACTATGCATGATCTTAAGAACCAGATGTTTGCATTAACTGAGGCTATAAAGTCAGAACCGAACAGGACAAGGGAGATTATAGAAAGTATTGCCGGGAAAATATTTGCGGCTTCACCAATGACTGTGACCGGAATAGAATCGGTAGATGCGCTCATTTTTTCGAAAAAACAAAAAATGGAACTGTATGGAATCAGATATAGTGAGTCTGTGCATTATTCTCCTGGATGCACTTTTGATCCGATGGATCTTTGCATTCTTCTGGGGAATCTGCTGGATAACGCAATTGAGGCAAACAATAAGGTAAAAGGCGAAGACAGATTTGTTTCACTGACGATGATGCAACAGGAAAGATGGCTGAGTATCACCGTAAAAAATGCAGCTGTGGAAACGACAATCATTGATGAAAACACAATCCATACAACCAAAGAGCTTAAAGAATTACATGGATTTGGACTGAAAAGCATTCGAGAAATAACTGACAGATACCAGGGGAATTGTACTTTTAGCTATGAAAATGGAGAATTTATCGCATATGTTTTCTTGCAGGATGCCTGATTGAACCGAAGTTGATGCGAAAGCAACCACTTTTGTTCAGGTAATTGATTATAATCGAGTTGGATGATATCTTCTTCGCAGGTGATGAAAGTGATTGAAGAACAGGCGAAAAGGATATCATCCTTTTATATCTCACACGGGGTGATCGATGAGAAGGAAAGAGAGATTTATGATTATTGTTATGAGATTCTTGTTTCAACTTTGCTTATCACATTCATCATCTCGTTGATTGGAATCGTGACAGATTATCTGGGTTGTACGATTTGCTTTATGGTGACATTCGCCATGTTGAAATCTACAGTAGGGGGATACCATGCAAACAGTCACTATGGTTGTATTGTCGGCACGGTGGGTATTTACCTGATTTATAGGACTCTGGCAGCTATTATTCCGATGGAGATTATGAGCAGATTGTCAGTGATTCTTACAGTGTTTTCCGGCTTGACAGTATTCTTTCTGGCACCTGTCGGTGTAGAAAAAAAGCCACTGGGAAAACGGCAAAGAAACATGTTGAAAAAGGAAAGCCGAATTATGATTTTATGCCTGATAGCTTTATCTTTAGTGATTATGAGAGGTGCCCCAAAGTACGCTTTCTCTTTGGATTGCGGAATGATGGCGGTTTCAATTACGTTGATCATCGAACATAGAAAAGCAAAGGAAGACAATCTATGAATGTATGGACAATAAGCAAAGATGCCAATTCAAATAACAGATGGTATAGGAAAAAGGCAACCTAAAAAGGAGGAAAAAACATTATGAACAAAATTACAAAATTCCTGGTTTACTGTGGTGGCATAATTTCGACTCTGGCAGTAGTATTGGGACGCATCTCTGCTGCACGTGCATGCAGTGTCTGGCTTTATCAGCCTAAGGTGCCGGAAGAAATGTTAAGAAAAAAAGAATGGTAATTGTTATACCAAGGATGTAATTGGGTATAACGGAGCGAAGGTTCCGGTTATATACAAAAGAAGGGGAAAGGAGATGAAAAAATGCGTGTACGTATTCGCAATCCCGGTAAAATAAAAATGTTCCCGCAAACAATGCCGGCGAAGCATTCACCGTAAAAACGGTGATAGTTGTGTGGGAACATAAATACATTATACCTAATCCCGAAAAATATCAAGAGATAGAGTCAATTATGAAAGGAAAAAAGAATATGAATAAGAAGATTAAGGTTTTTGCTCTTGTGATGGCTATTATGATGATTTTTTCCAGTATCGCTTTAGGTGAAACCTGGTCACAGAGGTATCATAAAAATGTATTGCGGAGAGGCTGCGGATCGAAAAACAGTCCGTCACTCAAGCCCTATGTAAAAAATCTTCAGGGAGACATCAATAATACCGGTTATGGATATTGTGGTGCTCCTGACGGTATTTACGGAAGCTTGACTTTTGACGGTGTATGGGCGTACCAGGAGTTTAAAGATCTTGATATTGACGGAATTGCGGGGAACCAAACAAAGAGCACATTGTTTTATGATCCGGAGCGGTATTAAGTAAGTGAACTTGCTCCATATGCATGCTATTTGGTATGCATATGGAGTTGTTTCTATAATTTCGATATCCAAAGAGGTGATAAGCTATGTATTTATCAAAAAAATTTTTCCGGATGGTTTTATGTGTCTTGCTTTATTGCTTGACCCTATTAATCCCTATCTTCAGTCATGCGGCGGATAATAACGGTACAGGAATTCGAGAAAAGATCTATCGGTGTATTCAAACAGAATTGGGATATACAAAGGAAGATCTGATTCTCAATAATCTTATCAATAATGATGATGGCAGTTGGGAATTTAGCTTCATCGTGAAAAACCCTGAAGAAATGACAAATGGTTTAGTGACAGGTAAAATGAATGCAGATGGAAAACTAAAATCAATCGAAGCACCGACTACTGTTTCAATGTTTGAATGGCTTAATCAGGAAATACGAAAGAGCATGTTTAACTATAAAGATGTATATAAACTTAAACAATTATGGGTGTCAAAACTGGACTGCATTCCTGAGGAAGAACAAAAACAATTTGATCGTTTGCATGAGTATAATCCGATTCTGGATTTTTTGCGGCATGATATTGTTTTACCGGATGAAAACTGTATTACCTATGAAAAAGCTGTGCAACAGAGTATCAATTATATTGAAAAAATAGATGGTTGGACAACAGAAATGACAAAACACATTGGGATTATATGCGAGGTAGTTCATATTCCTTCAGATATGGATCATCCTGTATATCAATTTATTTATACAGTTGCAAGCAATGCAGAGTTTCAAAAAGCTGGATGGCTTCACGAAGGATACACGGAGACTGATTCAAAGCGAATCAGAGACATGAGATCAGAAGAAAAAAAAGTCTTTGGCAGAAATATTCCTTGCGCTCTTAGCGTTCGTATTGATGCATTAACAGGCGAGCAGGTTGGAGATATTTATTTGGATACGCCGCCTGTAGAGGATTACGGGTTTACAGCAATTATCCTTTGGAAATAAAAAATGATAGAGCTTTATGGAAAAAGAGCGGCCAGCAAATTAAATAAATCATTCCAGTTTTTCAAAAGCATATTACAGAACTTGGATTTGTAATGATTGAAAATGAGTGGATAATGAAACGATCATAAAGATGAGAAAAGAGTTGATATATCATTTATTCATTATATGGTGGCGTTTCTTCCAGCTTGCGGCTAGACGAATTGTGGATCGTGTAGCAGTCAGAGAGAAGATCTGCCAGTATTGTGATGCTGTATTTGGTTATACAAAAGATGAGATAACATTTAACAATTAAATAAAAATGACAGATGGAATTTTATCCTCTGAGTCAAGAAGCTGGAATAAATGACAAATGGACTATTTAGCCTGATGGGAGGTTTGAGTTATATGAAACGGATTATGAGCATTATTATTATTATGATTGCTGTTTTTTTCTGCACATTATCCATAGCTGAAGAAAGCGTTGCTTATCACACACAAAAAATCCTGTTGAATGATGATTACACAGATTTGGTAATTTGTTGTGGAGGAACGCTGTATGTTCGATCTGAAAGTGGCATATACAAGCTTAATGGAGATGGAGAAAAAGCATTGCTCATTTCCGCATCAGAACTTCCTTCAGATATAGTATTGCTTTTGTCAGATCGTAATTGCATTTATGCGATACAATATAATAATGGAGAAGCGACGCTTATACAGATCGTAAAAGATAATGGAGAGATTATAAATCAACCAGTTCTGTTACTTGAGGATGTTTCATGGAAAAGTATATCAAATTGTGTTCTCCGGAACGGGGTTTTGTATTATGAAGCCAGCGACGGTGATTATTCGGATTCTTCTATTGTAATGGTAACGATCTCAGATAATACTAGACAATCCCTACAGATTGAAAACCTTTCCGGGTTTGATGTGATGAACGATGGCAGAATTATGGCGCTTACAATTGAGGAAGAATGGATGACAAGAAATGTGTTTTTGAAGATTATCTCTTCAGACAAAAAAGACATTATTGAATGGACGCAGATAGAAAATGAAGAATATTCGTCAAAGCTTCTGTATGATGAGTACACTGATACTGTCTATTTTATGGGACAGAGAGAAGTGTATAAAGTTCAGAAAGGCGAGCAGCCATTATTGACAGGTATATCTTTTTCACAGGATATTTGTTCCAGCTGCCTTCTTTCTAATGGTATCGCTATTGTTTCTGGGATTTCGTTGAATATATATTCATTCGGAGAGGGTGTATCCAGTCAACGCATGTCTCTAACCATTTGCGGGCCTTATGCTGAAGATGAGTTTTTTATTTCCTTTTATAAATCACATCCTATGACAGATATTCGTACGATTGACGCTTATACAGCTGAACCCGAAGAACGTTTTATCAGTGATATGCTTAATCAAAACCCAGAAATTGATATCTATATTCTTCACGATCTGAATCTTCTGAGAATGATAAAGAGTAAGGGGTATTATGTTGATCTATCTGTTTCAGATGTAATCAAGGAAAAGATCAGTCGCATGTATGAACCATTTAAACAAGCATTTACATACGATTGTAAAGTAGCTGCATTTCCGCATCCGTGGTATGTGTTTTTCACAACAATCAGTTATAATACTGATCTTTTTCATGACTTAAATCTTATGGTGCCAACTACTTGGAATGAATATTTTGATTTTTGTATAGAGTGGAAAGAAAAATATGAAGATGAGTATCCCGAAATTTACGTAAATCCTTTTGTGCATGATCTTTCTTTTGTTTCGCTTCTTGCACAATATGATGATGAAATGACACGGAATGGGGAAAAAGCTGATTATCAGAGCGAAATGATAAGAACTGTGCTGGAAAAGTACTTGAAAGTTCAGCAACTATATATGAACAATGAAAGTACAGGGAGACCGCTTTTTTATGACTATGACTTACAGGTGGCTTCTGATGATTCTGGAGAATATTATCTGTTACCTTTGACATTTATAAAGGAATCCGAACCAATATATACCCCAATGGAAGAAGACGTCTATTATTTCGTCGCGAATCCTTATAGTAATCATAAACAGGAAGCAGTGGATTGTATTGCTGCTGCTGAAGACATTACAAGGATGAATGATCCGTCGATATATACGGACATTCCAGATCTACCACTAGAGAACGCCTACTATGAAGAAGGATTACGTATGTATCAGGATACCCTAGATATGTTGGAAGCACGTAAAAAAAGTAATGAGGATGATCCTGATACATTATTGGAAATAAACGAAGAAATAGAAAAAACAACTGAGGAAATGAAAGATTATGAAGAAAATAAACGCTGGTGGTTTACTGAAGAGGATATGGTTCCATACAGGGAGATTAATAATCATGTATACTTTAGTGATTTTAATCCGATTCGAGAACTGCATAGCGATGATCCGGACTTTTTCAATCAGGTAACAGAAGAAAACTTGCCAAGCTTTCTTCATACACTTGATAATAGGATCAGAATGATTCGGATAGAGCAAGATAGCATTAATTGATCAATACTACATAAAAAACAAGCTCAAATAATATAACATAGAAATAATATAGGATACTATATCCAATGATTTGAAAGGAGAATAAATGAAGTTAATTGTCAGTCACCTGACAAAAGAAATCGAAGGAATAAGGATTCTTTCAGATGTGAGCTTTCAAATCGATGCGGGAGAATGCCTGGGTGTGATAGGAACAAAAGGAGCCGGGAAAACAACACTTGTTCATATTATACGAGGTATATATAAACCAACTTTAGGAACGGTAATGCTTGATGGCTGGAAAGATGGAAGCAAGGAATATACAGAAAAATTAAGCAAAGTAATAACAGTTCCAGAACAATCTGAGTTTTATGAGTTGTTGACTGTCTGGGAAAATGTTGAATTATACTACAGAATGTATTATCAGGGCATGAGTTCAGATGAGTGCTGGAAAAAGACTGAAAATGCATTGAGACAATTCGATTTATATGAAATAAAAAATCTGAAGATCACCTTTTTATCTGAAGACCTTCGACAACGGCTAGCTTTTGCTCGTGCAATTGTTGCTGATCCGGAATTGTTAATTCTGGACGAACCATTTCTAAGGGAAGAGATTGACAGCGCTTTGATGCTTGAAGATTGCCTATATAATTATAAAAGAAAGGGAACCAGTGTATTATTACTATCATCAGATCAAGCGATGACAGAAAAAATAAGCGATAGGGTGGTGTGGATCGGGGAAAAGTCATGTGTTGAATAATCATAGATACAGATGGGAAATGGTTTTTTTATGAGAATAGATATAGTAATTCTGGTAACGATTAAGTGGAATAACTAAATAGAAAGGGATCTGTATGTACGCATTTATATGGAAACGGATTACAGTGCTAAAACATACCTGGATCAGAGTCCTGCTCCTGATATCGTTGCCGGTTGTGTTAACGATGATATTATGCTTGCTTCGCTTGCCGGCAGAGACTGCAGCTGCGTATACCGCTGTTTGCGGGTTGATGCTATCAAGTACGATTGTCCATGATCCTGATGATTATCTTTTATATGAAATGCTTCTAGAGCGACCTGTGATGCGATTGAATTTTATATTATCTTATTTTATCATTCCCGGATTGATGATATATGCAACTTATTATATTCTGTCGGTATTTACAGCATCGCTTTTTCAAAGCCCGATTCGATGCATATGGACGAAGCCAAAGATTGTAATTGTTGGTGGTGCTTTTTCTGTTATTGCATTTGCGGTTAAAAACGGTCAGTTATATAATAACAGAAGATGGGTAGCCAATGTTTCTATGGCTTTATTTGCTGTGATAATTGTATTACCTATTCTAACAATGTGTGATGTAGTATTGATAAAGGAACACATTCTACAGGTCTTTTCTGTTGGCGCTATTTTGGGACTGATTGTTCTGGTATTGTTTATGTTGATACGTAATAACGAAAAAAGTATTGTGGCTTTGAAAGAAAGACGGAAAGACAGATTTACTGCCTCAAAATAAATCCCGACGGCTGCTCTTCGGAGCAGCCGCCTTTTTATATTTGTTGAATAAATACTTGCACAAAAGTTACGAAAGTATTAAAATATTAATGATACGCCGAAACAAAAATCGGCGGTCAACGATGACTTCCGAGGTGGTCTGGATGAAACGGTTGCTTACTTTGCTGTTGGCTCTGATCCTGCTGTTTTCCGCCTGCGCTTTTGCGGAGATGGAGGACGACGGAGATGACTCCAATCCTGTGCCGGTCGAGGCGGATGACGGAGACGATTCCAATCCGCAGCCCGTGGACATGATGGAGGATGAAGAGCTGGAAGTGCAGGAGGAAATCCTCCAGGGCAGGGTGCTGCAGTTCGGGGATGAAGGAGACGACGTCCTGGCGCTGCAGACACGGCTGAAGGATCTGAAGTACTATACCGGCAATCTGTCCGGCCGTTACCGGGAAGGTACCAGGAAGGCTGTTGAAACCTTCCAGGCTGATTTTGAACTGGACCAGACTGGCATTGCCGACCTGCGGACGCTGTCTATCCTGTTTTCCCTGAATCACCGGCCCCTGCGGTACGGCTCCTCCGGCGAAGACGTCAAGGAACTGCAGACGCAGCTGACGGAACTGGGATACTACAAGGGAAAGATCAGCGGCAATTACCTGGAAGCAACCCGGAAGGCCGTTGAGACCCTGCAGAAGAAAAACAACCTGGAAGTGAACGGCGTAGCCGACGCAGACCTCCAGGATATGATTGCGGCAGGACGAATCCTGAGCAAGAGCGAAAAGCCGGACGATACCAATACACCGGCTCCCAACCTGTCAAACTATCTGGTGGACGACAATGAAAACGGCGTGGCCGTGGCGGACGTTGCCTTTGAGAAGAAGCTGAAGAGCGGCTCCTCCGGCAAACTGGTCAAGACCATGCAGGAACGGCTGACGGAGCTGGGATATTACGAAGGCCCCATCAGCGGCAACTTCCAGAAATATACCACCCGCGCCGTCAAATCGATCCAGACCCAGAACGGCCTGGAGTCCACAGGTGTGGTGGATGAAGAAACATGGAACGTGATCTTTAACGACGCCCGGATCGTGATGCCCGGCGCGACGCCGAAGCCCACACCTGAACCCACCCCGGTGCCCTTCCACATTGTTGTGGACGTGGCAAACCAGGTAACCTCCGTTTATGGACGGGATGAGAACGGGGAATACACGGTACCGGTCCGGCAGATGCTTTGTTCCACCGGTATGAAAGCCACTCCCAGCGACGTGGGTGACTGGGTGCTGAACGGCCGTCATTCCACCTGGTGTATCTTCCCGAAGTGGGGCAACAGCTATGCCCGTTACTGGACGCGTATTAACGGCAGTATCGCTTTCCATTCCCCGATTTATACAGCGGTGAGCAACTCTGCCATGAAGATCAGCAGCTATAAAAAGCTGGGCCAGCGGGCCAGTCACGGTTGTATCCGCCTGGCGGTCTGGGATGCAAAATGGATTTATGACAATGTAGGCGTCGGAACAGTGGTTTCCATCGTTGAAGGTATGGATCCGGATCCGGAGCTCCGCGACGCGCTGAAGCTGCCGCCGCTGGACACGAAATACTGCACGCCGATCTCCACGCCGGTACCCACAGCGGAACCGGAATACAGCCTGGACAATGTGCCGCAGCTGGACAAGCGCCAGCTGAAGGAAAACAGCCAGGGCGAAGACGTCTACTGGCTCCAGAAGACGCTGAAGGACCTGGGTTACTACGATACCAAGGTCACCGGAAAGATGCTGAAGAAGACCGTGAAGGCGGTCAAAGCCTTCCAGCAGGATCACGGCCTGAGGGCCAACGGCGGCGTCAACCAGGAACTGATTGACCTGATTGCGGAGACCGCACGGAATGCGAAGAATCCGCAGGAGACACCGGCACCCATTGCGACACCTGCTCCCTAAGCGTAAAAAATACCGCTGCAGTTTGCAGCGGTTTTTTTCGCTTAGGGAGAAAACAGGAATCCATTTGGATTCCTGTTTTTAATGAATAATGAAAACTTAAAACTGAAAACTTAAAAATGGTGGTAAAAATCGTTTCCGAATGCGGAAGCGATTTTCTGAATAATATGCGTCCTTCGGACGTAGTAAGGGATTCCTCCACGCGCCCGCAAGCGGGCTTGGTCGGAATGACAGCTTTTGTTCAGGTTGGCAAATGTTTTCATCACATCTGGAAAAGGTTAATGTAATAATTTTGAATTTATTTAAACGCGTTATAGACCTGCAGGGCGGTTTCATGGCCGGCGAGGGCGGCTTTTTCATACCAGCTGAGGGCCTCTTCCATGTTCATCTCCACGCCCTGTCCGCACTGATACGCATAACCGAGGGCATACATGCTGCGGGCGTTTCCAAGTTCCGCGGCTTTCCGATACCATTCCAGGCACTTCTGGACGTCCTGGGAGACGATGGAGCCGGTCATGTACAGATAGCCCACATAGTCGCAGGCCAGATTGCTGCCTGCTTCCGCGGCCTTGAGATAGTATTCCATTGCCTTGTTCTGGTCTTTCTCCACGTCGTTTCCGCGGAGATAGAAGTAGGCAACGCTCATCCAGGCATCCGCGTCCCCGGCCTCAGCAGCCTTGTAATAGTAATCCAGGGCAAGGGCGTAGTTCTGCTCCAGGACGGAGCCGTCCTCGTAGAAGGAGCCGACATACCAGTGTCCCTCCGCACTGCCGAGATCGGACGCTTTCCGGTAGCAGTTCAGCGCTTCCACGGGATCCGATTTCATATCGATGCCCGCGTCATAGAGCCGGCCCAGGTACACCCAGGCGGGAGCATATCCGGCTTCACCGGCCTGCCGGAGGCAGGCGATGGCCTGATCGATATCCTTGCCGACGCCGATCCCTTTTTCATAGAACTGTCCCAGCCGGAGCAGGGAAGCCGGATCACCGGCGGCAGCCAGATAACGCACAGCCGGGAAGGCGACCTGCGGACGGGGATCCGCCGCCTGCTGCTCCAGAGAAGCCTGCTTTTCCTTGCCGCAGCTGCTACAGGTATCGGAAAGGTTCCGGGTGCCGCAGTCACAGCAGGTCCAGGCAATGGACAGCTCATGGCACTGATCGCAGATGTTCGTCGTGGTTTCCGCACCGCAATACAGGCAGATCCATGACGGTTCCTGCGCCGGTGCGGCTGCCAGGGCAGGGGCACAGAAAAGCAGCAGGACAAGCAAAAGGGAAAGGATGCGTTTCAATTCACATTTCATAATTCACAATTCACAATTAATGGTTTTAAATAACAGAATGGAAATCAAGCGTTTTCGGTGAAATTCAATTACCTTAACGCTGAAGGTTAATCATACAGCAGGATCAGAGTAATAATTCTGAATTCTGAATTCTTAATTCTGAATTATCTATGATTACTGCATCTGGACCTTGATCAGCAGCTCAGGGGTTTCATTCTGGAGCAGCTTGACGTACTGATAGATTTCATCCTTTTCGTAACCCATGCGGGGCAGGTAGCCTTCCACGCCGTCAAATTCTCCGCCGGGAGCGGTGACGTCCTCCAGCACCTTCGCGTTGGGGGAGGTGTAGCAGGTTTCCACGGTGATCATCATGCTGTTGTCATAATCCAGCACGTAGTTGATGAACTCATTGGCCAGCTTGGGATTGGCGGCGTTGGAGGGGATGAACATGCAGTCAATCGCGATGTTGGTGCCCTGGGTGGGAGCCCAGACAGCCAGCTTTTCATTTTCCATGCTGGCGTAGGCGGCGTCGCCGCTGTACATCATGGCGATCCACTTTTCACCCTGGGCCATACCGTCGATCATTTCATCGGTCACGAAGGAGGGGTGAATGGCCTGCTTCATTTTGACCAGCCAGTCATAGGCTTCCTGCAGTTCGTCAGGATTGTCGGTATTCATGGAATAACCCAGCGCCTTGAAGGCCATCATGAAGACATCACGGGGAGAGTCATAGATGAAGGCATGACCGTCCAGTTCAGGATCCAGGAGGATTTCCCAGCCCTTTTCCTCTACCTTGGCGGGATCGATCTTCGTGGTGTCATAGCAGAGCACAACGTTCTGCCACAGGTAGGGAGCGCTGTAGGTGTTATCCGGATCGAAGTAGAGCCCCTTCATGGTGTCAGAGATCTGATCCAGGTTGGTGACGATTTCTTTGTCCAGGGGCAGGATCCGCTCTTCCTTGATCAGCCGGTCGATCATGTAATCGCTGGTGACCACCACGTCGTAGGAGACGCCGGTCTGCAGCTTGGTATACATTTCTTCCGGGTTGCTGTTCAGGGAGTAATTGACGCGGACGCCGAATTCCTTTTCAAAGTTATAGATGACCTCATCATCGATGTATTCGCCGTAGTTGAACACATTCAGCGTTCCGTCCGCCAGCGCGAACAGCGGCAGGCACACCAGGCAGATGATGAGCAGGGCAGAGATCAGTTTCTTAGACATTTTGGGGTTCCTCCTTTTGGGCTTTTTTATCTTTAATAATGGGCACCAGGTTCGTGAGGAGCAGGATCAGGGCAACCACCACGACAAGCAGGGTTGCCATGGCGTTAACACTCAGATTATACCGCTTCATGGACTCAACGTACATGGAAATAGTGTTGATTCCGGGACCGGCGTTGAAATAGGAAACCACGAAGTCATCCAGGGACATGCTGAAGGCGAGCAGTGCGCCTGTCAGGATCGCGGGATAGATCTGGGGGATGATGACCTTGGTCAGGGCCTTCCAGGGGGTGGCTCCCAGGTCCAGGGCGGCTTCCGCCACGTTGTCATCCAGCTGCCGCAGCTTCGGCATGACGGACAGGATGACGAAAGGCGTACAGAAGGAAATATGGCTCAGGATCAGGGTAAGCATGCCGGGCTGAAGCTTGATGGACATGAACAGGAGCATCAGGCCGATGGCTGTGACGATATCCGGGTTCAGCACGGGCAGGTTGTTGATTTCCAGTACCACGCTGCGGATCAGCCGCCTGGCCTTGGACAGGCCGATGGCAGAGATGGTTCCCACTACCGTGGAAACGACGGTGGAAATGACCGCAACGATCAGGGTGACGTAAATGCTCTCCAGCATGGTACGGTCTTTAAAGAGGCTTTCATACCAGCGGAGGGAGAATCCGACGAAGTTGGTCTGGGATTTCCCCTCATTGAAGGAGAACAGCACCAGGTAGACAATGGGCAGGTAGATGAACAGCAGGACCAGCACCAGGTACAGGGAAGAGAAGATCCGTGAGGAACGTTTTGCCGGCTTTTTCTGCAGCGGTTCGCCTGAAATATCACCGGGCTGCTTCTGCTTGGCAGTTTCCAGCTCGGTTTCTTTCTGTAAACTGACCCCCGCCAGATATTTGTTACTGACATTTCCCATAATATCAGTCCTCCTCTGCGCTGCGGTCCAGCTTCCTGGTCGCCCACATGGCGGTGATGATAATCAGGGCCATGATCAGGGAGATGGCGCTGCCGAAGTTCCAGTCACCGGTTTTCTTGAAGCACAGCTCGATCAGGTTACCGATCAGGATGACTTCTCCGTTGCCCAGCATCCTCGGGATAAAGAAGCTGGACACGGCGGGCAGGAATACCAGCGTAATGCCGGAGATGATGCCGGGAACGCTCAGGGGCAGGGTCACCTTCAGGAAGGATTTCACATTGTTGGCGCCTAGGTCGTGGGCGGCAATGAGCAGGTTGGGATCCAGCTTGGCAATGGCGGTATGGATCTGGATGATCATAAAGGGCAGGAAGTCATAGACCATACCGATGAATACCTTGAACTCGCTGCTGAAATCGAAGTTCAGCAGGATGCCGCGCCAGGCATAGGTCTTCAGAACCATGTTGATCCACATGGGAAGGGTCATCAGCAGGATCATGAAGGTCTGCTTCCTGTCCGGCAGGTTCGCGATGAACAGGGCAGCCGGATAGCCGATCAGCAGGCAGACGACGGTGGTCAGCAGCGCGATGCGCAGGCTGGTGAGCAGGATCCTGATAAAATCGGGATCCCTGATGAACCGGGCAAAGTTATCCAGGGTGAACTGGAAGGTGAGCGTGCTGTTGCCGGTATTGGTAATCGCGTAAAGGAAAATCATCAGCATCGGAGCAACGATGAAAATGCCGATCCACAGGCAGTAGGGATAGCTCATCCGGAAGAAGGATTTCATTCCACCACCGCCTTATGCATGACATGGATATCATCCGGTCCGAAGAGCAGGCCTACCTTGTCGCCCACTTCGTGATGGGAAGTGGTTTCGACTTTGTATTCCCGGCCCTGGGTGGCGAAGGTGATATCGTAGGAACCTTCCTTGATGTCCGCAGGATCGAAATCGAACTTGACGTCCGTGATGTCGATGGAGGAGTCATCCTGCAGGTTCCAGGCTTCAGCGCTGGCCCAGGTCTTCAGGTCGGTGGAGATGGCCATGGATTCCTGGATTTCATCCGGGGTGATGAAGAAGTCCAGGGCGCTGATACCGATGTTGTGGCGGGCGTCTTCCACGTATTCCGGATGGACAACGTAGACCTTGACGGTCACCTCGGTGTGCTTGTCCGTGCCGAAGGTGATGGTATAGACGCCGGGACGGTTTTCAATATTGTGGCTGACGTGGGTCAGGGAGATGTCGCGGTTTTCATCGTCCCAGGCCTGTGCGTTGGCGATGGAGATGAAGTCCTGATCGGTCATCTCCTTGTTTTCCAGGTCGTCGGAGTCGACGTAGAAGTCGTTGGCGCTGATCTTCTCGCCGGCTTCCTCGTTATAGATGTCGTGCTGGGTAACAACGTTCATCTTGACGGTTTTGCTGGTACCGGTCTTGGTTTCCACCATCAGCTCATAGTGGACGCCCTTGAACAGCACGCTCTTAACTTCGCCCCGCAGGACGCCTTCCCGGGGCTTCACGATGGCGATATCTTCGGGACGGATCAGCACGTCCACCGGCTCGTTCTGCCGGAAACCGAAGTCTGTGCACTCAAAGGTTTTGTCGTCGAAACGGACTTTGTAGTCCGCCAGCATAACGCCTTCCATGATGTTGCTCTCGCCGATGAAGCGGGCGACATAGGAGTTAACAGGCTCGTTGTAGATTTCCAGCGGGGTGCCGATCTGCTCTATGGCACCGGCGTTCATGACCACGATCTTGTCGCTCATGGTCAGGGCTTCTTCCTGGTCATGGGTGACGAAGATGAAGGTGATGCCGACCTCCTGCTGGATGCGCTTCAGTTCCCGCTGCATCTCCTTGCGCAGCTTCAGGTCCAGGGCGCCCAGGGGCTCATCCAGGAGCAGCACGTTCGGCTCGTTGACCAGGGCGCGGGCGATGGCTACACGCTGCTGCTGACCGCCGGAAAGCTTGGTGACGTTCCGCTTTGCGTAGCCTTCCAGGTTTACCAGGGAAAGCATACGGTTGACTTTCTGGGTAATGATATCGTTCGGCTGCTTTTTGATGCGCAGGCCGAAGGCGATGTTTTCAAAAACATTCAGATGGGGGAACAGGGCGTAGCGCTGGAAGACGGTATTGATCTCCCGCTTGTAGGCAGGGACGTTGTCGATGCACTGGCCGTCAAAGATGACCGTGCCTTCGTCCTGCTCCAGGAAGCCGCCCAGGATACGCAGCAGCGTGGTTTTGCCGCAGCCGGAAGGACCGAGCAGCGTCACAAATTCATTTTCATAAATGTTCAGATTGACACCTTTAAGTACGATCTGGCCGTCAAAATTCTTGACGATATTCCTGAATTCGATCAGTTTGCGCATGCCGCTCTCTCCTTTTTCGTGTTTCCATAAGAATACAATTTAAATCATACTCAAAACCGGGGATCATGCAACAGATTCTTCCAAAAAATACAGGAAGAAAAATGTATTTTTTTCTGTAGTGATTTTTACCATTCCGGATACCCTTGAGACGTGATCGTTTCCAACCGCCAAACAGAAGGATCGGGGAGATGTTTAAAACATTGGCCTGGGAAGGCTCTGCCCCTACGGCGGGTATGGGCGGAGTACAGGAAAAACACATGGAAGGTAGGTTGAAAACAGGACGGCGGGGGAGTAATCTGTTCCGGAAGTGTTCCGGTAGGCTAAGGAGGGAAACCCGACCGGATAGAAAGAAAGGACTATTTTGGAATGAAGAAACTGACTACCCTGATGATGATCATGATGCTGCTGCTGTGCAGCGTTTGCCTGCCTGCCCTGGGCGAGGCAGCCGAAAACATGGAAACAGCGGCTGTGATTCCATACCGGTTTGCCTCCGCGGAGGAAGGCCGGGAACTGATGCTGGCCAATAAAGCGTATTATGATACTTTTAACGAGAACAAGATCGGATTCATCATGCACAAGAACGACGTGTCCATGGAAGAATACCTGGATTTCGCCGGGCAGCAGGTGCTGGACTGGACAGACGCGGAAAAGGAACTGATCGACCGCTGCATGGCTATTGTGGAAGCGTCCTTTGTTGACAATGGCTGGAAAATGCCGCCGCTGGAAACCGTCGTGTTTATCCGGACCACCATGGAGGAAGAGGGCGGCGCCTTCGGATACACCCACGGCACACAGATCTACCTTTCCGGCTCGCTGGAACAGTACGCGGCCCTGGCACCCGAGCAGATTGACGTGCCGGTCGCCACGATCCTGGCGCATGAGCTGTTCCACTGCCTGACCCGCTGCAATCCGGATTTCCGTAAGGATATGTACTCCATTATCCATTTCACGGTGGATGACGCGGAATATGAACTGCCTGCCTCTGTGATGGAATACTACATTGCCAACCCGGACGTGGAGCACCACAACTCCCATGCCACCTTCCTGATCGACGGGAAGGAGACGGAGTGCTACACCGCCTTTGTGACCACAAAGCATTGCGAGAACGAGAATGAAAGCTTCATGAATTTCGGCGTCACGGCGCTGGTGCCGGTGGATGGAACCGATACCTGGTACACCGCGGAACAGGCTTCCAACTTTGACGCGGTTTTCGGAACCAACACGGGCTACGTCATTGATCCGGAAGAATGCCTGGCGGACAACTTCTCCTATGCCGTGATCTACGGGGAGAAGGGACCGGAAGGAAACGGATATCCGAATCCGGAAATCATTGAAGCCATCAGCAAATATCTCATCGGAGAATGAGAGAGTTGCTGACTAATTCAGAATTATGAATTCAGAATTCAGAATTAATACTGATACCGCGAGTGGGTAAAGATGACAGATGGTATTCCTGAAAGTGGGAGTGCCATCTTTTCTTTGTTTAGGTACTTATAATTCTTAATTCTTAATTCTGAATTCTTAATTTCCAATACGCCTGTTATCTGGTATAATAAACGTAGAATGTCCAATCAACCGGGATCAGAATGACAGGAGGAGAGAGACCATGGCCACAAAACGGAGAATAGCCTTTGTCGGATCCGAATGCTATCCTTTTGTAAAAACGGGCGGTCTGGGAGACGTGATGTACGCGCTGCCCAGGGCGCTGGTAACCAGGGACTGCGAGGTACGCGTCATCCTTCCCCTGTATGCCTGCATCCCTGCGAAATACAAGGAAAAACTGGAATACAAAGGCTCCTTCATGATGGATCAGACGTCGGACGGGAGAAACTTCTACGTCGGCATCATGGAACTGGAGATGGATGGGGTTATCTATGACTTTATCGACAACCGGGAGTTCTTTGACTGGGGCAATCCCTATACGGGACTGTGGGAGGATATTCCCAAGTACTGCTTCTTTGCCAAGGCGTCCCTGGCGATCCTGAATTACCTGGACTGGGCGCCGGACGTGATTCACTGCCACGACTGGCAGGGAAGCCTGGTACCGCTGTACAAGCGGACGAAGTTCTGGAATTCGCCGGTGGGCAAGGCCAAGACCGTGCTGACGATCCACAACCTCCGGTTCCAGGGCATCTGCAGCATTGAGCACCTGAAGTATTGGTCCGGCCTGCGGGATGATCTGTTTGATTATCCTGTACTGAAGCACAATGAGGACGAGGCCAACATGTTCAAGGGCGGCCTGGCCTTTGCGGACCGGATTACCACCGTGAGCGAAACCTACGCCCAGGAGATCCAGACGCCGGCTTTCGGCGAGGGCCTGGACGCGCACCTGCGCTATCACAGCCCGCGGCTGAAGGGAATTGTGAACGGCATTGACGTGGAGCAGTGGGATCCCGCAAAGGACGCCCTGCTGGCTGCTCCCTATGACGTGGAAAACGCCGTGGAGCGGAAGAAGGAAAACAAGCGGGCCCTGCAGGAAAAACTGGGCCTGACCCAGGACGACCGGAAAATGGTCATCGGCCTGGTTTCCCGCCTGACGGACCAGAAGGGCCTGGACCTGGTGGACGCCATCTTCCCGCAGCTGATTGACGGAAACACCCAGGTGGCGGTGCTCGGCACCGGCGATCCGCGTTATGAGAGTGCTTTCCGCTGGTTTGAGGGACAGTATAAGGGCGACGTATGCGCCTATATCAGCTATAACGAAGTCCTGGCCCACGCGATCTACGCCGGCGCGGACGCCTTCCTGGTGCCCAGCCTGTTTGAGCCCTGCGGCTTGACCCAGCTGATCGCCATGCGCTACGGTACGGCCCCGATCGTCCGGGAAACCGGCGGCCTGAAGGATACGGTGCAGCCCTTCCGCGGCGACCTGAACGAAGGCAACGGCTTCACCTTTGACCGCTATGACGCGAACCTGCTGCTGGAGGCGGTAAACCAGGCCAAGACCGTGTTCTTTACGGACCGGGGCGCCTGGGACGAGATGGTGCGGCGGAACATGCGGAAGGACGTGTCCTGGGAACAGTCGGCGGAGAAATATCTTTCACTTTATGACGAGGTCATAAAGTGAAAGTAAATGAATACTGAAAACTTAAAACTTAAAACTGAAAAATAATGATTAGTGAATAGCTGTAAGTGATGAGTGATGAGTTTTCAGTGAAGAGTGTAAAGTTGCCGCTGCGGCGGGGGAGATTTCTCCACGCGGGCGCATGAGCGCCCTTGGTCGTAATGACAATATGAAGTCATGGATTGACCATAACAATTATGAATTATGAATTGTGAATTATGAATTCATAGTCTAATCCGGAGGATTGATTAACCGATGCTTGAGTTTTGCACGCTGGGGACCGGCGGGACACTGCCGATTCCCGAGCGGGCGTTATCTTCCCTTTATGTCCGGGTGAACGGGCGGAGCCTGCTGATTGACTGCGGTGAAGGAACCCAGGTAGGCATCCGCCGTCTCGGCTGGGGATTCCGCTGCCTGGACGGGATGCTGTTGACCCACTATCACGGGGACCACTGTACCGGCATCGCGGGTCTGCTGCTGAGCCTGGAAAAGGCGGGAAAGGATGAGCCCTTCCATATCTGGGGTCCGCGGGGACTGAAGCGCGTCGTGGAAGGACTGTGCGTCATCGTGCCCCAGCTTTCCTTCCCGGTGATGCTGCACGAGCTGCCGGCCGAAGGCGGGGACGTGGAGATGATCGGCCTGAAGATCCGGGCTTTCCCGGTGGATCACGGCGGCATTCCCTGCTTCGGCTACCGGATGGCGCTGGATCGGGGCGCGGTCTTCGACCCGGAAAAAGCAAAGGCACTGAATGTGCCCATGAAGGACTGGAAACGGCTGCAGCAGGGAGAAGCGGTGCATGTGGGCCTGAAGCGGATACTGCCCGGAGACGTGACCGGCGCGCCCCGCAAAGGGATCACGCTGGTGTTCTCCACGGACACCCGTCCCTGTGAAACGCTGGAAAAGAACTGCGCGGACGCGGATCTGCTGATCCTGGAAGGCATGTACGGCACGGAGGATAAGATGCCCCAGGCCCTGAAGAACCACCATATGCTCTTCCGGGAGGCTGCGGAGATCGCACGGAAAACGACGCCCGGGGGACTGCTCCTGACCCACTTCAGCACCAGTCTGGAGGATCCGGAGGAGTACCTGCCGGAAACGAGAACGATTTTTGAAAGGACCTGGGCCGCAAAGGACGGTGAGACCGTTGTGATGCGCTACCCGGAAGGCAAGGAAAAAGCATGGATCAGTTTGTCCTGAAGGCGCCCTATGCGCCCTCCGGAGACCAGCCCCAGGCCATAGAGGCGCTGGCGGCGGGCATCCGGGCGGGACTGAAGGACCAGATCCTTCTGGGCGTCACGGGCAGCGGCAAGACCTTCACCATGGCTTCGGTGATTGAAAGAGTACAGAAGCCCACCCTGGTCATTGCCCATAACAAGACGCTGGCGGCGCAGCTCTGCAGTGAGCTGAAGGCTTTTTTCCCGGACAGCCGGGTGGAATACTTCGTCAGCTATTATGATTATTACCAGCCGGAAGCGTACATCGCTTCCTCGGATACCTATATCGAAAAAGACGCCTCCATCAATGATGAGATTGACCGCCTGCGCCACTCGGCCACGGCGGCGCTTCGCGAGCGGAAAGACGTGATCATCGTCGCTTCCGTCAGCTGCATCTATTCCATGGGCGACCCCAGCGAGTATGAGGGACAGATGATCTCCCTGCGGCCGGGCATGGAATACAGCCGGACAAAGCTGATCCGGGACCTGATCGACATCCAGTATGAGCGCAACGACGTGGAGTTTGACCGGGGAACCTTCCGGGTCCGGGGAGATACGATCGAGATTATCCCTGCGGGTGAAAACCAGAAGGCCATCCGGGTGGAGCTCTTCGGGGATGAGATTGAGCGGATCTCCGTCATTGAGGCGGTCAGCGGCCATGCACTGGCTACCCTGGAGCATGCGGCGCTTTTCCCCGCGACGCACTATGCCACGGATCCCGCTCACATGGAGGAACACATCGGGGATATTGAAAAGGACCTGAAGCAGCGGATTGAGGAGTTTGAATCCCAGGGCAAGCTGCTGGAGGCCCAGCGTATTGCCCAGCGCACCCGCTACGATATCGAGATGATGCGGGAGATCGGCTACTGCCAGGGCATTGAAAACTATTCCCGGTATTTTGACGGCCGGAAGCCCGGGGACGCTCCCTATACACTGCTGGATTACTTTACCGGGGACTTCCTGGTGATGATTGACGAAAGCCACGTGACCGTGCCCCAGATCCGCGCCATGTACAACGGAGACCGGGCCAGGAAAAACACGCTGGTGGAATACGGATTCCGCCTGCCTTCCGCCTATGACAACCGGCCGCTGCTGTTCAACGAGTTTGAGGAGCGCATCGGCCAGACTATCTTTGTATCCGCCACGCCCGGCCCCTATGAGCGGGAGCGGGCACAGCAGGTGGTGGAGCAGATCATCCGGCCGACGGGCCTGCTGGATCCGGAGGTGATCCTGCGGCCGGCCACCGGCCAGGTGGATGACCTGGTGGGCGAGATCCGGAAGGTGACGGAAAAGGGTGAGCGGGTGCTGGTTACCACGCTGACCAAACGGATGGCGGAGAGCCTCACCGAGTACCTGAAGGAGCTGGACATCAAGGTGCGGTACCTGCACAGCGATATCCAGACCATGGAACGGATGGAGCTGCTGCGGGACCTGCGCCTGGGCGAGTATGACGTGCTGGTGGGCATCAACCTGCTGCGGGAAGGCCTGGACCTGCCGGAGGTCGCGCTGGTCGCGATCCTGGACGCGGACAAGGAAGGCTTCCTGCGGAGTGAAACCTCCCTGGTGCAGACCATCGGCCGGGCAGCCCGCAACGTGGACGGCCGGGTCATCCTGTACGGCGACCAGCTGACGGAAAGCATGGCAAAGGCCATGTCAGAAACCAACCGGCGCCGGGCCATCCAGGAGGAATACAACCGGGCCAACGGCATCACGCCGGAGAGCGTGCGCAACGCGATCCGCAGCGTGCTGGAAATCACGCGCAGGGTGGAGGAAACCGCTCCTGCGGCGTTGAATGAAGATGAACGTGCCGCCCTGATGCGGAAGATTGAGGACGAGATGCTCACCGCGGCGAAGGAGCTGGAATTCGAGCGCGCCGCGCAGCTGCGTGACAGGCTGCTGGAGCTCCGGGGTGAAGCGCCCATGAAGGACGATAACCAGAGCCGGCGGCACAGACGAAGGGAGAGAACAAGAAAGAGTGAACACTGAACATAAATCCGGGCATAAGCGTCTCTGGCTGGGGCCGGTGCTGCTGGCCCTGCCGTTCCTGGCGGTTATTGGTTTCGCGGCGTACCGATTCGGCCCCACGCTCCTGCGGGTCATCAGCGTGCTGATCAAGGGGGCCGTCGTATCATGAAAAAGTTTTTCGCGTGGTTTTTTGCCCTCCTGCTGACCGGCAGCCTGATCCTCTTCGGCGTGTGCCTTGTGGGCCATCAGGTGATTGCCCCGGCCATGGGAGACGAAGGAGCGCCCGTCAGTGATTCCCTGATCCGGGAGGAAAAGGACCTGGCCCGGGAACGGATCACCGCCCTGGCGGATCTGTACGGCTTTGATCCGGAACCGGTCGTTGCCGCCGTGAACGAGGACGTCCTGAAGGACCTGAACAGCCAGGCATCCCTGTGGTGGAGCAGCGTGCTGCGGGACGGCAGGGCAGGGAATGAGCTCCGCTGGGATACCAAAGAGGTGGAGCAGATCCTGATGGAGGATCCTGCTGTGCAGGAGAATCCGGATGAAGCGGCCTATTTTGCCTACTCTGTGTCGGAGGAGATCCATAAGAGCATTGTGAATATGGTACTGCCCATGCGCCAGCTGGTTTTCAGCCTCGGGCTGGAGAAGGCCGAAAAGCGGGTGGACCTGGTCAATATCGTGGAGTTTTTCCTGGGCATGCCCTGGGCGGCGCTGGCACTGTGCGCGCTGTTCGCCGGGCTTGCAGCCCTTTTTGACGGCCGGCCTCTCCGCCGGGCGCTCCGCTATATCGGTTCCGCCCTGGGAGCCGCCGCGCTGGTCATGGCGGCGATTGCGGTGCTGTATCTTTGCGCCGGCATCCTCCCGATGATTCAGGAGGCATCTGCCGGCCTGACCCTTCAGTACCAGAGCGTGGTCACCGGCTCCCTGCTGCTGACTGCCGGGATTGTGGCGGTGTTTGCGGCAGGCTGCGTAGTGTGCCTGCTGAAATGCCGGGAGAAGAAAGCATGAAAAGAGTGCTGACCGAATACACCTTCCGCACGGACCGGGTTGACCGGCCGCTGCGCCTGGCTGTGGCCTCAGACATCCACAGCTCGGCTTTTGACGACGTGCTGGAGGAGTTCGGCCGCTGCGACGCGGTGCTGGTTCCGGGCGACCTGGTGGACCGCCACCGGCAGAACAACAACAATGCCCTGCGGTTCCTGGACGTGGCGCCGGATTACGCCCCGGTGTTCCTGTCCATCGGCAATCATGAACGGAAGTATAAACACCGGGAGGAGTTCCTGCAGCGGGTGCGGGACAGCCGGGTAACCCTGCTGGACAACGAAAGTACAGTCTTTCAGGGCATCCGCCTGGGCGGACTTTCCAGCGTCCGGGGCGGCGTGCCGGACAAAGCATTCCTGGACCGGTTTGAAAAGGAAGAGGGCTACCGCCTCCTCATGTGCCATCATCCGGAGATGTACCGGGACTATGTATCCGGCCGGGATATTGACCTGACCCTCTGCGGCCACGCCCACGGCGGCCAGATCCAGATCGCGGGCCACGGCCTGTATGCGCCGGGGCAGGGATTCTTCCCGAAGCTCACCCACGGCCTGTATGACAACGGGAAGATGCTTTTGTCCCGGGGCATGACCAACGGCGCCAAACCGCGGGTTCCACGCATCGGCAACCCCTGTGAACTGATTATTCTGAACATCACCCCCGTGTGATGTATCCCCATAAAAGAAACACACAGAAAGGACGGACAGACATGGATCAGCAAGACCTGAAACTGCTTACGGACTGGTTTGACCAGAACCAGGATCACAAGCTGAATTTCATCGAAAAGGAAGCCATCAAGCTGGCAGTGAAAAAAGCCTCTACAGTCGGCGATCTGCTGAAGACCGCACTTGATCTGCTGAAGAAGTAAGGAATCCCCCAAAGCGTTGACAATTTAAGGGGAAGAAGGTATAATGCACTTCATCCTCAGAAGATCCTGAAACACCTTGTACCGGGAGCGGAAGCAGGGTGTTTCTCTTACTATGAAAGGAGTCTCCATCATGCCTGAAGGAACGATCCTGACCGAAAGCGGTCTGAAGAAACTGGAAGAGGAACTGGACTATCTTGTTTCCGTCCGCCGGAATGAGATCAGCGAGCAGATTGCCGTTGCCCGCGGATTCGGCGACCTGAGCGAGAATGCCGAATATGACGAGGCGAAGAAGGAACAGGCCAAGGTGGAAGAGCAGATTACCCGCCTGCAGGCTACCATCCGGACCGCCACCGTTGTTGCGGATGACGACATCACCACCGAGAAGGTGTCCATCGGTACCGTCGTAAAGGTGAAAGACCTGGATGACGGCGAGACCTATGAATACTCCATCGTCGGTGCGAACGAAGCGGATCCCATGGAGAACAAGATCTCCAATGAGAGCCCCGTGGGCGCGGGCCTGATCGGCATGAAAAAGAACCAGACCGCCACCATCGTGATCCCCGCCGGTACGCTCCGGTACAAGATCCTGTCCATTCGTAAGGACTAATTTAACGAATACAGAAAAGGAATGAAGCTGATATGGCAGATATGGAAGTTCAGAACCTGAACGAACTCCTCCAGATCCGCAGGGACAAGCTGGCGGAACTGCAGGCAGCGGGCAGGGATCCCTTTGTCATCACCAAGTATGACGTGACGCATCACAGCAGTGATATCCGGGACAATTATGACGAGCTGGAAGGCAAAGAAGTTGCCATCGCCGGCCGGATGATGTCCAAACGCGTCATGGGTAAAGCTTCCTTCTGCAACATCCAGGACCTGAAGGGCGGCATCCAGTGCTATGTGGCCCGGGATTCCATCGGTGAAGATCCCTACAAGGACTTCAAGAAGATGGACATCGGCGATATCGTCGGTCTGAAGGGTCAGGTTTTCAAGACCAAGACCGGTGAAATCTCCATCCATGCCAGCGAGCTGACCCTGCTGAGCAAGAGCCTGCAGATCCTGCCGGAGAAGTATCACGGCCTCACCAATACCGATATGCGCTACCGCCAGCGGTATGTGGACCTGATTATGAATCCGGAAGTGAAGGATACCTTCATCAAGCGGTCCAAGATCATCAGCACCATCCGCCGTTACCTGGACGGCCAGGGCTTTATGGAAGTGGAAACGCCCATGCTGGTTGCCAATGCCGGCGGCGCCGCTGCCCGTCCCTTTGAAACGCACTTCAACGCGCTGGATGAAGACTTCAAGCTGCGCATCTCCCTGGAGCTGTACCTGAAGCGCCTGATCGTCGGCGGCCTGGAGCGGGTCTACGAGATCGGCCGTGTTTTCCGGAATGAGGGCCTGGACACCCGCCACAATCCGGAATTCACCCTCATGGAACTGTATCAGGCCTATACCGATTATCACGGCATGATGGACCTGACCGAGAACATGTTCCGCTATGTGGCCCAGGAAGTGCTGGGATCCACAAAGATCGTGTATAACGGCATCGAAATGGACCTGGGAAAGCCCTTTGCCCGGATCACCATGGTGGACGCCGTGAAGCAGTACGGCGGTGTGGACTTCAACGAGATCCACACGGTGGAGGAAGCCCGGGCTGCCGCAAAGGCGCACAACGTGGCTTATGAAGAACGCCATGGCAAGGGCGATATCCTGAACCTCTTCTTCGAAGAGTTCTGCGAAGAGCATATGGTTCAGCCGACCTTCGTCATGGATCACCCGATCGAGATTTCTCCCCTGACCAAGATGAAGCCCGGCAATCCGGACTATGTGGAACGCTTCGAATTCTTCATGAACGGCTGGGAAATGGCCAACGCTTATTCCGAGCTGAACGATCCCATTGACCAGCGCCGCCGCTTTGCCAAGCAGGAAGAACAGTTTGCCGCCGGCGACGAGGAAGCCAACCATACGGATGAAGACTTCCTGAACGCACTGGAGATCGGTATGCCGCCCACCGGCGGTATCGGCTTCGGAATCGACCGGATGTGCATGCTGCTGACGGACGCCGCCGCGATTCGTGACGTGCTGCTCTTCCCGACAATGAAGAGCCAGGGCGCCGCGAAGAACGAGGCGAACAATGCCGCCCAGGCTGCCGCGAAGGAAGCCCGGGAAGCCGAAAAGATCGACTTCTCCAAGGTGGAGATTGAGCCCTTGTTCGCTGATTTCGTTGACTTTGAAACCTTCTCCAAGAGCGATTTCCGCGCGGTGAAGGTGCTGGCCTGCGAAGCGGTGAAGAAGTCCAAGAAGCTGCTCCAGTTCACCCTGGATGACGGCAGCGGCACGCCCCGCACCATCCTCTCCGGCATCCATGCTTTCTATGAGCCGGAAGAACTGGTCGGCAAGACCTGCATCGCCATTACCAACCTGCCGCCCCGCCCCATGATGGGCATTGAAAGCTGCGGCATGCTGCTCTCCGCCGTACACAACGAGGAAGGCGAGGAGAAGCTGCACCTGCTGATGGTGGATCCCCATATCCCGGCCGGCGCCAAGCTCTACTGATTACTGAGAACCTGGACAAAACAGATCACAGCCCCGTTTCCTTCACCGGAAAACGGGGCTGTTTTGAAAGGAAAAAGCATTGGAGAAAGAACTTCAGATCAGGCCTGTGAACGAATCCGACGCGGAATTCCTGTATCAGCTGATGAACTGCCCGTCTCTGCTGGAGCGGCTGAACGAGGTCCCGACCACCCGGCAGGACTGGACAGACGCCATCAGCGAGTGGCAGAAGGACGAGGATGAGGAAGACTATATCGTCCTGGCCGGAGATATCCGGACGGGCTGGCTGGGCGTTAACGGCCTGCGGGGAGGGGACGGCATCGCGTACCTGAAGATGGCGGTCTTCCTGCCGGAATACCAGGGAAAGGGATACGGAACCTGTTCCATCCGGGAAGTGCTGGACAGCCTGAAGCAGAGGGGCATTGAGCAGGTATTCCTGTACACCGACAGCGACAACGCACCTGCGCAGGCCTGCTACCGGAAGTGCGGGTTCACCGTTGCGGAAAACCTGACGGAGACTATGTCCAACGGCAAAGACGTGGACAGGGTGAAAATGGTATCCTGCCTGAAATAAGGGCAAATAAGATACACTTTGGAGGAAAATATGAGCTATACTGACCGGAAAGTCAAAGTTACGGTGGTTGAAAGCCACTGCCCCAAATATAAGGTGGGCGATGTGATCTGCTTTGAAGGAAGCGAGATCGACAAGGAGCACAGCGACAGAATCTGCATGGTCGCCATGAACGCACTGTATCCTTTCATTTACGCGTTCCGGCGGGGCGGCAACCTGAGGAACGGCCCGTATCAGTGCACCGACTGCGGTGAAACGGTCAAGTTCACGGTTGAAAACATGGACTGAAACAACAAACCGGCTTCATGATGAAGCCGGTTTGTTTTATGCGTGTGGTTCGTCAGCCGTTTTCTTCTCCGGTGAGTTCCGGGGCGGAGAGGGAAGCGACGGGGACAAAGCCGCGGAACAGGCCGTTGGCATTTCCTTCAATGTAGGCGTAATCCCCCAGGATTCCCAGCAACGTGACCTCGGCGCCTTCGGAAAGGACGGCGATGGATTCACCGGAGAACAGCGGGTCATCCGTTACCGTCGCGGTCTGCAGCACCGTGCGGACATCGCCGATCAGGGGCAGCGGGGAAACTTCCGCCTTCTTCGGCAGGGCCTTGGACTGGATATAGCCGACGCGGTAGTGGGAGGCGTCGATGGCGTACTGGATCATGATCCAGCCGTTCTGCTCCCCGAAAACCTGGATCCAGTCGTTGGTGGAGACGGTCGCCTTTCCGTTTGCGCCGCGCAGGTAGTTTTCACCCGGGCCGGAATAGACTTCGTACTTCTTGCCGCCGGTGAATTTGATCACTTCCGCGGACAGCGTTCCGCCCGGAAGCGTGGGGGCGATGGTCAGCTTGTTCCGTGCTTCCTTCAGCGTGCCGGGCAGGCTGCTCAGGTTTACATACCGCAGGTCTGTCTGCACGGTGCCGTAGGCGCTGCCCTGGTACTCTTCGGCGTCCTGGCCGCCGTAGTAGGCAAGGCGGGTTTCAGAGGCCACGATGGTGACCCAGGCGATTTCATCGCGGAATTTCCACAGCTGCCAGGTGCCGTTTTTCTGCTTATTATAATAGGCCCGCTTTTCAAAGCTGTGGATGTCAGAGGCCGCGTTATAGGGGTGTTCATAGTTCTGGATGAGGACGATGCCGCCCTTTTCCCAGTCTTCTTCAACGGTTACCAGCCCGGTGCCCTGGGGAATGGCCTTGCCGGTCTTTGCGTAGATGGACCAGCCGCTGCCCTTCGGATTCAGGACGTACAGGATGTTGGTTCCGTTTTCTGCCTGCATGACGACAAAGGCGGAGCCGGAATGCTCCAGGTAGCTTGTCGCCGTGTAGCCGGAAAGGGCTTCTTTCTTCAGGGCTTCGTGGATCTGATCAGGGATGGTGACCTGGTCCGTGGCGCTGTAGCCGTCCGCAAACGCGGCCGCGGCCGGGATCAGCAGGATTGCTGCCAGCATAACTGCAAGAAACCGCTTCATAACATATTCCTCCGTTTTTTCCTTATTTTCATCATATCATGTGCTGCAGTGAAATGAATGTCTTCACTATATCGTACGAAACAGGGGAGGCTTTCCTTCCATTTGTTCAAAAATGATTATTTACCGGAAACATGCAAAACTTGTATCATTAGCTTCCATTTTGGCATCGGCCGAGGCAGAAGAGGCATGATATAATTGATCCAGAGCAATTTGTATTCTGTATGCAGTCGTCATAAAGGGGGCAATCTATTCCGCTGCGGGAACGGAATGGAGACGGTACTGAACCGGTGTTTCTTTACGGCAGATGACAATTGAAAAAGGAGGAATCATAAGCATGACCAGAGGGACAAAAGCATTCAGTGTTTTCCTTTGCGCACTGTTGACGGTTGTTTTTTGCTTTGCCTGCACGGGGGGACTGGCGGAGCAGGCCGGCGGTGATCTGCTGCTGGTGATTGACATGCAGAACGCCTATACGGCGGAAGGCCCCTGGACCTGCCCCAATATGGCCCGTGCAACGGAACAGATCATTGCCCTGATTGAATCCGGCCGGTTTTCGGAGGTCATTTTTACCCGTTTTGACGCGCCGCAGGATCCTGTCGGCACATGGAAGGACTATAACGTCATCAACCGGGAGGTCAATGAGGACGTATGGATGAATGAGATGGTTCCTGAACTGGCACCATACCTTACACAGTATCCCGTCTTCTCCAAGTCCACATATTCGTCCATGACTGTTCCGGAAATCCGGGAGGCAGCGGAGCAGTGCACCGCGCGCGGCGGCTCCGTTGTGCTGACGGGCGTGGTCAGCGAGTGCTGCGTCCTGTCCACCGCCTTTGAGGCAATCGACCTGGGCTGCCCGGTGGTTTATATCACAGACGCCTGCGCCGGCTGCAGTGATGACCTGGAGGCGGCGGTTGTCAGTGTGCTGGCAGGACTGGATTATGTGCAGACCACGATCCTGGATAGTGCCGCATATCTGGAAAAGGCGGCGGAATAAATCCTGGCCCCCTGTATGATGTTTCCTGCCGGAGCCGGCCTGTAAAGGCCGGTTCTTATTTATGGAAACAGGCAGAAAAAGGTTGACAGAAAATAAGTAATATGTTACATATAATCTAAACATGTAATATATTACATGCTTTAAAAAAAGAAGGTGAGAAGATCTTATGAATTATGATGAAGCGATGGGCATGGGCAAGGTGGAGTTCGGGCAGATGCCGCCGCAGGCGTTCCTGCTGGGTCTCCTGAGCGCCTTTGATAACCGGTACCAGGCTTCCGCGGACAGCTTTATGAAGGAGATCACCTGGAAACAGTTCTTTGCCATCATCTGCGTCAAGCTGTGTAAAGAGCCGCCCACGCTGAACGATCTGGCGGAGATCATGGGCAGCTCCCACCAGAACGTGAAGCAGATCCTGCTGAAGCTGGAGCGCAAGGGCTTTGTCTCCATGACAACGGACGGAAAGGACCGGCGGAAGCAGCGGGTTGTGCTGACGGATTATTGCCGGCAGTTCTGTGAGAAAAACGACGCGCCCAGCCAGGCAATCATCGGCCGCATCTTTGAAGGCATTGATGAAGACAAGCTGAAGACCACTATAGAGACCATCATGACCATGGAAAGGAATGTGAGCAAGCTATGAAAACAATCGTGATTTACACTTCCCAGACGGGCTTTACGAAGCGCTATGCCGAATGGATCGCGGAAAGAATGAACGCGGACATCCTGGACCTGAAGGAGGCGAAGAAGAAGCCGGACAGCTTCTTTGGCGGATATGACGCCATCGTCTACGGTGGATGGTGCATGGCAGGGAAAGTGGCGAAGTCCACCTGGTTTCTGGGGAAGGCTCCCGGCTGGAAGGGGAAGAAACTGGCTGTTTTCGCTGTCGGCTGCAGCCCGGACGGTACTCCGGAGGTGGCTGAATCCCTGAAACAGCTGCTGACGGATGAACAGCGGCAGTATATCAAAGCGTTCTACTGCCAGGGCGGTATCAATTATGAGCGGATGAGCTTCCCTTACAGGATGGCCATGAAGATGTTCGCCAATTCCCTGAAGAATAAGAAGAACGCGACAGCCAAGGATAAGGAAATGGGAGAATTCATTGCGCAGAACCATGACCTGGCGGATATCCGGTTCATTGAACCGATTATCGCTTACCTGGAAGCATAAGAAAATCCCGGCTTCGGAATGAAGCCGGGTATTTTACTGGCGGCGATCTGTCAGGGACAACTCAACGCAAAGATGGCATTCATGCAGGTACCGATGCATGAATGCCTTTATGTTCAAGAGGGAAGGCCTCCTTCTTACATGGAAAGGAGACTGCAGCGTCAGGCGCCGATCAGCTCGGACCGCTTGACCTTGAAGTAGTCGGCAATGTCGTCAATCAGCTCCTCATCCGGAACAGAAAACCCGTGTTCCCAGTTGGACACGGTGCCGCGCATCAGACCGAAGATTTCATCCAGCGCAGCTTCACTCAAATTGCGGGACTGCCTTAATTCCCTGATCTTCTCGGCAAACATTGATATACCTCCTGTCGTTGTTTGACTTTCTCTGATCATCTGAATAAAGCATAATTCTCTTTTGTGAAAACGCAGTGAACTGATTGTGAAATCAGTGAACATACTATATGAACGTATGGGAAGTCCGGATTCTTCCCGTGCAAAAGCATCAGGAACAGATATTCAGAGTAAAACGTTGAATCAATGATATCCCTGATAACAGGAAAAGGAGAAAGTATATGAAGCGTAATCTGTGGATGAGGATACTGACAGCCTGCCTGTGTGCGGTACTGATGGTCTGCTCTGCATATGCAGATACAATCGTGGATATAGGTAAGGAAGGCTATGAGAGACTGGTATGGTGGGATACGCTGCCGGACGGACGGCTGCTGTTTGCCGGAAACCGGTCAGCCAAAGAACAGGACGATCAGGACCAGGCATGGCTTGTATGCCTGAATCAGGACTGTACGGTAAGCTGGGAATACCTGGACGAGACTGTGGGAACGGTTGGCTTTTATCATGCACATGTACTGCCGGATGGAACCATCGGAGTATGGTTCTGGCAGACAGGAGAAAATGAAGATACCATCTCAAGGCAGTCGCTGAAATTTTTCACCCAGGACGGCAAACCGACCGGAAAGGAAGTAGTGCTGACCTCGGATGAATATGTGACCATCAATAATGTTACTCCCTCGTACCTGGTGAGGAATCACCAGACAGAGAAAGAAAGCTGGAGTGATATGATTGACTGGGATGGCAATGTGATTACCCGATTTGGCGGCGAGGGAGGTATGCACCATCCATACTGCATGATTGAGGAGGAAGACGGGCTGATTCTGTTCGGTTCCCGCTGGACAGATGAAACGAAAGATAATATCACGAGGACAGACTTACAGGGCAATGTGATCTGGAAGAAAACAATACCCAGTCCGTGGCAGGATGATATTGAGCCGGAGATTGATTGCCCTGTGAGGACAGAGGACAGCGGATATCTGATCGTACAATATAATGATATTAACCAGCCTGAAACAAACGGGAGGAGCATGCGAACGGCGATAACAAAACTCGATCGGGACGGAAATGTTATCTGGACAAAACCGGTGGATGAAGAAGAGTCCGTGTGGTTTTATGGAATGACGATGTATAATGGGAAAACTGTCTTGGTATATGAACAGCCCGCATATAACGGAACACAGCGGTACGTATGGAGATTCCACTGGTTTGATGAGAGTGGCAATGAACTGGGGAAGACAGAAATGATGCCGGATGATCTGCTGGCGTTTTTTGAAGACCCGGAACAGAAAAACCTTGTTATTGAAGGGATTCAGCTTGTGCCTATGAAGGACGAATTATGGGGGATCGCGTCTGTGTTCGAAGGAGAAGAATATGGTTACGCCACGAGGAATGACGTTCTCATAAAAGTGCCTGAAGTCTGATCTGTAAATAAACAATGAACAGGCCGCCGCATAAAACGTATGCGGCGGTTTTGCTTTCGGGCGGTATAACGTGATATGATGGGTGCAGCAATCAAAACGGAGGATCACAGATGGGAAACTGCGACTGGGGTTTCACCTTCGAGGCAATGAAGGTTTACCATGATACGGAGTGGGGTGTACCGGTGCATGACGACCGGAAAATGTTTGAGCACCTGATGATGGAAGCCATGCAGTGCGGCCTGTCCTGGTCCCTGATGCTGAAGAAGCGGGAGATCTTCCGCGCCTGTTTTGACGGGTTTGATTATGACAAAATCGCGGCCTATGACGAGGCGGACGTGGAACGCATCCTGAACACGGAGGGGATGATCCGCTCCCGCCAGAAGATTGAGGCGGTGATCAACAATGCCCGGTGCTTCCGGAAGATCCGGGCGGAACACGGCAGCTTCTGCGACTGGCTGTGGAAGCACACCGGCGGAAAGACGGTTCTGTACATCGGCCATGAAAGCAAGGGAATCCCGGCAAAGAACGGCCTGTCGGATGAGATTGCGAAGGAGCTGAAGAAATACGGCTTCAAGTATATGGGCAGCATAACGGTGTATGCCCACCTGCAGGCCTGCGGCATCGTGAACGATCATGATCAGAACTGCCCCTGCTATCAACGGATCAACGCGGCCAATCCTACCGTGCGGAAGCGCAGGGACCGGGAAGGATAAGATGGACGGAGGAAGCACGGATGAAAACACGGAAGTTTGCCCTGATTGCCTGTCTGCTGTGCGCGGTACTGCTGGCCCTGTTTTTTGTACTCCACGACAAGGGACGTGCTCCGTCTGCCGGCGAGGGAAGCTGCGGCAAAAATCTGTCCTGGAAGCTTGAACAGGGAACGCTGACCATTTCCGGAACCGGATCAATGGACAATTACAGCGAGGTCCATCGCACCAAATACGGCGGCCAGCCGGACAGCGCATCCATCGGTACAAACAGCCCCTGGGACCTGGAAGATATAAAACATGTTGTGGTTCGGGACGGGGTCACCTCCATCGGATACTGCGCTTTTTCCGGCCATCCGGAGCTGCTCAGCGTCCGGCTGCCGGATACGGTGACCCAGATCGGCACCCTGGCTTTTCATAACTGTGCCGCACTGAAAGACCTGAACCTGCCGGATTCGGTGGAGCGGATCGGAAAAGACGCGTTCCAGAACTGCCTTGACCTGAAAAGTGTTACGGTGGGCAGGGGAAGCTTTGCGGAACAGTATTGCAAGGAAAACGGCCTGGAATGCAGGTATGAGGAATGAAACCGCAGCGGAAGAATGGCGGGATAAAAGAACAACATATTATGATGCTCACGGCTCCATTACGAAAACGTAAGCTCTATTTCAGGAAGCACACAGGTGACCGGATCGTTGATTAAGCATCCGGAAAAACCGGATAAGAACTGATTGTGTTGAGGAGTTAATGGAATGAATAAACTTTGTCTTTTGCTGATGACCGCTGTACTCTGCTGCACAGCCTGCCTGGCTGGGGCTGAAAATGAAAAAACCATGCCCGAGGCCTATGAGCAGGTCCTGGACATGGTAAAGAAGGGCATGGCCGGGGATCCGGACACGCTGGAAAATGAGGATTTCAATTCGGTCATTTATCTGGAGAACCACTACAGCAATCAGAAAGTCGGCTGGGCGCTTGAGGACCTGGATGAAGACGGGGAAGACGAGCTGCTGATCGGCCGTACCGCTTATGATCCGGAAACAGACGTCCTCTGGATTTTTGACATCTGGACCATGGCGGAGGGCAAAGCCCAGCTGTTTGAGCGGGGCTGGGAACGCAACCGCATGTACCTGACGGCGGAGGGCGGCAAAAAATGCTACGGCCTGTATTTCGAAGGCGCCAACAGCGCGTTTGAGAGCATTTTTGAGCACTGCCTCATCCGCGGCCTGGAGAAGAGTGAACAGGAAACCATTATCTGCTTCACCGATATCGATACGGATACCGTCACCTGGACGCTGAATGACGCGGAGATCGAAGAGGCGGAGGCCCTGAAGAAGATCGACGAATGGAGGAACATCATCTGCCCCGTGGAGATGACGGCGCTGGAATAATCAGATGACAGCCAGCTGCTCTTCGGGCAGTTTGGCAATCAATGAAAGCAGGCTGAGTATTTCACTTTTCAGATCGGTGCCGAGGGCATACCTGAAATAGCATAATACCGGCCATTGGGCAATCATGACAATCCAGGCATACCATACGAGGGCCTGCCTTTCCAGATCATCAGCCTGATAGATCCGGAGCATGGCGCTCATTTGCTCCCGATAGGAAAGAAGCGCTTTATTCAGCCGGAGACTTGCAGTCTCCGGTTCTTTGTTTTCCTCATCGTAATCGAAGCCTGCCAGATTGACCAGCTGATTAACAATGACTTCTGTTCCGGCCAGGTTGAAGTCGATAAATCCGGCAAAATGCTGATCCGCGTCGATCAGGATATTGGAGAAGTTCTCATCACCCTGGAAGACGCATTTCGGCAGCTCTCTGTATACGGATTTCAGCTTGCTCCGGATATCCTCATGCCGTGCCTGCAGCTTCTCCGCGAGAGCATCTTGCTTCAGATCCTTCAGGAGACTGATCAGCGTGTTGAAGTTCTCCTGCTTTTCATCAATGCCGCCGGGAAGGTCAAAAGGGGACAGGTCAAAAAGACTGTACATACCCATAACGGGCGACAGATCTGCGTTTTTGTTTCTTTGTGCAAAGCGGGCAACGGAAGCCTGTATCTCATGCACAAGCTCCGGCTTGTTCTTTATATCCTCGCTGCCGGCAAGCGGCATGTCGATATATTCGGTCAGATAGCATTTCATTCCGTTCCAGGAATGCAGGTAGTTTCCAAAAGGATCAGCCAGGAAACGGGGACAGCAGATACCGGATTCCAGATATCTCTGCACCAGCCGGGACAGGTCATCCAGTCTTGATTCCGTCATATCCGGTGCGACACAGAAACGGAGCACCCACTTGTTTCCGATGATATAATTCAACCGGATATCAGAAGGGCTCCGCGTAGTATCGATCAGTCGTATTGCCCCTGTACAGGATATACCGTAATCCCTGAGGATCGGGATAATATCCGCACGCCGGGGAACCGGAACCCCTTCCGGGAACCGGTCGCCTGTCTGAAAAGAATCTTGAGGATAGTTCATATTACATTGCCTTCAGGATGCTCTTACGTTCATACATATGCCGGTCTGCCCGCTCAAACACACGGCGGTAACTGTTGTCCTGGCCGGGCCGGAACTCCGCCAGGCCGCTGGCAACCACGGCATTGCCGCAATGAACGTTCATCTCCACATGGGTTTCAAAGGCTGACATCAGGATTGACCGGTTCCGGTAGTCTTCTCCCTCCAGCAGGGCCACAAACTCGTCGCCGCCGATGCGGTATACGGGGCTGTGCTGGAACTGCCTGCAGATCATTTTGCACGCTTCCTGGATGTACCGGTCTCCGGCCTCATGGCCCAGGGTGTCGTTTACCTGCTTCAGGCCGTTCATATCAAAGACAACCACGCCGAATTCCCGGATGCTTCCGTCGGCGATCCGCTCATCCAGGTGCTTTTCTGTTTCAACGTAGGCATGGGTATTCTTCACACCGGTCAGGGAGTCGGTATAGGCCAGGTGCCGGGCGGAGCCCAGCTCCATCTTCTGGCGCTGCTCGCGAGCCAGTATTTCCTCCAGCTCCTTGCGGCGGTCTTCCTTCATATCGCCCACAACAAAGGTGTGCAGGATGCAGACGCTCAGCAGACAGCCCATGGAATACATGGGAAGCAGGGGATAAAGCACCTGAAGCACAACCATCACGGTCATCGTGACCCCAAAGGATCCGATGGCTTTGTAGTGGCGTTTGATGGCTTTTTCAGCTTTCCGGGAAACGACGAAAACATAGATGGCGGTGGCAATAAACAGCAGTACCTGGAGTCCCAGCAGGATGTACCGCATCATGCCCGCGTGGTAGTTGCCCGCGGGGTCAAACCAGAACATCAGGGGGGCGAAGATATTGAGGAACAGGACCAGGCCCACCAGTACCAGGAACATCCATCCGGCGATGGAAAGGAACTGCATGAGCTTGCCGTTCAGCTTCAGGTAAAGGAACACATACCGGGTCCACATGAACACGGTGGCGGCCATGGCAACAAAATACAGCACGGTGTCCGCCGTTGTAAGCGCAACAAGACGGGCGTCATAGAAGACGCCCCACAGGATATCTGCTATATAGAACAGCGCCACGGCCAGAATCAGTCCGCGGTATGCGTCCGCGGCAGGGGTACCTTTCCGGTAGTGGGCGTTTCGTATAACGTCGTAGTTGACGATTACGTGTACCAGCAGGGCCAGCAGGCCGGTCGTCGAGTAGGTCATTCAAGCAACTTCCTGAAAATTTATTCAAAAGTTCCAGCCAATCGCCGGACCTGAAAATGATCCGAAGAAAACGATTGCATGGAAACTGTCAGAATCGGTTTATCATTTGTGCCGGATATTACATCTATAACCGGTACACTTTCTGACATGGCGGTATTATACCATATCAGGCGCAAATCCAAAAGCCTAATGTACAGACATTTCAACGGTTTCAGGCATTTTTTACAGAATTGTAAAAACCTGCGGAGCACAACTGAACACCGCAGGTTTGGTTTGCTTTTGATCCTGTCCAAAGATTATGTCCGGAACACATACTGCTCCAGCCGGCCGAAGGCCTCCTGCACTTTGTACAGGGGCAGGGCCAGGTTCATCCGGATACACCAGGGACCGTTGAACAGCCAGCCGGGCTGCCAGGCGACGCCCACATCGGTTCCCTGAACCAGCAGCTCATCAATGGTCAGGTTATGGGCCTTGCACCATTCCTCGCAGTCCAGGAAGAGCATATAGGTGCCTTCCGGCTTCATGACGGAGACGCCCGGGAAGTGATCCCGGATAAAGTTACAGGCAAAGTTGATGTTGCCGCTCAGGGTTTCGCGGAGCTCATCCACCCATTCTTCGCCTTCCGGACCGTAGGCACCGATGAGTGCGTGCATGGAAAGTACGTTCATGTTGTTGTAATCGCTCATGGTGGACGCCTTGCCCTGGCGATCCCGGAGCCAGTCGTTATAGATGATGTGGTAGCTGCCTACCAGTCCGGCCAGGTTGAAGGTTTTGGACGGGGCGTAGAAGGCGGCGGTGTGGTTCCGGGCATATTCGGAGACGGACTGAACCGGCATGTGCTTATGCCCGTTGAGGGTCAGGTCAGACCAGATTTCGTCTGAAATCACCCACACGTCATGCTTTTCAAAGATCTCCATGGCTTTCCGGATCTCCTCCGGTTCCCAGACCCGGCCGCAGGGATTGTGGGGGCTGCAGAAGATGGCCGCGTGAATTTTGTTTTCCACAATCTTCTTTTCCATGTCCTCGTAGTCCATCCGCCAGACGCCGTCCGCGTCCCTGACCAGTGGGTTGTGAACGAGATGGTAGCCATTATAATGCAGGGCATGGGTGAAGCCGATGTAATGGGGCGTCTGGATCAGTACGTTGTCTCCGCGGGAGCACAGCACATTCAGGGTGGAGAGCACTCCGCCCAGCACGCCGTTTTCATAGCCGATGTGTTTCTTTTCCAGGCCGGTAACGCCGTTGCGCTTTTCCTGCCAGCGGATGATGGACTGGTAATACTGATCTGAGATATTGAAGTATCCGAAGGCCGGGTGCTGTACCCGGCGGATAATCTCTTCCTGAATCGCGGGACAGGTGGCAAAGTTCATATCCGCCACCCACATGGGGATGGCGTCAAAGCCTTCCTTCGGCGCACCGGGCGCCCCTTCATGTCCGATGTCATCCAGGGCAATGGCATTTGTTCCGCGGCGGTCGGGAAGGGTGGTAAAATCGTATTTCATGTGAGGCCTCCCAAATAAGAGATGACAGTATTATAGCATAGAGTAAGGGTGTAAATGAAATAAATCAGCTTCGCTGATTTGTGAAATATTTGACTTCCGTCAAATATGAAATATTGAGCCGCAAACGGCTCAATGTGAAATATTCGGGCTTACGCCCGGATATGAGAGTAAGTTGTTTCCTGATTCTGTAAAAGAAAAACCGCCCGCGCGAAGCGGACGGTGAAGATCATACGTTCTCTTTCATTTTCCGGTTCAGGTCGTTGACGCCTTTGCGCATGCGGTTGTACTCAATAATCCAGATGGCCGCGTAGATGGCCAGGAAGATGCCGATGTAGGTCAGGAAGCCGCCAAGGCTGTGCTTCATCCACTGCATGAAATAGGCGATCGGCAGGGTGATCAGGGCGACCACCAGCAGGTGAACCACGGTCATCTTCGTCAGGCTCCAGTCTGTTTCCCAGATGACGGTCGCGCCGGCGAAGACCGCGCCGTACAGCAGGGAGCAGATAAACTGGATCAGTACGGCGTTGATTTCGGAACCGCAGTCCTCAATCAACGCGGGGACAACCGCATAGTAATGTCCGTCTCCCTTGCACAGGGAAATGATAATGGTAATCACGGTGCTGATCAGCAGTCCGATGGGCATGCCGATCAGGGCGCGCCGCAGCGCTTTATTCCAGAGCTGTTTATTCATATGCCCAATACCTCCTTGATTTTTGACACATAACGTCTTGAAACGTAGGTTTTGCTTCCGTCAGCCAGTATGACGCAGATTGTGCCGGTAAAGCTCAGGTCAAAGCTCCTGACCTTTTTCAGGTTGATGATTTCCGAGTTGGAAATCCGCACAAAGCGCGAGGACTTCAGCCGCTCCTCGGCTTCGTAAAGGCGAAGCCGAAGCGTGTATTCACCCGTGGGAAGCACGGCGTATACCTTGCCGTTCGCGGCGTAAATCCTGAGGATATCCTTTTCGTCCAGAACGGTGACGGTGTCCTCACGGAAACCGGCGATCATCTTTGGCTCGGATTCGGACAATGCCTGTACCAGGGCATTGACTTCCTCCGTGAGCTCATTTGCCATGACAATCACCTTTGGTTCTGTGACCGATGGATCGATTCTGACTTCAACCTGCACTTTTCTGGCTCCTTTCTCCCGGGTGATTGCATTATATGGGAAAGGGGAAAGGTTTTCCACTGTTTTGCGACAAGTGGTCGAAAAAGAAACATAAACGGATGAAATATCGCTTCGCGATGTGAAATATATGACTTCGTCAAATGTGAAATATTGAGCCTGCGGCTCAATGTGAAATATCCGTGCTTACGCCCGGATGTGAAAGTATGTTTTGCCTTGCCTCTGTAAGGGGATGGGTGATATGATACTGAAAGACAGAAAGACAATCAAAAGAATATACAGGAGGATTCGACGATGATGTATGCGCTGATCCCGGTATGCCTGTGCCTGATGGTATTGTTCCTGATGAAGGAAAGTAAGAAGGAATATGTTCCGGCGGTAATCCTGAAGGGCCTGGCATCCGCCTGCTTTGTGATTCTGGGTTTCCTGCTTTCCAACGGGTCGAAAACCGCACAGCTGATCACAACCGGCCTGCTGCTGGGCGCCATTGCGGACGTGTTGCTGAATCTCCGTCTGGTCTTTCCTGAAAAAGGACAGCCCATCTTCCTGATCGGCATCCTGGTATTCCTCAGCGGGCATATCCTGTACCTGGTCGCGGTGATGAGGGGCGCGGCGCACTGGTGGATCTGCGTGATCGCCGGGGTCATCCTCACAGCCCTGCTGATGACGTGGATTTTCAAGCAGATCACGGCAAAGAAGGCGTTCAAGATCTTCGGCGTGGTCTATATCGGCGCCATTGTGCTGCTGAACTGCGTAGCCATCGGGAACCTGATTGTTTCGCCGTCGGCCTTCAATGCTGTGTTCGCGGCCGGGGCCATCCTGTTCCTGCTCAGCGATATTGTCCTCATCCTGAATACCTTCGGCAAGGAAACGAAGCAGAGCCTGCGGGTAACAAACATCAGCCTGTATTATGCCGGGCAGATCCTGATTGCCCTGAGCCTGATGTTTTTGAAGTGAGAAACGGCAGCAGGAATGTATTTCCTGCTGTTTTTTATTGGGAAGAAATGGATGCTGTATCCCGTTTCAATAAACGGAGGTGGCTGACGATGAAAACCACAAAACAGAAACGTCTCTTTATGCTTGTGCCGGTATGGCTGCTGCTCTTTGGACTGCTTCTGTGGGCAGGGACGGCGTTGGCCGGCTCGAACCCGTTGCATGTGGCGGTGAAGAAAGGGAACGGGATCTCCGTGTATACGGCTTCTTCAGGATCAACAAAGGCCGGAATCCTGTACAACGGATATGACAACGAACTGTCCCTGGATCAGACCAACGGGAGATATGAATGCTATCTGACCGGCAATTATTCGGTGTGGATCGATCTGAAAAAATCCTCCCAGATTCCGGAACCGGAATGGCACGACGGAATGGACAACGATCAATGGGATGCAGACTATGCTGAATGGGAAAAAAATCTGCCCTGCGATATCTTTCTGGCGGAAATCATCGAAGACGATTCGCCTGTTTACAGTACACCACAGAACAAACATGTATTGGTCCGCCATGCGAAAGGCACCCTGGTCAGGGTATGCGGTGAATTTGGAAACGATTACCTGGTGGAAGCCTATTCTGCGGGCTTTGTGGCGAAAAACGCGGTACGCAAAGTTTCTGACCTGACGACGGAACAGCGCGATTTCCCGTTTATCTATGACAAACTCCCGGTTCAGACAGTTTATGCTTCCGAAAAAGAGCCGGTATACTTTACGACCTCGGCGAATGGATACAATGAACAGTCCACTTATTATGGATATACAGAAAATACGGAAGTGACTGTTCTGCGGGACCTGGGAGACTGGGTACAGCTGGAGTATGGGATGTTTGTGGAAAAACGCTTCCTGGATCCGGAAGGAGCACATTCCTATCCGACAGCCTGGGTGAAATGCGAAGGCGTGCTGGACCGGCTGAACGTCCGGTACTCCGCGGACAAGGACGCGGTTTCCCACGCGAAACTCTGTTCCGGCATACCGGTACATGTGATCTCCCAGAGCGACCAGTGGGCGGTGATCTTTTTCACCGGTCCTAACGGCGGATACAGGCTAACCGGCTGTGTTATGAAAGAGTATCTGTCCTTTGACGGTAAAAATATAGAGCAGAGCGGCATCACCCAGGTGCGTCTGAAGCAGGACCTGGGCGGGGACGAGAGGGGCGTCCGCTTTTATGAAGATGGAGAATACGCGGGGCTGCCAGCGGGAACGCTGCTGAATGTATTCGGCGTTGTGCCTCCCATGAGCAGCCATTCGGACACGACCGAAATCTATCTGTGCGAGACGGAGGACGGCCGTTATATCGAGATCTGGAAAAGCGGTGTGCTGGAGCCTGTGAATACGGAAACAGGCATCTTTGCCAAGGTCAGCTCCGCGGTCCGGATGCGGACGGAACCCGATCCGGAAGCCAAGGTGCTGTACCAGGTGAAGGCGAAGACGAAGGTGGAGGTCCTCCTGCGCGGGGAGATCTGGACAATCGTGAAATATAAGGGCGAAATCGGTTATATGATGAGCCGTTACCTGAGCTTCCCGTAAGGCGTTTTCCGGATCAGGAAGAAAAAGGCGGTTTCAATCGTTAAGTTGACAGGACTTCCTGTCAGCTTTTTTCGTGTGACAATTTTTATGAATAAGGAGAGCGTATATGAGAGAGAAGAAGCTCTTAATCGCCGTGATTGCGTTATGTGCACTGATCATCATCGGCTGGGTTTACGTCGGCGTCATTGCGCCCTATATCTCGTGCCGCCGGGCAGAAAGGGCCATCGAGGCCGTTAAGCTGCCGGAAGATACGCAGGTTTTTCTCAAAACACGGGCGGAGCAGTCGGAAGTAAACTGGGAGCATGTGCGGGGTGAAAAGGTGGTTTTCTGCGAAAACGGAACGGAATATGTCCGGCTGTTTGTTGAGGAAAACAATGATCCGGAAAAACTGAAATATATCCGTGTATGGTCGATGGATACCCCGGACGATATGAGCATCTATGCATACGACCGCATGGGATCGAATCCTGTGGACAAAGAAACACAGAAAAAGATGCTGTTTGACGGGATGGACAAATACGTCAAGATCCTCTACCAGTATCCATACTGATTCTCAAAGCTGACAGATTATCCTGTCAGCTTTTTCCTTTTACTTGACAGATAATAAAAAGGGGATTATGATATTTCCCGCAATATATCAAAATGATATATTGCGGGAGGAGTTTTATTGTCATGAGACAGAAAGTACGCAGAACCATTCTCTTTATCGCATTCCTGCTTTTCCCGGTCACGATCTGGTATTTTTCCCCTGCGCTGATTATCCAGGCCGCGTCTGAACATATTATGAACGGCAGCTTCTTTGTGTCTATGGCCATGCTGGCTGCGTCCCTGTTCCTGGGCCGCGCCTGGTGCGGCTGGCTCTGCCCGGCCGGCGGCATGCAGGAGTGCCTGATTCGCTGCAATGACAAGCCGGCAAAACAGGGCTGGCGCAATCATATCAAGTATGTCATCTGGGTCATCTGGATCACCCTGGTGATCGTAACCTTCATCCTCGGAAAGAACAAGGTCACTGTTGATTTCTTTTACCAGACGGATCACGGTATCTCCGTCACGGAAATCCATAACTATGTGGTATACTACGGAGTGCTGATGATTCTTGTGCTGCCCGGCCTGATCCACGGCAGGAGAGGCGCCTGCCATTACCTGTGCTGGATGGCGCCCTTCATGGTCATCGGCAGCACTGTCGGCCGTTTCCTGCATCTGCCCCAGCTGCATATTGAGGCGGACAGGATGCAGTGCGTTTCCTGCGGAAAGTGCAGCAAGGCCTGCCCGATGGGTCTGGACGTGAAAGCAATGACAGAAAAAGGAATCAACGCAAAGTGCACCGAATGCATACAGTGCGGTGCCTGCGTGGATGAATGCCCGAAGAAGGCGCTGAAATACCGGATGAGCTGGAGGCGGTAAACGATATGCCGAAGGACAGGAAGATCGATATGGTGATTCTGGGCCTGCTGGCCCATGAAGACATGACGGGATATGACATCAAAAAGCGGATTGACCATGAGATCAGCTTCTTCTGGAAGGGCAGCTACGGGAGTATTTATCCTGCCCTGAGCGGCATGCTGGCGGCCGGGCAGGTGGAGAAAACCGGGGCGTCTTCCGGCTCCGGCCGGGAAAAGATCCTGTACCGGATTACCGCCGCGGGCAGGGAGACGCTGGAAAACTGGCTGAAGGATTCCAAAGCTGACAATGACCTGAAGTATGAAACCCTGGTCAAGCTCTTTTTCGGCCGGTCTGCCGGGAAGGAAGTCACCATCAGGAATATTGAGATCTTTGAAAAACAGGTAGAGAAGGACCTGGCTGCCCTGCAGTTTTTCCGGAAAAACCTGGAGCAGGTGTTGCAGGAAGAGGACCATTTGTACTATTATCTGACTGTGCTCTTCGGTATTGAAACATATGAAGCGTATCTGAAATGGTGTGTGAAAGCAAAAAAGCTTTTAATGTAAAGAAAAGGAAAGGTGAAGGGGAAATGTTCCTGGCCGTTGTCTCGGCTCCATGCAGGGTTTGAGGGACTGTATGGAGGAATAATATAAGCCTCAGACTTTGCTTCTAAAAAAGAAAAAGAAAAAATAGGAGCAAAGGAAAAATGAAATTCGATAAAATCAAATCTTTTGGAAAAGGTTTAAAAGACTTTCTGATTCTGTGGAGTACACAGAGTCTGTCTCAGCTTGGCAGTGCCATGACTTCGTTTGCACTGACCCTGTGGCTTTATGAAACCACCGGATCGGCCTTGAAGACGGCGGCGCTGACCATCTGCTCATATGCGCCTTACGTCATTATGAGCATTTTTGCGGGTGCCCTGACGGACAAGTTTGACAAGAAGAAAACCATGCTCGTCTGCGACCTGCTGGCGGCGCTGTGCACCGTTACGGTGCTGGTGCTGTATCTGACTGACAATCTTGCCGTGTGGCACCTTTACGCAATCAACGCCTTCTCGGGCCTGATGAACACGGTGCAGCAGCCGGCCTCGGAAGTGGCCACCACCCTGCTGATCCCGAAGGAACAGTATCAGCGGGCCAGCGGGCTGCATTCCATGTCCAGGTCCATGATCTCCGTCCTGAATCCGCTGTTCGCGACGGCCCTGTACGGAATGGCCGGATTGAAGCTGGTGATTGCGGTGGACCTGGCTACCTTTGCGATCGCGTTCCTGACGCTGCTCTTCCTGATCCGGATACCGGAGGTGCCGGTGACGCAGAAAGAGCGGATGTCGGTGCTGGTGAAGGAGGGCGTCGCATATCTGAAGCGTACGCCCATGATCCTGACCATGATCCTGTTCATGTCCGGCGTCAACCTGGTGGCGTCCGCCTTTGACGCAACCCTGCCCGGCTACGTGATCCCGAATCCCCGGGGCGGCACATCCATGCTGGGGATTGTAACCGCCTTTTCAGGGATCGCCATGATCCTTGGAAGCCTGCTGGTCTCGGTCCTTCCCAGACCGAAAAACCGCATGCGGGTGGTCTATGTGACGATGCTGATCTCCCTGAGCGTGGAGAACTTCCTGCTGGCTTTCTGCCGGATTCCGTGGATCTGGTGCCTGAGCCAGGTGGTCGGCTGGATCCTTGTTCCGGTGATGAGCGCAAACTATGATGTGATCTTCCGGAGCACCGTGCCGGTGGAACTGCAGGGGCGGGTATACGCCTGCCGGAACTCGCTGCAGTTCTTTACCATCCCCATCGGGATGCTGCTGGGCGGATGGATGGTGGACAGCGTCTTTGAACCCTTCATGGCAAGATGCGAAACCGTGGAGCCCCTGACATTCCTCTTTGGATCGGGAAAAGGCTCCGGCGCCGCAGTGGTCATGTTTGTGCTGGGCGTGGCGGGAACGATCCACTGCCTTGTCTGGGGTCACCGGATGAAACAATTCCACTACAGCGACAAATAAAAAGCAGCGGCAGGAGTGAACGCTCCTGCCGCTTTTTACTGTGCTCAGCAGATCCGCCGGGTGTTGAGTACGCTGTTGACCGCCCAGCCCATGCAGCGGGCCTGGTGCAGCAACTCTTCGCTCTCGTTCCGGGTGTAGCTCCAGCGGGTTTCGGAACCGGCCTGGAGACGGCTGCGGAGGAAGGCACCGATTTTTGCCATGAGGTTGGAGATACTGCTCCGGCGGGCATTCCTGCGGCTTCCTTCGAGTCCCATCATCTTCACAGTGTTGTTGCTCATCGTAGTCATGGCCATCATCATCGTTTCCTCCGTTCGCTTGATCTGATATCATGATAAACGGCTTGACATGGAGATTGAACACCCAGTTCGTATAAAATGAAAAATGATTTTTCTACAAAACGTAGAATAGGCGGCGCAAATGTGACAGTAAAGCTGTCCCTTTGTCACATGTGTATTGTGGAATGCTATTATTTACACCATTGTTACATGATGGTGATGACACTGAAACACGGTACCTGATACAATGGAAACTGCAGGAAGGGAAGGTGACAGCAGTGAGTGAGAACAGGGGCAGAAGCAATTTCGCCCTCATGGACGAAATGGAAGAAAATGAGATGCTGGAAAGCCGCGGGACAGGATATATCGAGCGTTGGACAAAGCCCCGGGCATATCAGGGCCGCGTATATGAGCTGCTGCGCAAGGTGGGGCTGACGCCGATGCTGGCGATGGGACTGGTCATGCTGATCCCGTGCCTGTTTCTTCCGCCGGTCTTCCTTGCGGCCTTCGGCTTCGGCGGGGTGCTCCTCGTGTTTGGAATATTTGAAAAGATCATCCTTGACAGGTCTGAGAAAAGGAAGAAATAATGAATTTTCCTCCTGAACATAAAAAGATCCGGCAGCAGATGCCGGATCGTTTTTTTGTATAACCGGAACGGAGTTTACCTCCGGACCGTTTTTTCGAAAAGCTTTCTCAGTCCCATGGGATACAGCAGCAGGATGGCAACCACCGCGCCAAAGCCGGCCTGGAGGATCTCAAAGGGAAGCTTCAGGATGGCGTATTCGGGTGTGGAGTAGACATAGGCCCGGCCCAGGGTATAGCCGATGGTCATGATGATCGCCCCGACGGTGACGCCGATGACGGAGGAAGCGGCCTGCTTTCCGAACAGCACCTTACGGGAGATCAGGGAGACCACCACGGCCTGCAGGCCATGGGTAACCAGGGAGACAAACATGGGCGCCGGATAGAAGAAGAAATCGCCCAGAAAGGAGCCGACGCCGCCGACCAGGAACGCGGCGAAGGGATCCAGCAGCACAGCGGCCGTGTTGATCACCACGTCGCAGAAATACAGGTGGCCGCCCGGCACCGGGATACTGAAAATGCTCAGGGAAAGAATAATGTTCATGCCCATAAAGAGGGCGGTCATGGTCAGCCAGATCAGGGAGCCCCTGCGGATGGAATAAGCTGCGGTCGTCATGTTAAGTACCTCCTTCAACCTTGCTCGTGTTGGTGAGGAGTATAGACGGAAAGTGGCACTATGAAAAGTGCCAGAATCACACAAAAACATAAGACCAGATTTAAAACAGAACAGTATAAAAAACCCGTCTCCATAACTTGCTGGAGACGGGTTAAAAGTGCGTTGTTCAGTTTCAACTGATGCACTCTACCTTGATGGTATTGGTGTTTCCGGGATCGCCGTTGATCTGGCCGCCGGTCAGCACCACGTTGTCGCCGGGTTCCAGGGTGAAGATTTCCCGGGCAATCTTCAGATCCTGCCAGAACATGACGTCCATGGAGGAGTAGCTCTCCGTCAGCACCGGGGTGACGCCCCAGGACAGGTTCAGCTTCCGCCAGACCCGCTCATTGGTGGTGGTGCCGATGATATCCACCGGGCAGCGGAAACGGGAAACCATGCGGGCCGTACGGCCGGAGATGGAGTTGACCACGATGGCCTTGGCCTTCACGTCCACGGCCATGGAGCAGATCGCGTGGGAAACGGAGTCCAGGTTGCTGTTGATGGAGAACTCCATGGTGCGGAAGCGCTTGGCATAGTTGATACCTGCTTCGGTGAACTGGGCCGTTTCGGCCATGGTCTGCACCGCCTGGACAGGGAACTTGCCCGCGGCGGTTTCGCCGCTGAGCATGATGGCGGAAGATCCGTCATACACGGCGTTGGCCACGTCGGAGATTTCGGCGCGGGTGGGACGGGGATTCTGGATCATGCTTTCCAGCATTTCCGTGGCGGTGATTACCCGCTTGCCCAGCATGCGGCACTTGCTGATCAGGTACTTCTGCAGGGCGGGAACTTCCATGAAGGGGATTTCCACGCCCAGGTCACCGCGGGCCACCATGATGCCGTCCGCGACCTCGCAGATTTCCTCCACGTTGTCCACGCCGCTGCGGTTTTCAATCTTGGCGATGATGTCGATGTCCTTGCCGCCGTTGGCATTCAGCAGGTCACGCATGGCCTGCACGTCGGACTTGGAGGACACGAAGGAGGCGGCGACGAAGTCCACGCCGTTTTCAATGCCGAAGAGCAGGTCCTTCTTGTCCTGCTCGGACAGGAAATCCTGCTTCAGCACCTTGCCGGGGAAATTCATGCTCTTCCGGTCAGACAGGACGCCGCCGTTCTGCACGCGGCAGATGACGTCGTTGCCCTTGACCTCTTCCACCTTCATGATGACCAGTCCGTTGTTGATCAGCACGGTGTCTCCGGGGAACAGTTCATTCGTCAGGTTGGCGTAGGTCACGGCAACCCGCGTTTCATCTCCCAGGATATCCTCCGTGGTCAGGGTGAACAGATCTCCATCATGGAGCGTCACGGGACCGTTCGCGAAGGTTTTGATTCTGTATTCCGGTCCCTTTGTGTCCAGCATGATGGCGATGGGCAGGTTCAGCTTTTCCCGCACAGAGCGGATCAGCTGAATGCGCCGCAGGTGCTCCTCATAGGATCCGTGGGAAAAGTTCAGCCGGGCAACGTTCATGCCCGCCTGACACATAGCGGTGAGGGTTTCTTCATTCTCACTCGCCGGGCCGATGGTACAGATGATTTTGGTTTTTCTAAGCATGATATTCCTCCAGGATAAAGTCAAAAACAGAAAACAGTATCTGCGGTACTGCAGATACTGTTATTATAGTTGTTTTATTCGTTACAGGCAACTGTGAAAAATGTTTCAAAACAAGCCATTAATTACAATTCACAATTCATAATTCATAATTCAGAATTAGTTTTATTCTACGCAGAAGGATGCTCCTGTTACTTGAAGGTTTACATCTCCAGAGGAGGCCACAATGTGGCCTTGGTCAGGATGACAGGGAAGACATGTAGAATCATTCTACAATTATGAATTATGAATTAAACGGACACTGGATAACCAGTGTCCGTTCGCTTACCATTTAGGCCAGATTATCTCATGCCCTTCCGCCACGCAGATCCCGTCTTCCCGGGCAAGCTTAACGGTGAAGGATTCATCCTTCTTTCCGCAGATCTCCCGTACGGGATCGCCGCCTTCGTTTTCCGTTTCAATGACGAGGTATTCGGCCACGGGACGGGGAGAGAAGGTTTCCGGAACGCTGAGGGGATCATACTCATCAGAGCGGATCAGCTCGTGGTCAGCGTTGTACTGGTAAATGCTGACTTTCACAGGCTTGTCAGCCAGCAGCATTTTGACTTCCACGCGCATGGAGCGGGTGAAGGTTTTTATTCCTTCCGTCCAGCTCAGGTCCTGCGTTTTGTGGGTGGATACGGAAGAACAGAGCCCCAGGCTCGGCGCCATGCCGGAGGCAGTCCTGACGGCATAGACGTCGCCGTCCGCGGTCTGGTAGATTGGATTGAAAAAGAACAGGTAGTCGTCTTTTCCGCGAGCCAGGTAGAGGGTGCCGGTGAGGCTTTCTTCGGTGATGTTATCATCTGTCTGTGAATGATAAACCTGAACGTCTGATACACCACCGTCTGATATGGTGGTTGAGCTGTTCACGCCGTCTTCACCCGTAGTGTCGGCAAGCATGAACGGGATTCCGTCAATGCCTTCAAAAACGTAATTCACGTCCAGATAGGGTTCCTCTTCACCGTCCACCTCGATGGTACCCTGCTTTTCAACCCGGGTGGCCGGGTAGTGGTAATCGTCCGCCTGATCCAGGCTGTCACGGGTGATCAGGAAGCCGATGAGCCGGTCACTGTTTTTCACCTGGATGCCGGTGGACAGGTTCACCACGCCGGTTATGCCCAGGATAAAGGCTGCCGCCAGGATGCAGCAGGCAAGGATAATGATATATTTCTTAGTCTTCATCGTCGTCCTCCAGAACTCCGTCAAACTTCAGGATATCACCAACGTCACACTGCAGGTAATAGCAGATCTTGTTGATCGTACCGAAACGGATACCCTTTGCCTTTCCACTGCGCAGAATGGACAGATTGGCCTCCGTGATTCCGATCAGCCCGCACAGCTCTTTGGAAGTCATGCCGCGGGCTTTCAGCACGTCTTCCAGACATACCCGGATTGCCATAGGACGCCTCCCTCCGGTCAGATAAACAGGCTGTTGCCATCCCGCAGCTGTTTGTTTTCAATCAGCAGGCGGGACAGCAGCAGGATCACAAGGACAAAGAACAGATCCGTGACAGGCAGGTTTACTTCCGTGCTGACATTGGACAGCTGCGGCAGCAGAAGAACCTGCGCGATGTACAGCAGGGCGGTAAGCCCGCTGGTAACAGCCAGGGTGATACAGCTCAGGCGGCTGAGCTTTCCGGCAGCCTCTGTAAGGCCTTCCTGCTCTTCTGTGGCGGCTGTTTCCAGCAGGGCCAGCATGCGCAGGGCAACCAGGATATCCAGCACCAGGGGGACAATCACTGCAATCAGGCTCAGCAGGCCATGGATGAAGCCAGCCGTACTCATTTCGGTTCCCGCGGGCGTCAGGATACTGACAAACAGGTTAATGACAAGCTGCGCGGTGAAGTAGATGCACAGCGCGCACAGGATATTCCGCAGGTAGCGGAAGAGCTGCTCCCGGTTACCGTTCCGGAACAGGCGGATCAGCCTGAGCACAACGAACAGGATGAGCACTGTCCAGACGGAAGTGGAGAGGAAAACCCGGAGCGCACGCTCGTAGCTTTCAATACCGCCCGGGATCTTGCCGTAGAACATGCCGGGATTCAGGATGCCGTAGAGCGCCACCGGCAGGATAAGGGCCAGCACGAACAGGGCAATCCTTTCCGCCAGGGTTTCCCGGCCGCCGGGATAACGCAGGGCAAAGAAAAGCGGGATCAGGGCTGAAAGCGCGATCAGCAGCATTGCAACCCCGTTGCCGACGGTGCCGGTAAGGGAGAGGGATCTCATTCCCAGGGCAATCTGTTCCAGTGGGAAGGAGAGCAGGGAGGAAAAGAGCGTCGGAATCATCAGCGTCAGCAGGGACAATGCGGCCAGCAGAATCCCTTCCGCGATCAGTACCCGGATCAGCGTTTTCCGTTTCAAAGAGATCACCCCGTTTGATGAATTATTGTTTTACGATAATCATAATATCATAAAATTATCGTTTGTCAATAATTTTCAAAACAAGTTTTGTGATTTTTTTGGGATTAAGGCAATGCCGGAAAAATAACGCTGTTTATTTTTCGGATGTGGTTCTGTATTCATCTGCCGAAATCGGGCACAATAATAGCAAAGAATGGAACATCCTGACAGATGGAAGGAGGGGAACAGGATGCGTAAAGGACTTTGGGATACCTATAATGCCGGGCAGGACGAGGAAAGGCTCAGAACAGCCAGGTGCCCGGAATGCGGCAGTGACAAAATCATTGAAGGCGATCTTATGGCGACCGCCGGCGTAGCTTTTGTTCCTGCCATCCAGGAGACGGTGGTTCCCCGGGGCTGCGGGGTGCGGGCGCTGGCCTGCCGGAAGTGCGGGGCGGTGTTCGGGCTGCGGCTGAAAGATAAAAAGCATCTGATCGTTGAAGAATCAAAAAGCTGACAGGATAATCCTGTCAGCCTGGGTTGGCATTATTACAGCGCCCGGAGGGATGCTTTCAGTTCATCAAGATCCTGCAGGGCGGATTGAATAAATTGCTGCTGTTCATCTCCTGAAGTGATCCTGGACAGGACGATTTCCCGGGAGGAATAGAGGGAGGGCAGGGATTCTGCGATATTCCTTGCCTCCTGCCGGCGGTCCAATTCCATCAGGCAATAGCACTTGGACATTTTTGCCTGTACTGTTCTTCCGGTTTCTCCGCAGTCCAGGAAGATAGTCCTGTCTGCCCAGGAGATGGCTTCCTCCAGCAGGCGGGTGCGGTCTGCACCGGTGCATTCCAAGGCGTACTGACGGGCTGTCCAGCTCATCAGGTGGTTCACGGAAACGGATAACTTCCACTGGTTCATGGAGGCTTTCAGCCGGGTGTAGGCTTCGGCTTTTTTCCCGGCTTCAGCCAGGGCGCGGATTTCCTTGCCGAGATTCCGGACGTCCTGCAGGCGCTGCGCGGCGTCATGCATCAGCAGGGAATCCACTGACACCTGGAAATAGTCCGCCAGCAGGGGCAGGAGGGAAATATCCGGCATGGAGGCGCCGTTCTCCCACTTGCTCACGGTCTGTGCGGATACATTGAGGCATTCGGCCAGGGCTTCCTGGGTCAGGTTTTTCTCCTTCCGGAGCTTTCTGAGATTGCTGCCAAAGTTCATGGTCAGCTCCTTTCCGGCAAGCGGTTTGCTGCCTGCCTTCGCGTTGTTCCCCTGCAGGATACCCTGTGAGCCGGGAAAACAGAATACAGCGTCTCGCAACCTGTCTCCACCGGCAGTTGAATTATAACACTGAGCTGAAAGAGATGAACACACATAAAAACGAGAAAACGACATTCCTGTAAAGATGTGTTTGCATAATTTGCAATGTTGGTATAGAATAATGACAGAAGTCAAGTAAAAACGTATTAATTGGTGACAGAAGCTTTTCTTTCTGTCACTAATAAACGACGGGTGATATGATGTATTGGGATGAAATCTGGGAAGCAACAGACCAGAAGCGGATCACGGCTTATGTGAAAAAGTGTGACCTGACGCCGGATGCGGTGATCAGGTACCTGCATAAGCGCGGGGCGGTATCGGTATGCGATGCCGGCTGTGGCTGCGGGCTGTTCTCCCTGAAGCTGGCCGCGAACGGGTTCTCCGTATCCGGTTTTGATATTTCCGCGAAGGCGGCGGAGATCTCCTCGGATCTGCTGAAAAAGAAAGGGTATTACGGGGATTTCCGCGCAGCCGGGGTGATGAAAACCGGATATGAGGATCACGCTTTTGACGCGGTGGTATGCATGGACGTGCTGGATCATATGCCGCTTCAGGAAGCAAAGAAGGCCGTGCAGGAGCTGTGCCGGATTACCCGGCCGGGCGGCTGCGTGATCGCGTCGGTGGACGGGCCGGATGAAGAGTATGAGACGGAGCCCCATACCGTGAATGAGGACGGGGACTATCTCTATACGGAAGGCAAATGGAAAGGGAGAGTCCACCATCCCTATACTCCGGAGGAACTGGGAGAAATGACCGGCAAGCCTTATGTGATGCTGGAGGATCCGGACGACCGGAAAGGACAGTACACTATGGTGATCCGGAACTGGGAAAGCTGAAAAAGTGAATGATGAATTCATCGGAATGCTTCGGCATTCCTTTTTTCTTGCGTTTTTGGATTCCTCTGCTATAATGGGTGTCCACATGAAAGGGAGGAGGGGATTCTGTGGCCCGGCTGGATCTGGATATGACCGAGGGAAATATCTGGAAGCATATGCTGCAATTCTCGATTCCCATGGCCATCGGACTGCTCTTCCAACAACTGTACAATACGGTGGATACCCTGGTGGTGGGCCAGTTCGTCGGGCAGGAAGCCCAGGCGGCGGTCGGCTCCACGGGACCGATTATCAATACCATCGTGGGCTTCTGCGCAGGCCTGGCCACCGGCGCGTCGGTGGTGATTTCCCAGCGGTACGGCGCCCATGATGACGAAGGCCTCAGCAAGGCCGTGCATACCACCGTGGCCCTGACCTTTGTGGTCAGCCTGCTGGCGACGGTTTTCGGCCTGATGATTATCAACCCCATGCTTCGCTTCATGCAGACGCCGGAGGACGTGATGCCGGAAAGCTCCTGCTATCTGACCATCTACTTCGGCGGGGTGTCCGGGGTGCTGTTCTATAACCTGGGCAGCGGCATCCTGCGAGCGGTGGGGGATTCCCGAAGACCCCTGATTTTCCTGATTATTTCCGCCCTGCTGAACACGGTGCTGGATCTGCTGTTTGTGCTGGCCTTCGGTATGGGCGTGGACGGCGTGGCCTATGCCACGGTGCTGTCTCAGATTCTGTCCGCCCTGCTGATCATGTTCACCCTGACAAAGGAGAAGGGGAACTACGGTATCCGCTGGAGGAAGCTCTGCGTGGACAAGCGGTCCCTGTCGATGATCCTGAAGATCGGCCTGCCCAGCAGCATCCAGGCGGCGGTGACCTCCTTCTCCAATGTGTTCGTCCAGTCCTACATCAACCAGTTCGGCTCCGCCTGCATGGCGGGCTACGGCGTGTACGGCAAGATCGACGCCTTTGCCCTGATCCCGGTGCAGAGCATCAGCATGTCTTCCACCACCTTTGTGGGCCAGAACTGGGGCGCGAAGAAGATCCCGCGTGCCCGGGAAGGCGTGCGGACAGCCACGGTGATGAGCCTGGTTTCCACCGCGGTACTGGGACTGGCTGTGTTCCTGCTGGCCAGGCCGCTGATGAATTTCTTCTCCCCTGAGGAAGAAGTGATTGATTACGGCATTCGCTTTATCCGGATTGTGACGCCGTTCTATATCGCCATCTGCTTCAACCAGATCTATGCCGGTGCCCTGCGGGGCGTGGGAGACGCCACCATGCCGACGGTAATCATGCTGGCCTCCTTCGTGGTTTTCCGGCAGATTTACCTGGCGGTAACGAAGACGCTGGGTGCCGGGTTCCTGGCCGTGGCGCTGGCCTATCCCGTGGGATGGATCCTGTGCTCCACACTGCTGATTATCCGGTATTCGCGGAGCGTGCTGGTGAAGGGAAAAACGGAAATCGCTGAATAAAAAAGTGATATTTTCTGTTGACGAAGGGAGAATAATTTGATATCATGTCAACGGTTAGTTAAGCCTAACTGCCAAGCGGTATCAATCGGGATATGCCAGCCCGAATGATATACCATGAACATACCTCCAAAGAAATGGGATGCTGCCTTGCGGCAGCATCCTGTTTTCTTTGACTGTTTCTTTGTGCCTCAGCCGTAGGTGTTTTCAAAGTGGGATTCGCAGGCTTTTTCCAGCGCTTCCACAATAATCCGCAGGGCTTTGATCCGGGCGTAGTGTTTGTCGTTGGATTCGATGATGAACCAGGGGGCGTTTTCCGTGCTGGTTTTCTGGAGCATTTCGTCCACCGCGGTTTCATACTGGGGCCACTTTTCCCGGTTCCGCCAGTCCTCTTCGGTGATCTTCCACTGCTTCTCCGGGGTGTTCTGCCGCTCGTTGAACCGGGCCAGCTGGGTATCCTGGTCAATGTGGATCCAAAACTTGAGCAGCACGGCGCCCCAGTCGGTCAGCTGGCGCTCAAACTCGTTGATCTCGTTATAGGCCCGCTTCCAGTCCTTCTCGGAGCAGAAGCCTTCCAGCCGCTCCACCATGACACGGCCGTACCATGTGCGGTCAAAGATGCAAATGTGCCCGGTGCGGGGAAGCCGTGTCCAGAAACGCCAGAGGTACTGGCGGTTCAGTTCGTGGGGTTCGGGGGAGGCAATAGGATGCACGTCAAAGCCCCGGGGATCCAGCGGATAGGCAACCCGGCGGATGTTGCCGCCCTTGCCGGCGGCGTCCCAGCCCTCATAGCAGAGGATCACAGGGATCTTCTTACGGTAAATGACGTTGTGCAGCTCGCTCAGACGCTTCTGCAGCTTCTTCAGCTCTTTCTTATATTCCTCTTCCTCAATGGCTGGGGACAGGTCCACCTCGGAAAGTTTCGGCATTTTCAGCAGGGGGAATTCTTCCTCAAAGGGTTCGCCGGTATAGCGGCCTTTCTCCAGCGCTTTGTCGATCTTTTCCACCAGCAGCTTCATGGCGTCACGGACAGCGGCCTTTTTCTTTGTGCCGTCCAGGATATGCCATTTCACCGTTTCATCGGTTTTCTCCATGAAATCGTCATAGGCCTTGAGAAACTGCTTGTATTCCCGGTGCTGCCACAGGTCGTCCGGGGTGACCCGCCACTCGGTATCCGCGCTTTCCGACAGGGCGCTCAGGCGCTCAAACTGCTCCTCTTTGTCAATGTGCAGGAAGATCTTCAGTACCAGGTAGCCGCCGTCCCTCAGCTGGCGCTCAAACTCGTTCACGGCCCGGACACGGCGCTTGTATTCCTCTTTGGAGATTTCCAGCCGCAGCTGCTTGCGGACCACGTTTTCCATCCAGCCGGAATCCAGGAAGATGAGCTTGCCGTTTTCCGGAATCGCGGAGGCATAGGGGTACAGGAAAGGATACCGGGATTCGCTTTCCGGAATCACGGCGGGGGAGACCACGTTATAGAAGCGGGGATCGATCTCGCTGATAATCTCCTTGATGAGGCTGCCTTTGCCGGCAGCGGCCCAGCCTTCGATCAGTACCAGCACCGGCAGCTTTTTCTCCCGCAGCAGCTGCTGGGTGGCAATCAGGCGGGCACGCAGCTCTTTGATTTCCGCGTTGAGGGTATCTTTATCCTCTGGTTTGCATTTCTCAAAATCCTGAAGCATAAATAAGAACCTCCTTCAGTCCACAGGGGGAAATGTGCAGTTTTGCAGGTGAGGATATTATAGCGGATTTGGGTGGATGTTTCAACCGAATGGAAGAGGACGTGACAGAGGGACAGACCTTCTGTCACATTTTTTTCAAAAATCGTGACAGGAACGTACTGTCCCTACAGTCACGTCCATTTTCGACCGGGAAGCATAAATAATCTCTTGACTTAAAGCTTGCTCTAAGATATATCATACCTTGGTGACTGAAAAAACGGTGGAATAGTTCAGGAGGATCTGTATGGAGAAGTGGATTCGCGCGCGTTATCTGCCCGGTATTCCCCTTGGAAAAGACGGAAAGCGGGTAACCGCAGGCAAGGAAAATATTGCCCTTTCCCGCAGGGCTGCGGGGGAAGGTATGGTGCTGCTCAAAAACCAGGGCGTTCTGCCGCTGCGGCATGGCTGCAGGGTGGCGCTCTTCGGTAAAGCGTCCGCGGACTATGTCAAGGGCGGCGGCGGAAGCGGCGACGTGACCGTGGCCTATGTTCGGGACATGTTTGACGGGATGATTGAAGTAATGGGCGAGGAAGCCGTTTATCCGGGCACCATGAAGTATTACCGGAACTATGTGGCCGCCCAGTATGAGGATCACTGGGTGCCGGGCATGGTGGCGGAGCCGCCGGTGCCGGAAGTCCTGCTGCAGGAAGCCCGGGAGTTTACGGATACCGCCGTTATCTCCATCAGCCGTTTCTCCGGCGAGGACTGGGATCGGAAGTCTGACCGGGCGAAGATCACCCGGAAGGATCCGGTGACCGGCGACGCGGTCAGTATGAGCGACGTGCTCTTTGAACGGGGAGATTTCTATCTTTCCGACGCAGAGCGCACTATGGTGGAAACTGTCAGCCAAGCCTTTGACAAGGTCATCGTGGTGCTGAATACCGGCGGGATGATGGAAACTGCCTGCTTCCGGAACAATCCCCGGATCCAGGGCCTGCTCCTGGCCTTCCAGGGCGGCATGGAGGGAGCCTGCGCCGCGGCGGAGCTGCTGGCCGGCGTGACCTGCCCTTCCGGCAAACTGCCGGATACCCTGGCGGAAAAACTGGATGATTATCCCGGATGTGTGGATTTTTATGACAGCGACACCTATGTGAACTATACAGAGGATATCTACGTCGGCTACCGGTACTTTGAGACCATTGCCGGGGCAGCGGAGAAAGTGGTTTATCCCTTCGGTTTCGGCCTCAGCTACACCCGCTTCTCCCTCTCGGAGCAGCAGGTGAGCTTCACGGAGGACGAGGCGGAAATCCGGGTGAAGGTGACCAATGACGGAGGCTGCCCGGGCCGGGAGGTTGTGCAGGTTTACTTCAGCGCGCCCCAGGGCCTGCTGGGCAAGCCCGCGAAGGAACTGGCCGGATACAGGAAGACGAAGCTCCTGGCGCCCGGTGAGACGGAAGAGATTGCAATCCGTTTCCCGCTTTCCCAGATGGCCAGCTATGACGACCTGGGCAAGGTGGCCCGTTCCGCCCGCGTGCTGGAAAAGGGCGAATACCGGTTCTTCATCGGCACCAGTGTCCGGGACGGCGCCTGGGCGGAGGAAACCTGGATTCTGGCGGAAGACCGGGTGACCGAACAGCTGACTGCCCGCATGGTGCCCACTAACCTGGAGAAGCGTCTCCGGGCGGACGGCAGCTATGAGAAGCTGCCCACTGCCCCCTGCAATGATTTCAACTATACCGCGCTGGCACCCATGACGCCGGAAGTGCTCTTTGCCAATCCGGAGACCCGGGCGATTCCGCGGATCAGCCATTTTGCCCCCAAGGACGGCATGAAGCTGAAGGACGTGGCGGAAGGGAAGATGACCCTGGAGGCCTTTGTGGCCGCGCTGCCGGCGGAAGACCTGGCGGCCCTGCTGGGCGGACAGCCCAATGTGGGCCTGGCAAACACCTTCGGCTATGGTAACAACCCGGTTTACGGCATTCCCAACATCATGACGGCGGACGGCCCTGCGGGCATCCGCTTCCATAAGGACATCGGCGTGACCACCACCGCCTTCCCCTGTTCCACGCTGCTGGCAGCCAGCTGGGATCCGGAACTGTGCGGCGAGGTAGGTACCGCGGTGGCGCAGGAAGCCAAGGAAAACAACATCATGGTCTGGCTGGCGCCCGGGGTGAACATTCACCGGAACCCGCTGTGCGGCCGGAACTTTGAGTATTATTCCGAGGATCCGCTGCTGGCGGGCAAGCAGGCCGCGGGCCTGGTCCGGGGCGTGCAGAGCGAGCATATCGCGGCCACGCCGAAGCACTTTGCCCTGAACAACAAGGAAACCAACCGCCGCAACTGCGACGCCCGGGTTTCCGAGCGGGCCATCCGGGAAATCTACCTGCGGCAGTTTGAGATCGTGGTGAAGGAAGCCCATCCCTGGTCCCTCATGTCCAGCTACAACATCGTGAACGGCCACCGGGCCAGCGAATACAAGGACATGCTGACCGGCATCCTTCGTGAGGAGTGGGGCTTTGACGGTATGGTGACCACCGACTGGTGGACCCTGGGCGAGCACTACAAGGAAGTGGCAGCCGGCAACGACATGAAGATGGCCACCGGTTTCCCGGAGCGGCTGCTGGAGGCCCTGGAGAAGGGCGTGCTGACGCGGGAAGAAATGGAAAAAGCCGCAGTGAACGTTCTGCGGTTGATCCTGAGAATTGACTGAAACAAGCGAAGATAAAACAGTGAAACGTGACAGAGGGACAGCCCTACTGTCACGTTTTTTAAACGGTTACAGCAGGGACTGTCCCTGCAGCCACGTTCCACTTGCGCTTTGAATATTATGAACTTAATCCCTTTCAAATCCGTGGTAGCGGGTGCCCTGGTGGCTGAGCTTACCGTGATCGGATTCGGAAAGCATGCCATACTCGGTGCCTTTCACGGGGAGTTCCAGCCGCTCACCGTTTTCCAGCTGGAAGGTCACGTAGTAATTGGTATGGGCATGCTCGTGGCCCCATACTTCAGTTCTTTTCGCAACCACCGTCGCATTCACTGTCACATCAGGTGAGTTGTTATTCTGGCTCCACTGCGAGACGCCCTTGGCGATAGCGTAAATAAGGCCGCCGATGATAAGCACGACAATTAATGTGCTGAAAGCGTCAAAAGCGCCGGTTCCGTGTGTGTAAAGCATGCTGTTCATCTGCAGGCACTCCTTTCATCATAACAGTGTTTTGCTGTAAGTATAATACATGGAAAAGGCCTGGAATAAAAGGAATTGTTTGGAAAAATAGAGCGGGTTATTGTACGAAAAACATAAATTATGATATACTTTGTTTGACGGCAAGGGAGTCAGATTTGATTCCTTTGTCTTTTTGTTACCGGAGGAATGAATTTTAATGGCACTGAGATTCACATGGACTGACGGAAATGACAAGGTTTTCAGGGATTTTTACCTGATCACGGAAGCGTATTACAGCCGGATTGTCGGCGGAGAGGAGAACCGGCGGCAGTTTATCCCTTACAACCTGTCTTCCGCGGTGGAGGACGTGCTGCTGGTATACAGGAACGGAACCCCGGTGGGCTGCGCCGGGCTGAAACGGTATTCTGATACGGATGTTGAGATCAAGCGGGTCTGGGTGGAACCGGCCTGCAGGGGACGCCGGATCGCTACCCTGATGATGGCGATCCTGGAAGATAAGGCGAAAGCGAAGGGCTGCAGACGGACGGTGCTGCAGACCCGGGAGATCATGAAGGACGCCGTCGCACTTTATACGAAACTGGGCTATCAACGGATTGACAACTACCCTCCGTATGACAAGCTGGAGGGCGCGGTATGCTTCGCGAAGGAGCTTTGAGCTGACAGGGAGGAGGCTTCCTCATGGCTGCGTTTGACCGGGTGCTTTCGGGTATTCCGGCGCTGGATCAGGTGCTGGACAATATCCGGATGGGAGACAATGTGGTCTGGCGTGTGTCAGACCTGGATGAATTCCGCCGTTTCGCGGATCCCTTTGTGGAGCAGGCGAAGAAGGACGGGCGGAACATCATCTATTTCCGGTTTGCGAGCCATCCGGAGCTGGTGCCGGAGTGCCCGGAGGTCAAGCGGATCTGCGTGCCGCTGTCCCACCGGTTTGAAACCTTCACGGTGGAGATCCACAAGGCGATTGAGCAGGAAGGCCGGGATGCTTTCTACGTGTTTGACTGCCTTTCGGAGCTGCAGACTGCCTGGGCCACGGACCTGATGATGGGCAACTTCTTCCGGGTCACCTGTCCCTTCCTGTTTATCCTGGATACGGTGGCCTTTTTCCCGATCATCCGGGGCAGGCATTCCTTTAACGCGATCACCAAGATTATGAACACCACCCAGCTGTTCCTCGACGTATATTCAGACGCCGGGCGGGAAACGGTGTATATCCGTCCCCAGAAGGTGTGGAACCGGAGTTCCGAAACCATGTTCCTGCCGCATCTGTACAAGCCGGCGGAGGGAACGATCAGGCCTATCCAGGACGGCGTGCAGACCAGCCACTTCTATCAGGTGATGAACAGCTGCCAGCGCACGCTGGAGGAGCAGTATGTGGACTCCTGGGACCGGTTCTTCACCCAGGCGAAGGTGCTGCATGAAAACCGCATTCCCGTGGAGGAGCAGTGCGGCCGGATGTGCAACATTATGATGACCCGGGATGAGCGGCTGCGGGTGCTGGTCAAGAAGCATTTCAAGCCGGAAGACTATTTCCGGGTGCGGGATCACATGGTGGGCACCGGCATGGTGGGCGGCAAGACCTGCGGCATGCTGCTGGCCCGGGCGATCATCCGGAACCTGGCGCCGGACATTGACAGCGTGCTGGAACCCCACGACTCCTTCTACGTGGGGTCCGACGTGTTCTATACCTACATTGTGGACAACGATTTCTGGGATATCCGGGTCCGGCAGCGGACGGAGGAGGGGTACTTCCCCCTGGCCGGGGAACTGGCGGAGCGGCTGCGGACCGGGCATTTCTCCCGGGAGATCCAGGAGCAGTTCACTCATATCCTGGAATACTACGGGCAGGATCCCTATATCGTCCGATCCAGCAGTATTCTGGAGGATGGTTTTGACAATGCCTTTGCGGGGAAATATGAATCTGTGTTCTGTGCCAACCGGGGCACGCCGGAGGAGCGGCTTGAAGAGTTTGAGAACGCGGTGAGGACGGTGTATGCCAGCTCTGCGAGCCTTTCCGCCCTGGACTACCGGAAACGCCGGGGACTGGATAAGCGGGATGAGCAGATGGCACTGCTGGTGATGCGGGTTTCCGGCTCGGCCTACGGATCCTACTATATGCCCTGCGCCGCGGGCGTGGGCTACTCCTTCAGTCCCTACAAGTTCCTGAACGATATTGATTCCTCCGCCGGCATGCTGCGGCTGGTGGCAGGCCTGGGCACTTCCGCCGTGGACCGGACGGAAGGTTCCTATCCGCGGCTGGTGAGCCTGGACAAGCCGGAGGTGACCAACTTTACCACCGTGGCGGAGAAACATCAGTTTTCCCAGCGGAAGGCGGAGGTTGTGGACCTGAAAACCCGGAGCTTGAACCGGGTGCCCCTGGACGACCTGGAACCGGTGCTGCCGGCCTATGTGAAGAACCAGGTGCTGGAGCATGACACGGAGGCGGAGGCTTCGCTGCATGAGCGGGGCGTCTGGCGGAATATCTGTTTTATCTCCTGCCTGGGCCTGGTCCGGAACCGGGAGATGATGGAGAAGATGCAGCGGATGATGCAACTGATCCAGAAGGAATACGGCGAGCCGGTGGATATCGAGTTCACGATCAACGTATCGGAAAGCCGGGAGTACATGATTAACCTGCTGCAGTGCAGGCCGCTGCAGGTGTTCAAGGACGGCGGGGGAGTCGCCGTGCCGGAGAATGTGCCGGCGGAGGACATTCTGCTGGAAACGCGGCATGCCTCCATGGGCCTGTCCCGCCAGGTGAAGCTGGATCGGATTGTCTATGTGGATCCGGTGAAGTATTACCAACTGCCCTATAACGAAAAGACGGCAATTGCCGCCCTGATCGGCCGGATCAACTGGAAATACAGGGACACAGGGATGCATTTGATGCTGCTGGTGCCCGGACGGATCGGGACCTCCTCGCCGGAGCTGGGCGTGCCCACGGCCTTCTCGGATATCAGCGGGTTTGACGCGGTGTGCGAGATCGCTGAAAGCCGGGCCGGGTACAACCCGGAACTGTCCTACGGCAGCCATATTTTCCAGGACCTGGTGGAGGCGCAGATTCTCTATACCGCGGTCTTCCCGGGAGAGCGGACCATCCACTTCCGGCCGGAACTGCTGCAGCAGATGCCGAACCGCATCGGGGAGATTCCCGGCGGGGAGGAAAAGCAGGACGTGGTCTGCCTGGCAGACGTCAGTGCCCTGGACTGCCGGCTGTATCATGACCTGACCAATGAGCATATCCTGCTGAAGTTCTGAGAAAAAGAAAACCTTTGACGGGGATACCGGGGGGACGGTTCCTCTGGTATCATTCACGCATGATACCGCAGGAACCGTCCCCCCGGTATCCCTTTTTTTGCTGTCGTTTTATTGCGTGAGATGGTATAATGATGCCGTTTCTGAGACCGTTGAAGAACCACAGGAGAAGTATATGACGATCTATATTGACGCCGATGCCTGTCCGGTGACGAGGATTGCCGAGCGCATCGCGAAGGAGCACAGCATCCCGGTAACACTGCTGTGCGACACCAATCATCTGCTGACGTCGGATTACAGCACGGTCCGGACCATCGGGGCCGGGGCGGACGCCGTGGACCTGGCCCTGATCAACCTCTGCCGCCGGGGCGATATCGTGATCACCCAGGATTACGGCGTCGCGGCCCTGGCGCTGGGAAAGGGCGCGAAGGCAATCCACCAGAGCGGCATGCGGTACACGGATGACAACATTGACCGCCTGCTGATGGAACGGCACCTGGCCAGGAAAGCCCGACAGAGCGGGAAGCATCACCTGAAGGGTCCGGCGAAGCGCACGGAGGAGGATGACCGGCGTTTTGCGGAGAGCTTTGAAAAGCTGATCAGTGAAAGTGAATATGTGTGCCGGATCGCGACCCGGGAAGAGATGGAGCGGAAGTGGAACGCGGAAATCGAGCGCAACACGGAGGACCGGGAAAACTGGATTGTCTGGAAGGCAATGGCCATCAAAAACGCAGAGGACGGTGCCAGCATTCCGTATTACGGATTCCTTGGACAGGAGATCATCTGCGAGGCTACGGCAGTGCTGAAGCCGGAATATGTGCAGAACGGCGAAGGCCTGGCGGATGAGCATACAGCCTATCTGTGCGCCTTCAGGACCAACGAGGCTTACCGGGGACAAGGATACTTCTCAGCACTCATGAAGTTCATGCTGGAGGACCTCCGGCGGAAGGGATATACGAAGGTGACAGTGGGCGTGGAACCGGAGGAGGAAACCAACCGGCGGATCTATGACCATTGGGGATTCAGCGAGCTGATCAAGCGCTCGCAGGAAAGCTATCCCGACGGGACGGAGATCGAAGTGGAATACTACGGGAAGAGGCTGTGAACCGGACACAAGGGAGTCCGGTTAATTCAGAATTCACAATTCATAATTCATAATTATCGCCTGCGGGCGGGGAGATTTCTCCACTCCGCCTTCGGCTCCGGTCGAAATGACAACGAGAGCGCAACGGTTTTTCCATAGCCAATGAATACCTCAGCTTATGGCTGTCATTCCGACTAAGGCCGAAGGCCGCATGGAGGAATCCCTTACTATTAATTCTGAGTTCTGAATTCATAATTCTGCATTGTCATCGCCTCAGACGATGACGTGGTCTCCTCCGGAGATGTAAATCCTCAACATATACGGAATTTCTTATGTAAAGAATCCAAAAAATCCTCATTTTTCCCAACCTTTTTCAGACTGGTGTGTCTGTATAGGTGAAAGCTTTCAGAAAGGAGGATCTCATGAGGAAACAGGAAGCGGAGAAAATCCTGGAATCCTGGCTGAATCCGGTGCTCGGATTTGCGCTGAAACGGTGCAAAACCCCGGAAGACGCCGAGGATCTTTCCCAGGAGATCATCCTGCGGGTTTACAGAGCGCTTCTTCTGCGTGACGACGTGGAAGACGTGAGTAAATTCATCTGGACTGTGGCGCACAATGCCCTGTGCAACTACTACCGGAGCGCATCAAAGAACATGATCGGCATTCCGGTGGAAGCCCTGGCGGATCTCCCGGCCGAATCCGCGGAAGACGCGGAAGAGGACGCGGAGACGGTGGAGCGCCTGAAGAAGGAGATTGCCTATCTGTCCGGACTGCAGCGGAAGATCGTGATCGCCTATTACATCGACCACAAAAAGCAGGAACAGATTGCCCGGGAGCTCGGCATTCCCGTCGGAACTGTGAAATGGCATCTGTTCGAGGCGAAGAAAGAGCTGAAGAAAGGAATGGGAAAAATGAGAGAAGCAAGCAGCCTGAAATATAATCCCGTCCGGTTTGTAACCCGGGGAATTACCGGGAGCCTTGGACGGAAAGATGTATATGATATGTTCGGCAGCCCGCTGGTGCAGAATCTTTGCTACGCGGTACGGGATACCTGGAAAACCGTGAATGAGATTGCGGATGACCTGGGCGTTTCTCCGGTTTACCTGGAGGACGAGGCTGCCCGTCTGGAGGAGTTTGGCTTCCTGAAAAAGAAGGGCGATAAGTACCTGGCGGACTTCCTGCTGGAGGAGCCGAGTCTGGACTTCCTGCGGCTGGAAAATGATACTTACAAGGCGGCGGCGGATCTGTTTGCCGATGAACTTTATACACGGCTGACGGAGAGGGGCGTCCTGGATTCCCCGGCTATTACCGGTAGATGGAAGACGGATAAAAACTTCCTGCTGTGGGCGCTGATTCCCTATATTGCGGCCTGCTCCGGAGACAGCGTCCGGGAGATGAAGATTTCCTTTGAGGAAGCCGCGACGGTCCGGAAGGACGGCGGAACCAACATCTTTCACGCGCAGGTCCGGGAAGCAGTGCCGGAAGAATATGAGGCGATGAACGGCTGGTTCGGTCCCTGCTGGAACGGGGACGGGAAACACATCCTGTGGCAGGTGGGCAGCGAATGGTCAGACAACCTGCAGGAACGGGCAATGAACTATCAGGAAGACACGGCGAAAATCCTTGCCCTGTATGAAAGGGAACAACAGGAAAAGCTTTCCGTGGATGAGTATGCCTGGCTGGCCCAGATGGGACAGATTGTCCTGGACAGTGAGGATCGGGCGCAATGGCAGATCGTGGTGCTGGACAATCAGCAGATCCGGGAGGAACTGCTGGCCATCGGCACAAAGATCCGGGAAGAAAAAGCAGCGGAATTCAGGAAACTGAAGGAGAAGTATACCCAGGCTGCCCTGAAGAACCTGCCCTCCCAGATGCGGAAGATGAAAGAGTTTGAATTGCAGTTCCTGTTCAACTCGGACGGCCGGTTTGTGTACTACTGCCTGAAGAAACTGGTGAACAGCGGGAAACTGACGCCCCCTCCGGAGGAACAGAAGAAGGCTATGTCCACGCTGATCATGCCTGCGTGAAAAAACTGCAAAAAAGTGTTGACACAGGGTTAGGCCCCGTAGTATAGTCTGTCCAATATATTCAGAAAGGAGCTCTCCTCAGGATGAAGTACGGATACATCGCTCTGGCTCTGCTGCTTGCGAACACGCTGAAGCTTGTCCGTGCTATTCTGCTGTGCCCGTACAGAGATAAGAGGAGAGTCACCTGGTAATGTTTTATCAGTTAACAAGCCGCTTATCTCTTATCAGATAAGCGGCTTTATTTTATCTATCCAAAGGAGGAGAGAAAAATGACAGACTTCGACAGGGTAAAAGAGTACTACAGGTTCTTTGATGAAAAGAACCGGCTGGTGAACAGCGGCAGTGGCAAGCTGGAGTTTTTGATGAGCATGGAACTGCTGAAACGCTGGCTGCCTGGGAAAGGGTCAATTTTTGACCTGGGCGGCGGGGCCGGCGCTTATTCCTTCCCGCTGGCGGCGGAAGGGTATAAGGTGTTCCTGGCCGACCTGTCGGAGGAACTGATTCAGCAGGCAGAGGAGCAGAACAGGGAGGTTGAACACCCCGTAATCTGCAATGTGGTGAACGCCATCGACCTGAGCCTGTACAATGACGGCCAGTTTGACGCCGTGCTCGTGATGGGGCCCCTGTATCATTTGCTGGAGGCGTCCGAGCGGGATCAGTGCATCGCCGAGGTCAACCGTGTCTTAAAGCCGGGCGGCATCGTGTTTGCAACCTTCCTGCCTTATCTGTCCGGAAGCGTCGGCGTTGTGGAGCGGTTCTTCGGCCATCCGAATCAGGTGGACGCGGATACCATCCGGGAGGTTTTCCGGTCTGGTAAATTCAACAACCTGACCAACGCAGGTTTCCAGGAAGGTTACTATCCGACCTCGGAGGAGATCGAGGAACTGTTCCGGAATCACGGGTTCAGCAAACAGCAGATCCGATCCATCCGCGGCTTCGGCTGGAAACGGGAAGAGGTGCTCTTCCGGGCGCAGGAGAAGGATCCGGACATGTTTAAGGTCATGATCGACATGATCAATGAAACGGCTGAAAACAAGGCGATCGTTGAGACCTGCGGCCACGCGGTATACGTGGGGAAGAAGGCGTAACGGTTTTCCGGGGATGGTTTTGGCCATGTGATTCGTTCTATTTTCAGTATCCCATATGAATCTCTGGAGGTGAAATATGAAAGTACTGAAACTCATAGGCGGATATATCGCACTGGCCGGATTCTTCATCTTTGTGGACCAGTCAGGCATCGGAATCCAGAAAAACATAAATGCCGTAAAGAAGTGGGCGGCCGGGGAAACCGAGAAGCTGCACTTCATCCAATATTGGAAAGAACAGGCAAAACTGAAGGAAAAACCCGAGCAGCCGTATGAAAGCGGCAGCGAAGAGTAAAAACGAGCGGCGGGGAGTCAAACTCCCTGCCGCTTTATTGTGTTTCTGTATTGACTACGCTTTGAATTCCCGGATGGAACCGAAGAGGAGGGTCAGCTTGTCGATATCCTTTTCCGTATGGAAATGCCCGGCGTACCAGTGCCTGTAGGTCAGCCGATCATCAATGCTGTCCAGCCAGATCTCGGTGGTCTTGTCCACCACGCGCTGGTCAATGAAGGTGAGGAATACCTCCGTGGGCACATATTTGAGCGGCGTGGTGTGGGACAGTACCGCGTCCACCTGCCAGTTCCGGGCGGCCAGGGTGCTTTCCACCTTCTGTTTGATGGCGTCGGACGGCTGCTCATCCGCCCACCAGTTCCAGCCGTTGGCCAGGCGGTAGAACTTGTCCACGCTGTAGGCGCCGCCGATGACCACGGTCTGGATGCCGCCCAGATCGTAGACCTCGCCGTCCATGGCAAAGAGCAGGTTCGGGTAAGCGTCCTCCACATAGACTTTACCGCCGTGCCATTCGGCAACGCGGTAGGAGGGCAGGGTGGCCGGGCGCATCTCATGATTACCGTGAATGGAGAAGACCGTGATCGGCAGCTCGGAAACATTGTGCTTGCTGTTGGCATCCCGCTGTCCGCCGAAGAAGTTGAAGCCGGCGTCGCCCAGGATGATCATGATATCCTCCCGGGTGGTTTCAAAACGCTGGCAGAATGCAAAAAGGCGGCTGAAATCGCCGTGCGTATCTCCGGTAATGTAAATCATATTCCTGCTCACCTCCGCTTCTGTGGATAGGCTGAAAGGACGTTCATTTCTTCTGTAAACAGTATATCATGAAACAGCGGGACTGTCCCGGATTATATGGTTTCCGGCATGAAAAAACCGAACCCTGGGCGGGTCCGGTTTTGACGTTCAGTTTTGGAGTATTTCCAGCACCTCGTGGAGGTCGGAGATGGTGTAGTCGATGGCATAACCTGGTCTTGCGGGCAGACGGTCCGGGTTATACCAGCAGGTTTTGATACCGGCGTTGTTGCCGCCGCGGATATCGCTGGTGAGGGAATCACCGACGATCAGGATCTTTGACAGATCCGTGGGCCGGAGGACATCAAACACAGCATTGAAGAAGCCCATGTTGGGCTTTTCAGCGCCCACGCCTTCAGAAAGGAAGGCACCGTCCAACAGATCCTTCAAGCCGGAATGAGTCAGTTTTTTATTCTGGGCGGCCACGGTTCCGTTGGTGACGGCATACTGCTTCACTTTGCCCCGGAGGGACCGGACGATATTGATGCTGTCATCCCGGAAGACGATGGTGTCACCCAGGGCAAGCTGGTACCGGTCATTGAACGCCGGCGCCAGGGAGGCGGGAACGCCGATCTCGGTGAAGAACTGCGCAAACCGGCCTACCAGGATCTGGGGCTTGGTGAGCTCGTTCCGCTCCAGCCGCTCCCAGAAAACTTCGTTGATTCGTGAGTAGTGCCGCACCATTTCATCCGTACATTCGCCAAGGCCGAATTCCCGGAACAGGGCCTGGACAGCCGCTTTCTCGGCGGCCTTGAAATCCAGGAGGGTGCCGTCCACATCCCAGAGAATGGTTGTGAATTTCATCTTGTGGACCTCATTCGGCTTTCTCAGCAATGCAGAACATGTTGACCCAGCTCTCATCCTGGCGTTCCGGACGGGCGTCATGGGTCAGCCACATGTCCGTGATCCGGAAACCGCCGACTTCATCCGTCAGGGCGCGGAGGGATTCCTCCGTGAAGTCGGAGAAGAGCCTGCCGTTCTTTTCCCGCTCTTCCGTTCCGTATTTGAAGGAGGCGTAGAAGACGCCGCCCGGCTTCAGGGCGCGGTGAATGCGGCGGAAAATGTCGGGCAGGTCGGCTTTGCACACGTGCAGCAGGGAAGCGCAGGCCCAGACCGCGTCAAAGGTGTCGGTGTAGTCCAGCTCTTCAAAGAACATATGCCGGACAGGGCAGCCGACGCGCTTCCGGGTGAAATCGCACAGCTCCTTGCAGCCGTCCACAGCCAGCACCTGATAGCCTTTCTGTGTGAAATACAGGGAGGCTTTGCCGGCGCCGCAGCCGAGATCCAGGATGTGTCCGCCCGGGGCAACCTGCTCCAGGAAACGGCTGTAATGCGCGGTCATATCCACGTCCGCAGTGCGGGCGATAAACTCTTCGGTGTGATCCTGATACCATTTCAGTGAGTCGTTCTGGTTCATGGTTCGCTCTCCTGATAATTATTGATGAAGTGAGTACCGGGAAATGATAGCACAGCACAACCAGGAAAGTAAATAAAACCGTGACAAGAGAACCGTCCCCTTGTCACGGTGGTGAATTTAAATCAGGGATCAGTCCTTGCGGACGAGGATATCCCACTCGCCGAAAGCGTCACCGGTAAAGAGCTCAAAACCGGGGTCGAAGCTGTAGCCTTCCGGGACTTTGAGCAGCTGGACGTGGTAATTTTCCACCGGGGCATTGAAGCAAACCAGGCCGTTTTCATCGGCAATCTGCAGGGTGCAGGCAGCGTCCGTGCAGAAGTTTGCCTTTACATCCGGCACAGGGGAGCCGTACTGGTCAATGAAATGCAGAAGATAGGCTTCTGATTGCGCGGCCTTTGACTCTTCATCCTTCACATATTCCCAGCTGATGTCCGGAGCGTCTTCACGGTACCAGTCCGTGAATTCATCAACGGCTTTTTCATCAGGAAACAGAAGGATGAAAACCGATTGATCATCAATTGTGCGGGATTCAAAAACACTCATCACGACACGATGACCGTAAGTCAACAGGTTTATGGGTTGTTCATAAACATAGACATTCCTGTCCGGATCCAGCAGAGAAGACAGCGCATGAAGTGATTTATCGGTATCGGCCTGAATCCAATAACACATATCGGCAGGCTGCACTTCAGGAGATATTTCAAAACGAAGATGGGCAATATCGTCAGGGACGATGTAGCCGAATTCGACATTGCCGTCATCATCATTATAACGGATGGCGACCTTTCGGGCACTTTCATTCTCTACATAATATGCGAGGGTTCCGGAAACCGGGAAAGCACAGGTGGACGCTTTCATGGGGATATAATTCAGTATTCTGGATTCGGTGTAATCATCACCCACAAAGGTATCCAGCACCCGGGCCAATTCCTCCGCACTTTCAAACGCATTGCTGTGCATGAAACACAGATTGCCGAAACGGTCTATCACCACGGTCTGCGGAAGCCGGAAAACCCCGAGATACTCGTTCAGCCCTGTGCCGGCGGTTTTGCTCATGGGAAAGGGAACTTTGTTTTCGATACGGATTTCCGCAATATCCAGGAGGGTGTCATCCGGTTCAAAATCCAGACCGATGAACGCCACCCGGTCTCCATACTGTTTGTATAATTCGTTCAGAAGCGGCAGTTCACGGATACAGGGACCGCACCAGGAGGCGAAGAAGTTAATCAGCACTGCTTCGTGATCCTTCAGTGCCTCAGACAGCGTGAACTCATTCTTTTTGGTATCCTTTACCGTGAAGTCGGGGAAAGGTTTGCCCAGAACATCGGCCTCACCTTCGCCGAAGAGACGAATGAGGGGATCTTCCGCCCAGGCAACAGGGAGAATAGAGGAAAGGAGCATGACAGTCAGCAGGAAAATCAGTGCCTTTTTCATTGTGGTGGTCTCCTTTGTGAAGATGCGGAAATGACAGGTTTTGTTTCTGCGGATAATATATCACAAGTGACAGGAAAAACGCAAAGAAAAGATGTAACGAATGCCAGATGTACGGACAATATGACAAAGGGACAGTTCCGCAACCGAAACAAACAGCGGATTTTGCATTTGCTGCAAACCCGCTGTGCCGATTGAGGTTGCGGAACTGTCCCTTTGACAATCTTTACACATTCCCCGGATAGACATAAAGTAAATGCTTCTGGGCGGCCTGGACGAGGGAATAGAGGGTGTTGATGTCCGTGGGACTCCTGTCTGTCATGCGGTGACGGGGGAAGAAGCGGGAAATATGCAGGGGGATTTCCCGGCCCTGCTTGCCGCCCTGGACGTTCTTCAGGCCGGCGACCCATTCGCTGAGGGCGAGCATCTCGTCCACGTTGTCATTTTCCCCGGGGACGATGAGGGTGGTCAGTTCCACATGGCAGCGCTTCACGGCTTCCTGGATAAAGTTCATGACGGTCTGCCGGTCTCCGCCGAGGACCTCTTTGTAATACCGGTCGGTAAACCCTTTCAGGTCTATATTCATCGCGTCAATATAGGGGAGAAGCTGGCTGAGGATTTCCAGGTTCGCGGTGCCGTTGGTGACCATGACGTTGAGCATCCGGTTTTTATGCACCAGCTTCGCGGTATCCCGGACGTATTCCCAGCAGACCAGCGGCTCATTGTAGGTGTAGGCCACGCCGATGTTTTTGCTGGGCAGATAGTAGGTGGCCAGGTCGGCCAGCCGCTCCGGGGACATGCACTCTGTCTGGATGGTGAAATCCCGATTGCCCTCCCGCTGGGCGATTTCATGATTCTGGCAGAAGGGGCAGCGGAGATTGCAGCCCAGGCTGCCCACGGACAGGATCATTTTGCCCGGGTGAAACTGCTTCAGCGGTTTTTTCTCGATGGGATCAAGGGCCAGAGAGGAAATCCGGCCGTAATACAGCGGTTCAACCCGGCCGCTGACTGCGGCTCTCGCGCCGCAGGGGCCGGTCTGTCCGTCGTGCAGTTCGCAGTGCCTGAAACATACGTTGCAGAAAGCCATCTCTCAATACCGTCCTGTCAATAATGCCTTACCACTTCAAAACGCTCCAGCGTAACAGGTTCATTCTCCCGGATGCCGCCCTTGCGCCGGGCGATATCCACCTGCTCCTCCACGGTGTCCACACCGTCCAGGTCCGGAAGCAGGAGGCCTCGCCTGGATCCGCAGCTGACGATGACGCCGTAGCGGCGGACGTCCAGCTCTGCCATGCTGCTGATTTTTTCCGGCGCGGAAAGGACGTCCACATTGATTTCCAGCCACTTCAGCTCCTCCGGCCCGATGGGATCAAACCGGGGATCCCGGGTGGAGGCACTGACGGCGTTGCTGATAATCTCCTTCGCGATGTTCTCCCGGGTCGGCAGGAAGGTGCCGATGCAGCCCCGGAGCTTGCCCTCCTTGTGGATGGAGACAAACACGCCGGCCTGCTTCCGCTTCATTTCGTCCGTGGCCCAGTCCGGAACCTCCGGGGTGGTCCGTTCCAGCACATAGGATTCCACGGTTTCCCGGGCCAGGCGGACAAAGGGATCTTCCGCCTCATGGCGCCTGCGGAGCTTTTCCTCCTGCGCCGCCCGGTACTGCTCCAGGAAGTGACGGTTTTCATCCGGACCTGCGGGATGGAAGGAGCAGATGCCGTAGCCGACGCCGGTGACGTCCTCATGGGAGTACACCTTTGCTTCCACGGCCAGCCCGTCCAGGGCGCCGGCCATGATCACAAAGGAACGGTGGCCGCATTCGGCTGCTTTGTCACAGAAGGTTTCGTCAAATTCCAGCATCTCGCCGAAGGCAGCCCGTCCGGCTACGTCCATGATCCGGGCGTCATATTCCGGCCCTTCCTTGGCATAGCCGTAAGGGCCATAGGTCTGCAGCTTATGGGACAGGTCTCCGCTGGCAATGAGCACCGCCTTGCGGCCGGTCTGTTCCACCGCCTTGCGGAGCATCATCCCGAAGGTATAGTGATCCGCCAGGGAAAGGCCGGAGAGGCCGATCCGCACCAGGCGGTAATCTGTATATTGCTGATCCACAAAGTACAGGGGCACCATGGTGCCGTGATCCAGGTGCTTATCCCGCTCGCCCAGGATGCCGGCGGGGAAGTCCTCCGCCCTGGCAAGGGCACAGAGGGCCTTCACCAGCTCCGTATCGTACTGCTTGCGGAAGGAAACCTCCGGCGCCCGGAAGTTACCGAAGTCCCCGGAAGCATGATCCCCGGGGGAAATATGGAAATAATCGGCATAGAGCACACTGTGGGGGCTGGTTACGATAATGGTTTCCGGTTTGATTTCCGCGATCTCCGAGGCAACAGCTTCATAGGCCTGAATGGTTTTCAGGACCTGGTTTTCACTTCCTCTGCCCACCTGGGGAACGATCATCGGGGGATGGGGAACCATATATGCGGCAGCGATGGACACAGGGATGCCTCCTTTTCCGTCTTCTGCTTCGTATCAACTTATGGGAGCTTTTGAAACACACCTTCAATACTTCTACAGGAACAGGGAAGTTACCTGCCGGGTAAAAAGGAAAATATAGGCTTTTGATGCAACAAAAAAGGGAACGATAATCATTTCTATCGTTCCCCCGGTATAGCTGCCAGTGATTGCTCAGCTGTTGCAGCTGCGAGCCTGAACCGTGATGAAGTCGTTCTTTTCTTCCTCTTCAACCGCGGAGGCGCTTTCCCGATTTTTCCTGCTCCTGTAATACAAGAGCAGGCCGATCACCATGCCGATGGCAAGGCTCTTCATTCCGAACAGGCTGCCAAGGACAGAAGGCGCGATGTCGACCAGCAGACCGAACACAGGGATGATTACGAATACCACCGAAAGAATCAGTGCGATGGCTGCGGCGAGGATAATCCAACCGCCCATCATCAGTACAAGCAGGCCGGCCAGAAAGCCGCCAACTGATCCTCTGTGTCCATGCAAGCGGCCACGAGGACCCATGTTCATGTTCTTCATCAAGATCATTTTCAGGATCCTCCTTTACATCATTCGGCAGGGCTCATTCCCTTACCGTGATCCAAGGATAACATGGATCCCCATCCCAATACAGAACGAAAAAGGACGAATAACCGCAGTTATTTTTCCAAAAGCTGAAAGTCCGGACAAGGAACCGTCCCCTGTCCGGAACACTTTTACTTCTGATCAGGCAGTTCCTCGGCAAACTTGTTTGCAGAGAGAACAATCAGCTTCTGGAAGCCATCATCCTGCAATATGTTGCTGTACATTTCCATTATTGCCTGGGCAACTGCGGCATTCTCCATAAGATTCATGCCGGGTTCATAGGGAATGGTTTTCCTGTCGCTGAGGTCAAACAGCGGTTCTTCTGCATCACAGTAATCTAAGCTGCAGATACACTCAATTTCTTCAGAAGGCATTGTCAGATGAGCCTTGATCCGCCCGTCTTCGAGCTTTTCAAAGCGGCAAACCAACTGACCGTAATTGTACGTGCCAGGAGTTAATGCCGGAGTAGTTTCGGCATTGAACAGGGGTTTTAAAAGCTCCGGCAAGGCAGGCACTTTTTCAGGGTCAATACTTGGAATATAGGTCTTAAATAGTTTTGCTAAGAATACTCGCGGGGGACATTCATCACCGCGGAAAAAGACCCTTTCACTGCAATTGGACAGCGTCAGGCTTCCGTTTCCGTCCGGAAGTTCTTCCGCCCAGAGTGCCAGCAGCTCCTGTCCGTTCCGCTCCATACTGAGTGAAAGCTGTACCTGATCAAATTGATCCGTGGTTAGAAGACGATAATGCGCGGAAGGCATATCAATGCGTTCATTATTGACGATAAAAACCAGCTCTTCAAAATCCATAGCAAAGCCGCAGGTGTATTGAACAGGGCTTTCAGCCAGTGCGGCCTGCCCGCACAGAAGGATCAGAACCAATAAGCATGCGAGAAATCGTTTCATTTCCTAACTCCTTTTAAACAACGAGATTTGCAGTCGCTTATCCGATTGTACCACGGATAAACCGTCGGCACAAATTGGGAAGCATCCGCTTTTGTTCCCCTTGTTATTTCCACGCTTTGACGTATAATGAACATAATATTTGAGAGCGGGGGAAGAAGCATGAACAAGACTTCCATCCAGACGGAAACGCAGGAAAAGGACGTTTCCCGGGAGAAGATTATCGTCAGGACAAGTATCATCGGCATCATCGCCAATGTGCTGCTGGCGGCGTTCAAGGCAGCAGTCGGCCTGCTGAGCCACTCCATCGCCGTCATCCTGGACGCGGTCAACAACATCTCCGACGCGGGCAGCTCCGTGATTACCATCGTCGGGGCCAAGCTGGCTGGCCGTGCACCGGACAAGAAGCATCCCTTCGGCTACGGCCGGATTGAATACCTGAGCGCCATGGTCATTTCCGTGATCGTGCTGTACGCCGGCGTGACTTCCCTGGTGGAATCCATCAAGAAGATTATCAATCCGGAAGCCCCGGATTACTCCGCCGTTTCCCTGATTATCATCGGGGTGGCAGTGCTGGTGAAGTTCTTCCTGGGCCGGTACGTGAAGGCCACTGGTGAGAAGGTGAACAGCGATTCCCTGATCAACTCCGGCGAGGATGCCCGGTTGGACGCGGTTATCTCCGCCTCCACGCTGGTGGCTGCCGCCATCTTCCTGATTTTCCATATTTCCCTTGAAGCCTGGCTGGGTGCCCTGATCTCCCTGGTGATCATCAAATCCGGCGTGGAGATGCTGAAGGACACCATTTCCCGGATCCTGGGCGAAGGCAACGATCCGGAACTGGCCAAAGGCATCAAGCAGACAGTCCGGAGCTTCCCGGACGTACAGGGAGCCTATGACCTGGTGCTGCACAACTACGGCCCGGAAGCCTGGAACGGCTCCATCCACATCGAGATCCCGGATACCTATTCCGCGGACAAGCTGGATGCCCTGATCCGGGATATTGAGGAAACCGTCTATAAAAAGCATAACGTGATCCTGACTGCCGTGGGCGTCTACTCCATGAACACGAAGGATCCCTTCATCACCGAGACCCGGAAAAAGGTACAGAGCATCGTGCTGGCCCATGAACATGTGAAGGGCATGCACGGCTTCTACCTGGATCAGGAGAACAAGCATATGCGCTTTGACGTGGTGATCAGCTTTGACGCCCAGGACCGTACCGCGGTCTGGCAGCAGATTGTGGCGGATGTGCAGGAAGCCTTCCCGGACTATGAGCTCCGCATCGCCATGGACCTGGACTTCTCGTAAAAAGGATACAGGAAATGAATAATTATACGATCAGAAAAATGACAAAGGACGACTGCAGTGCAGTCGCCCATGTCATTTCAACATCCTGGAAGGAAACCTACCGGGGAATTATTCCGGAGGAAGAACTGAACCGGACCGATGAGCGGACCATCGCGGAGAACAGCCGGAAAAACTTCCCGGAGGAAAACCACCAGTTTGTGCTGGAGGCGGGCGGCGTCATCGCCGGATACATGAACGTGGGCCTGACGGATGAGAAGGAATATGAGCGCTGCGGGGAAATCCATGCGGTCTATCTCCTGAAGGAGTTCAAGGGCAAGGGCTTCGGCCGGAAGATGGTTGAGGCCGGCATCGCGGAACTGAAGGCCATGGGCTGCGACAAGATAGTGATCGGCTGCCTGGCGGGGAATCCATCCAACAGCTTCTATGAGCACATCGGCGGGAAACTGATCAAAACCAGGATTTACGAACGGCTTCAGCTGCCGGAGAACGTATACTTCTTTGAAAGGATCTGAGAAGATGGATCTGAAAGAGATTGAGCGCTTTGTCGGAAAACAGGATGTGAGTTTCGTCTGCTCCATGGACGATGACGGTTTTCCAAATGTCAAGGCCATGCTGAAGCCCCGGAAGCGGAATGGCCTGAAGGAGTTCTGGTTCTCCACCAATACCTCCTCCATGCGGGTGCGGCAGTACCAGGACAACCCTAAAGCCAGTATTTATTTCTATCACAAGGGACTGATCCGCTATGAGGGCGTGATGCTCAAGGGCACCATGGAGGTGCTCACGGACCAGGCAACCAAGGACATGATCTGGCGGAAAGGGGACAGCGTCTTCTACAAGAAAGGCGTGACCGATCCGGATTACTGCGTCCTGAAGTTTACCGCGGAAAGCGGAAGGTACTACAAGGACCTGAAGACAGAAAGCTTCACAGTGGAATGAAAGAAAAATGGACACTGGAGACAATCTCCGGTGCCCATTTTTCCTGTCGTTCCCCAAGCTCAACCACTGGTTGAAAAAATAAAGGGGCACGTTATTGCTCACGGCGGCGGCTTATGTTATTTTGATTGTGTCGTAAGAGCAAGTCTATGAGAGGAGAATGAAGTCCAGACATGAAGATCGGGGAAAACATCAGGGCGCTTCGTAAGGCACGCGGCTTTACACAGGAACAATTGGCGGACATGCTTGGCATTTCATTTCAGGCAGTATCCAAGTGGGAAAACAATGCAAACACGCCTGATATCTCTCTTCTGCCTATGATCGCAAAAGCGTTGGGCACGTCGATTGATCAGCTGTTCTCCGAAAACAATCCCGGTTCATGGGAAGGGGCGGAGATGATCAAAAACGACGATGTGATACGGATTGTGCAATTACAGGGGCACAGGATTCTGAAGGCGATACCTGCCAGTCAGAAAAACGTATCTTTTTCTATCGCCTTTCCTCGTGACTGCAATCAGGAGACGCAGTATTTTAAGGTTGAAGTCTTTGGGAATGTCATCACAGACGGTTCCATCAACGGGGACGTTATCTGCCATGGCAATATTGACTGCTCAGATATAAATAGCAGCGGTCCGATTCAGATTTCGGGAAACCTCTCTGCGAACAGGATCAATGCGATGGGAGGAAAACTCGTTTGCAGAAGCATCGCTGAATGTCATGAAATTCAATGTGCCGCGATTGAATGCAAAGGAGATATTCACGCCACAAATATGATCGCTTCAGAACAATAAAAGGAACTGAACGGCAAAACAAGAGCAGCGCCGGATGGCGCTGCTCTTGCTGTTTAATGGTTATTCCGCGCATCCCGGGACGAAGACCGGCATGGGTTCAGGCGCCGGGGCGTTGGGATCCTTTTCCGGGGCTTCGCCCAGGGATTCAAAGGCCAGATCGTACTTTGCGGCATAGGCCTGGGCAGTGCTGCCTTCATAGCCGCGCAGGGTGGCCTTGGGGCTGTCATCCAGGATGTTGAAATCCATCTTTGCCCGGTATTCATCAGAGAAGTTCTCGTCATCCTCCATGAGAACCGCTTCCGGATTCAGTACGGTGAGGGATTTCAGTACGGAGTTATCCGCGAAGGCATAGCCGGAGATGTTGCACACGGAAGCCGGGAGCGTGACGCGCTCCAGGCAGTCAGTGAAGGTGAAGCACATCCACGGGATGGTGGTGATGCCGTCCGGGATCTCAACAGTCTTCAGGTGCTGGACGTGCTGGAAGGCCCAGGGAGCGAGGGCTTTCATTTCCGCCGGGAAATCATCCTTGCCCAGGTGCTCCGCTTTTCGTCCGGCGGGATATGCCAGCAAGGTGCCGTCATTATCAAACAGCATGCCGTCTATAGACTTGCAGGTCTTATTATCCGGGGAGACGTTGATATCTGTCAGGGATTCCATGGAAGAGAAGTCATTGTAGAAAGAGTTTCCGTCAAAGGAGGCGGGAATCTCAACGACTGACATCCGGGCAGCACCGAGAGCGGCGCCACCGAGCCATTTCGTTCCTTCCGGAATGGCATAGGTTCCGCCCACATTCTTTCCGTCCGGATAATACAGCAGGGTTTCCCTGTCGGCACTGAAGAGCACGCCGTCCACGGAGACGAAGTTCTTATTGCCCTGGGCAACCTTGAACCGCTTGAGGGCAGGCGTGATATTGAAGGCCTGCATGGATCCGAGCGTCTCCAGGGAGGCGGGCAGGGTGATGTCAGCGAGGTTCGGGCAGTTGAAGAAGCAGTAGCACTGAATCTCCTTCAGGCTTTCCGGCAGGATGATCTTCCTGGCGTTGCACCGGTCAAATGCAAATTCGCCCAGAACTTCGATGCCGTCAGGTACGATGACTACTTCTTCATCAATACCGGTATAACGCACCAGGGTTGTGCCGCTGGTTTCGAAGAATCCGTTTACTTCCACTTCGAGCTCGGCGGGTACGGTTATTTCCCCTTCTTCAGTTTGGAGTACGATGACATCGGGAGTCGGGACTGCAGAGGCAATGTCTTCGCTATTCGCAGCGGTCTGTAAACTGCTGTCATCGGCATTCAGGGCTTCAAACTCAATGCCCCATTTTTCGGCAAAAGTCTGTACATTGCTGCCGGCAGTGCCGCAGAGTACGACGCTGCTGTTTGCATCGCTGAAGACATTAGCACCGTTTGTGCCTTCGCCCCAGGAGTCCTCCGGGAAGTAAACATACTCGCCGGGCAGCGTAACCTTCTTCAGGTTCTGACAGTAGGAGAATGCATAGCCGGAAATGAAATCTGTGGCAGCAGGGAACGTCACGCTCTCAAGGGAATGCGCTCCCATAAAGGCCATCCAGTCTACCGAGTGTATTGTATTCGGCAGTTCGATTGTCTTCAGGTATTCATTTCCCTGGAAAGCAAATGCACCGATGTTGGTCAGCCCGCGGGGAAAGTCTTCCTTTTTCAGGACTTCACCTTTCTTCGAGGCCGGATACAGTACCAGCGTACCGTTGTGCTGGTACAGGACGCCGTCCACAGAGTAGAAACAGGATTTGTCGGAATTGACGGTAATCTCTTTCAGACCGCTGATGCAGGAAAAATCGCCACCCTCGTCATGCAACGTTGTCAGCGTGGAAGGAAGCTCAATGGAAGACAGTGAAACACCGCTGAAGGCAGAGTACCCGATTTCTTCCGTTCCTTCCGGAATGGCATAGGATTTGTAACGGTTCTTTCCTGCGGGGTAGTAAAGCAATTTTTTACCATCCGCGGTAAACAGGACGCCGTCTATGGATGTATAGTTCGCGTTGCCTTCCGCCACATTGATTGCCTCAAGCTTCTCATTGTTGCCAAAGACACAGGCCTGGATGATCGGATCGCTGTATTGTTCATCGTATTCGTATTCCAGGTTGGTCAGGGAGGCAGGCAGTGTGATTTCCTTCAGATTGTAACAGTTCCCAAAGGCATAACTGCGGATCTCCTCCAGGGTTTCGGGAAGGATGATCTTCGTAGCAGTACTTCCGCAAAAAGCGGATTCGCCGATTTCGGTGATTCCGTCGGGAACGGTGACTACATCCTTGAATCCTTTGTATTTCACCAGGGTTGTGCCGTCAATTTCAAAATCGCTGTCCGCGCTTTCCGCGGACACGGCGAAACAGAGCGCACATACAAGCAGCATGCTGATGATAAAAGTAAACAGTTTCATTCCATACTGACGTTCCATTCCGTCACATCCTTTCTTTGTGTTTCCTTTGCCCTTTCAGAGGCTTACATATATATAGACGCAGAAGCCTCTTGTTTTGTTCACGGACTGCAAATTTGTTTACACCATTGTTACATCGCTGTGAAAACAAGGTAACAGCAGGCATGATATATTCTCATCAGGAACAGGCGGGCCAGTGCACAGCCCGCAGGCCAAATGAAAGGGAAAAAGGGGTTTGTCTGAAATGAAAAAGTGTCTGAGCATGATCCTGGCGGTACTGCTGCTGTGCGGAGGAATCATTACCGGTTCCCTGGCGGAAGGTGAGTTTGAATATACGGCCAAGGGAAAGAAAGCGGAAATTACCGCAATCAACGGAGAAGGCGAAGTTGAGGTTCCGGCGGAACTGGACGGAAATAAGGTTACGTCCATCGGTATGCATGTTTTCAACTGGAATAACACTGTAACAAAAGTGACCCTGCCGGAAGGCTTGCAGAAAATTGAACGCGGGGCTTTCGCCGGCAACAATAAACTGACGGAGATCAATATTCCGGACAGCGTGACCTCCATCGGCAACGGAGCATTCTCCTCCTGCTCCGCGCTGGAGACCGTTGAAATCTCTCCCTATCACAAAACCTACGGCATCTGCAACAAACAGCTGTTCCTGAAAAAGAACATGACTCTTCTCCGGTACTATGGAACCGAAAGAGGCACCTGTGAAGTTTTCTGGGGCATCAAGACCATTGGAGAAGAAGCGTTCAGCGGCAGCACAGTGAGCACCATCATCCTGCCGGATTCCGTGACGGCAATCGGCCCCTGCGCCTTTATCAGCTGCGGAAACCTGAAGAACATCTTTATCCCCAACAGCGTGAAGTCCATCGGCGTCCAGGCTTTCTGCTTCTGCGATTCCCTGGAAAGCATATCGATTCCCGCCAGTGTGACCAGGATTGACCCCGGTATATTCGATTACTGCGGAAAGCTGACGGATATCCAGATTGATCCGGCCAACAAGAAGTATGAGGCACAGGGCCTGTTCCTGATTGACAAAACAAAAAAGATGATCATCAGCGCCCCCAGCTCCCTCAAGGGAAAGGTTGAGATTCCGGACGGCATCAAGGAGATCGGAAACGGCGCCTTCCAGGGATGCAGTGATCTGAAGGAACTGACCATTCCTGACAGCGTGAAGAAGATCGGTGTCAGCGCCTTCTGGAACTGCAGCAGGCTGGTGGTCAAGGCCCATGCCGGTTCTGCCGCCCAGAAGTACTGCGAGCAGAATGATGTCAAATTTGAAGTCATCGAATAATCATCAGTTTTACATAAAGGAAAGGAAGTTTACTTCAATGAAAAAGTGTTTGAGCATGATCCTGGCGGTACTGCTGCTGTGCGGAGGAATTGTTTCCGTTTCCCTGGCAGAAGGGGAGGATCTGTATGAATATACGGTAAACGGCAAGAACGTGGTCATCACCGGCGTGAAGGACAAGGAGATCAAAAAGGCTGAGGTTCCGGCTGAAATCGACGGTAAAAAAGTGACCGTCATCGGGTCGCAGGCCTTTTACGGCTGCAACGACCTGAAGACGGTGGTCCTTCCCGAGGGTTTACAGAAGATCGAATACTGTGCGTTTGAAAACTGTACGGAACTGGAATCCATCAATATTCCGGACAGCGTGACAGAGATCGGAGACGAGGCTTTCGCAGCCTGCTTTGTGTTGGAAAACGTTGAGATTTCTCCTTATCATAAGGTCTTCGGGGTGAACAGCGACATCCTCTTCCGGAAAAAGGACATGACCCTGATCAAGTACCTGGGCCAGGTGGAAGAGGATGCAACGATCATTGCGAACGAATACGATGTGTTCTGGGGTATGAAAACGATCGCGAACGACGCGTTCAACGCCTGCAAGCTGACAGCCATCAATCTGCCAACCACTGTCCAGAATATCGAAAGCTGTGCTTTTGTGTCCTGCCATTATATGAAGGAAATGGTGATCCCCGAAGGCGTGAAGACCATTGGATCCCAGGTGTTCATGCATGACTACGCGCTGGAATCCGTTACTATTCCGTCTACCGTGACGAAGATTGGCGACGGTATCTTCAACGGCTGTGACAAGCTGAAGGAAATCAACATTTCCCCGAAAAACCGCAACTACGAGACAAAGGACCTGCTCCTGATCGAAAAGAAGACCCAGAAGATCATCGGCGCTTCCTGCGTCATTGAAGGAAAGCTCACCATTCCGGACGGCATCAAGGCCATCGGCAGCGTTGCTTTCCAGAGCTGCGGGAAGATCACCGAGCTGACCATCCCGGACAGCGTGAAGACAATTGAATGGGGCGCCTTCTGGAACTGCGACCAGATGACCATCAAGGGCCATGCCGGTTCCGCTGCCCAGAAGTACTGCGAAGAGAATAACATGAAGTTCGAAGTCATCGAATAAGCGGAATTTCATCAGAAAACACAGAATGCGATACGAAAAACGGGCAGGAGAATGAATCTCCTGCCCGTTCTCATTTTCATGGGATTATTTCAGCTTCAGGCCGTCCCGGAAGGCGTTTCCGACGGCTTCTCCCACCACGCGGTATACGTTGAAGGACGGATCGAAGATGATCGGCTTCAGTTTGCCCAGATCCACCTTTCCATCCGTCAGGATGCTGTCATCTGCCTGGGAGGCCACGATTTCGCCGATCAGGTAGCCGGTTTTCGGATCCCAGGACCTTACTTTGCACTCCAGCGTCAGCGGATACTCCTCAATGATCGGCGCGTTTACATGCGCGCTCTTGTGCACGTGGCATCCGGCTTTCTCGATTTTATTGACCTTGTTCCCGGTCTCCATGCCGAAATAGTCGGAGATCGTGACGGTTTCCGCCGTGCCGAAGGCCACGGTGAAGGCTCCGGTTTTCTCAAAGTTGTCGGTGGTCTTATGCTTCGCGAGCATCAGGGTAATTTCTCCCATATCGCTCTGCATCCCCCAGGCAGCGTTCATGGCGTTCGGGACGCCTTTTTCGTCATACGTGCCGATGATAAACACGCCTTCCGGGGTAATAATGGATTTGTTTCCGGTGAATTCCATATACTTTTTCCTCCTGCACTTTATGGGTTCTGTTTCTGCTTTACAGGGAAGCAGTCAGGATCTTGGTAATATCCTGCTCCGTCAACGGTGCCCAGGCGTTCTCCAGCCCTTCGTTCACCGCGATATGGTGCGCCATCTCCCCGATACGGCTTTCATCAATGCCCACGTCCTTCAGGTGCATCGGGATGCCAATGGATTCAAAGAACTTATACGTTGCGTCAATGGCTTTTTCCGCAATCTCTGTTTCCGGAAGGTTGGCGTCGATCCCGAAAACGTTGATGCCGTATTTCACAAACCGGTGCAGCGTACGCTCATTCAGGATGTGCTTCATCCAGCGGGGCGTGATGATGGCCAGTCCCTCTCCGTGGGTGATGTCGTAATATGCGCTCAGTGCATGCTCGATGCCGTGGCATGGCCAGCCGGAGGTGCTGCTGCCCAGGGCATAGATACCGTTGCATCCGTAGGTACAGGCCAGCATCATCTCGGCGCGCGCAGTGTAGTTTTCCGGATTCTCCAGGCACTTCCGGGCGTTGACCATCAGGCTCTTCAACCCTGCCTCCATGAAGCCATCCGCCAGCAGGGAGGATTCCTCGCAGAAGTACTGCTCCATGATATGGTTCATGGCGTCCGCACAACCCGCCGCTGTCTGCTTCTTTGAAACGGTGAAGGTATAGGTCGGATCCAGGATCGAAACGGCAGGATAAAGCAGCGGATCGACGTATCCGATCTTGTCGTTGGTTTCTGTGCGGGAGATGACTCCGCCGGGATCATATTCGCTGCCGGTAGCGGCCAGCGTCAGGACATCCACGATCGGGAGCGCAGCCTGTGCCTTGACTTTGTAGGAGATCAGGTCCCAGGGATCGCCATCGTACTTCGCCCCGGCGGCAATGGCCTTGGAGCAGTCCAGTACGCTGCCGCCGCCCACGGCCAGGATTACGTCCACCTTGTTTTCCTTGCATAGCCGGACGCCTTCCAGCACGCTGGGGTCATATTTCGGGTTGGGCTGGATTCCTGAAAGCTCAATAATCTCCCTGCCCGCAAGCAGCTCCTTTACCTTGTCATACAGCCCGATCTTTTTGATGCTGCCCCCGCCGTAGGTAAGCAGGATTTTCGGGCCAAACTGGTTCATCACTTCCGGCAGTTTCTCGATGGAGTCCTTGCCGAAGATCAGCCGGGTAGGGGTCATATAATCGAAATTAACCATCTCTGTTTCCTCCTTCATTTATCATTCGTCGCCGTAGATTTCCTGGATCATCGGGAAGGTGCTCCAGGCTTTGGGCCATCCGCAGTAGAAAGCCAGGTGGGTGACAATCTCCACAGCCTCCTCTTTTGTGACGCCGTGCTCTTTTCCCAGGATCAGATGTGATTTGAGCTGCGGATACAGTCCTGCAGAAAACAGTGCCGCAATGGTGATCATGCTGCGGTCCCTGGCGGAGAGCTCCTCTTCCCGGGACCAGACTTCTCCGAATAATACGTCGTCATTCAGTTCGGCAAACTTGGGAGCCAGTTGTCCCAGGCGTTCTCTGCCGGCAGTCTGCTTTTTCATTGCGATACCTCCTGTTTGTCTTTTTATCCCTCAAAGGGAAGATGCATGGAAGCGTATTTTTCTACGGTTGCGTCATCCGGTTCGTAATACTTCTTTGTACCGTCCAGCTTCGCGATTTCCGCCATTTCTTCATCTGTAAGGGTGATGTCAAAAAGATTGAAGTTGTCGCGGATATGATCGGGGTTTTTCGATCCGGGGATGGTGATGAACCCCATCTGTGTTGCCCAGCGCAGAACGATCTGTGCGCTGCTCTTGTGATACTTGTCCGCCAGCCTGCTGAAGACTTCTTCCTTCACCAGCCCAGGATCGCCGTGACCCAGCGGATACCATCCCATGAGCCGGGTGCCGTATTCCGCCAGCCTGTTCATGATCTCCTTCTCTGTGCAGTAGGGATGTGCTTCCAGCTGGATCACATGGGGTTTGATTTCTGCTGCCGCCAGCAGCCGCTCCAGTTTTTCACCGTTCATGTTGGAGATGCCCAGGGAGCGGGCCTTTCCTTCCTTGTATGCTTTTTCGATCAGCTTGTAGCCGGCCATGAAACTGCCGGAAGGCTGATGGATGAACAACAGATCCACATACTCGAGGCCGAGACGCTTCAGCGTTTTTTCCACGGCTGCTTCATCCTCATAGACCGTCGGCCAGATCTTTGTGGAGACAAAGACTTCCTCCCGTTTTACAATGCCGTCACGGATGGCGCGGGCCAGAGCTTTGCCTACAGCTTCTTCATTCATATAGGCATTGGCGGTGTCGATCATCCGGTATCCGCCCTTCAAGGCGGCGTAGACGGATTTATCTGCGTCTTCCGGGGAAATCATGAAGGTGCCGATGCCGAGAACGGGAACCTCGACGCCGTTATAAAGCCTGATATATTCCATGTTGATGCCTCCTTCAGTATGCGTTTTGGGTGATCCTGTGATCTTCCTGACAACTGGAGTTTACAACAGGAAAAAGATAATGTACAATGCCAATATCGGAATCTGCTATATCAGAAACGCATAGTGGAGGGAACGGAATTGATCGAGATTCACGTCCTGCAGCAGTTGGTTGCCTTTGCAGATTGTGGCACGCTGTCCGCCGCTGCGGAAAAACTGCATACGTCCCAGCCCGCACTGACACGGTCCATGTACAGACTGGAGGCAGATCTTGGTGTTCCGTTGTTTGTCCGGAGCAAGAACCGGCTTGGCCTGAATGAAACCGGCGTCCGGGCAGCGGAATACGCCCGGCGAGTCCTGGATTCGGAAAGGGATTTTGAAACCCAGGTGAAAGCCTTTGACCGCAGCCTGCATACGCTGTCGGTCGGCTTTTGCGCACCGGTTCCTCAGGAAGTCCTGACGCCTGTGCTGAACACAGTCTTTGAAGGGATGACCCTGTCCGCAGACATGAAGGATGACGCAGGTTTCCCGGATGCGTTACGGCAGGGTGTTTATCAGCTGGCGGTGATGCATTGCCGACCGGAGGGGGACGAGTTTTTCTGTAAGAAGTGCGGACACGAGGATCTTTTTATTTCCGTCAGCCCGTCCAATCCGCTGACATTCTATCCTGAAATCCACCTGAAGGATCTGGATGGACTGTCCATCCTGCTGTTCAGCAATATCGGGTTCTGGGCTAACTTCCACCGGGATAAAACGCCGAATACAAAATACCTGCTGCAGGTTGACCGAAGTGCTTTCACGGAGCTGGCAGCAGGATCTGATTATCCGGTTTTTGCTTCAAGTTATTTTATCCGGCAAGGTAATTCAGTGCCGGGTAGAGTGAATATCCCCATCGTGGATTCGGAATGCCATACGGATTTTTATCTTGTCTGCCTGGAAAGGGATAAAGGAAAGTTTAAGAAACTGTTCGACAGTATCAACGACAGAACCATATACTGAACAGGGAAAGCGAAAAACTAAATAGCCGGTTATGAATTACTTTCTACCGGTGAAGCTGTAATGGATTCCACAGAGACGGGGATCAGACGCGCATTCTCATTGATTTTCAGACCCTTGGGAAACAGGATGTAGACTTGCTCTGTTTCTCCTGTGCTGTTGTCTGTGCAGTAATGCATGTAGACCATGTTTTTGGCAATGTACAAAAAGTTCTCATAGTTCTGCCGGAGGGATTTGTTTAAATCCTTTAAATTGTCGGCTGGTGAAACAGGCGTGCAGAATTCCTTGTTCGCGATACGCTCCCTGATCTCCAGCACAGACAAGGGTTTTCCGCTTTCATCCACCCAGTAAAAATTGCTTGTGATATCCAGCATAACCCATTGGTTCAGTTTGCTGTCCCAGACTTCGTTTACCACATGGCAGTCTGAATCATAGACCGAGTTCGGATTAATCCAGACCTTCCGGGAATAGATCCCCAGGGCGAGACACATCTCATTCAGGATCTGGGCTTTGGCCCGGCAGTTGATCCCGTGGGACTTGTTATCCAGGCTGTACTCCAGCAGCGAAAGGGCATTCATTTCAATATGGTTGTCATAATTGGACTGATGGCGCAGCCTGCCCGCATACTCGTTCATGAGCGCTTTGGCTTTTTCAAACTCCGATCCGTTCCCGGCTGTCTTGTCTATTCCGTGACGGGCAATGAGCTTGCTGTACTCGGCGTTATCGAAATCATAGGTAATCCGGCAGTTCTCTCCGTCCCGGAATTCAGACAGTGACCGGATGATCCCGGCTTCCATGGTATAGATCTGCTCTGGATCCTGGAGATAGGACGTATAGGTAAGCCAGCTGCCGTACCCGGACAGGAGATAACCCGCCAGTCCGGCGGACAGCAGGAAAAGCACCAGAAGGATACAAAACACAACCTTCATTTTTTTGCTCATGGGAAACACCACCTTAAGATATTCCAGTAAAAGCAACACGCAATGATCACAGGTTTCATCCGGATATGAATTATAATAGAATATGAACAGAATTGCGACCCAATAAACCCAATAACCAAAAAAACAAAATCGAGCGGCACCGGAAAACCGGTGCCGCTCTTGTGGGGGAAGGGGATAGGGAAAAAAGGGAGATGTATGAAGAAACATCCTGCCGAATTCCGCCGGCAGTATTGGGATAAGCTAGATCAGGGCCGGCCGTTGTCCCTGTTGACAAGGACAGTATATCCCGGGAACCTTAAGTGAAGCTTAAAGGAAAAAGAAAAACAAAAAGGGATCCTGAAAAGGATCCCGGGAAACAGCCAACCTTAATGCGGTCCACTGGTGCAGTAGGTGCGGATATCCACGGTATACTCTGACACTGCCCAGCTTTTATGACAGTAATCACAGGTGTCCGTTCCGGTCACCTTCCAGAACTCCCGGATATGGGTATGCGGACCGTGATTATACTGGCAGAACCCGCAGTAAACCGGAGCATCCTTCTTCACCCAGCTTTCCCTGTAGGTACAGTTCTTATGAGTGCAGGCCAGCGCCGCAAAACATATCGACACAGCAGACAGCACTAAAACCGCGGCAAGGACAAACGCCAGTAGCTTTTTCATGTTTTTACTCCCGAAAATATTGTTTTACGTTGAATTTACTCAGTAACTATATACTTCCCGCGGGTTGAAGCGCTGTCCGCACTCACATACATCGTATACAATAGTCAGGTAGGGAGACACGTGATAATATGAGGTGCCTTCGGATCCTTTCTTCTTTGTATGTTTCTCCAGTCCAACTTTGAGAACATATTTATCAGCATCTCCTCCACACTCCAGACAATGGGTATAGATGATTTCAACGATGTTGTGATATGGCGTATCTCCTCTGCTGGTAACACCATATCTGTGTCCGCCTACAGCGTGTTCACCGCCGCAGATGGTGCAGTGGTAGAAGGTTTCAGCAACCACACTGATAATGGGTAATGCAAAACAAACAACCAGCAAAAGGATCGCTATAGCTCTTTTCATGTTATACTCCTTTCACATCAATCACTGAAAACAAGAAAGCACGATACGCATGGGCGCATCGTGCTGAACAGGCTGTTGATCAAGTGTTGGGGCTGTAGGGGCAGTATTCTGCACCTTCAATAGTGTCAAGATGGAGATAATACAGTTTGCCGCAGTCGCATTCATATACGGCATATACATTATAAATTGGAACCTTATGATAATGAGCATAAGTGCAGGAATGGCATCCCTGTACATAACTTCCGTTCCTTGTGGAACGGTATGTCTCAACTGTCTTAAACACATACACGTGGGAATGGCCGGCAGCCAGGGTAGTGCCTACGATAGAGAGAACCAGCACCAGGACGAGACACAGAGCAATTAATCTTTTTTTCATGGTATTATTCTCCTTTTTTTTGAATCGAAACGGTCTGCATCAGACGGGCCGTTCCTTAACAGGGTATACAAATATCAGTCAGAATGTTGACAACCGACAGCTCAGTGAGCGCACGAGCAGGTCACACTGATGGTGACTGTCTTTGTGTCGATATAGCTATCATGGCAGTTCGGGCAGGCATACACCGTGATGATATCCTTGCAGCTCTTAACGTGTGCATGCATAACAGACGTATTATTCGGGCACATTGTCATTATTGGTGTGGTATAAAATTTCGTGGTCTGGTAAACCTTCGTGTAATAATGGGTAATGCATCCAGCCAAAGCTGTTGCCGCAACGGAGCAGATCAGGACCAGCGCACAGATGAGAGCCAGAGTCTTTTTCATTTGAATACTCCTCCTAAATAATGATTATTTACCCGGTTTACAGGAAACCAGAAAAAGAGACAGCAATCAGCCTGTTCTCAGTGAGCACACGGGCAGTTATCGCTGAGCAGGGTGGTGACTGTTTTAATGTCTGTTTGATGGCAGTTTGGGCAGGCGTACACAGTGATGAGATCCTTGTAGTTCCTGGTGTGCGCATGGGTAGAATGATTATTAGGGCACTGTGTCCAATAGTGATCGGAATAATAGTACGAGGTCTGATAAACTCTCTCGAAATGGTGGTTGGCGCACGCAGCCAGAGCAGTTGCCGCAATGGAGCAGATCAGTACCAGGGCGCAGATGAGAGCCAGAGTCTTTTTCATTTGAATACTCCTCCTAAATAATGATTATTTACCCGGTTTACAGGAAACCGGAAAAAGAGACAGCAAGCAGCCTGTTCTCAGTGAGCGCACGGGCAGGTTTCGCTGAGGAAGGTTGTGGTTGTCTTGGTGTAGGTTTCATGGCAGTTCGGGCAGGAGTACACAGAGATGAGATCTTTGTATTTCCTGGTATGTGCATGGGTATAAGGATTATTAGCGCACTGTGTCCAGTAGGGCTTGGTATAGAATTTCGAGGTCTGATATACCAAGTTGAAATGATGGCCGGTGCACGAAGCCAGAGCTGTAACCGCAATGGAGCAGATCAGCACCAGTGCACAGATGAGAGCCAAAGACTTTTTCATGGAATACCCCTCCTTAAATAGAATAATGATTTAACCCGGTTTACATGAAACCGGAAAAGAGCCAAAGATCAGAAAACAGTCAGCTGACAATCAGGGCTGGCAAGGGCAGCTCTGGTTGATAAACGTCTTGACGATCTTGGTATAGGTATCACCGCACTTCGGGCAGTAGTACACATACACCTTGTCTTCATAGTTCAGAAAATGAGGATGGACATACTGGTTATACTCACAAGTCGTCATGCAGTAGGGAACGGAAGAAGTACCGGCAACCGTCTCGTGAATCAGGAAATACGAATGAGTGCAGGCAGCCAGGGCTGTTGCCGCAATGGAACAAACCAGCACACCCGCCAGCAGGAAAGCCAGGAACCTTTTCATTGACAGACCCTCCCAATAAAGTATTTAGTTATTGCCGACAACGCAGAGAGCATACACAAAAAAGAACCCCAATACTACCCAACATGCACAACTGGTCAGTTTATCTGCATCATTGGAAGGGAATTGATCAAACAGACTGAAAAACTGCTCATTCCTTGTGATGGCATAAAGAAAAGACAGCGCCTGCTGCGCTGCCTGAAGGAGGAGAAAAAGAGTATGAAGAAACATCTTTTTGCCGGAGCCCTGGTCCGGCAGGGAGATGGTATTCACTAGATCAGGGTCGGCCGTTTCCCCTGTGAACAACTGTAATATAATCAGTGAACCTTAAATGAGTCTTAACAAAACAATACAAATTAAAAAATGAGTTCAATTTAGTCATTTCCCCCCAAAATGACTAAATTGAACTCGGAAATGATGCAATTGAAAAGGGGGCAGCATCCCTGAATACTGCCTCCATACATAAGAAGGAGAGCATGAAGAAACTCTCTGCTTGCGTACACAGTATACGCCCAGAACACCCCCGGAACCACTGAACCTGCATAAGTGGTCGAAAAAACTGCAGAATTGGTAAAAACAGTATCCAAACGCGTCCGACGCGTTACAAGTATTGCAGTGACGTAACATTGGTGTAAAATCCCGCCAAACCTGTTGTTTTCAAGCTTTCCGCATGATATATTGCATTCAGATCCTAGGAAATAAACTCAACAGGAGACGAGTATGGCTGGTTCAGTAATCATCACTTGCAAGAAATGCGGCATGCCGCTGAAGAAGGGTACCAAGGTCTGCTCTTACTGCAGGCAGGATACCGGTTATCTGATTAACCGTGCCCCGAAGGAAAAGAAAACAGGCATCCGGATCCTGGGACATACCATCCGGCTTCCCTGGGTCACCCTGATCCTGGTAATCCTGAATGCTGTTGCAGGCATCTACAAGCTGGCCGGAGGAGAATCTGACGTACTCCGGAACTTTGGTATGTACCAGGGTGCCCTCCAGCATGGAGAGTATGGCAGGATCATCCTGAGCAGCTTCCTGCACCTGGGATTCCCGCATTTCATCGGCAACATGTATGCCCTGCTGACCTACGGCTTCGTCTTTGAAAACCGCATCGGCAGATGGAAGTACCTGGCCATTTACCTGGTCTCCATGCTCGGTTCCGCTTTGCTCATCAACTTCGTGGGCGGCAACGCCCTCCATGCCGGTGCCAGCGGCGCCATCTGGGGTCTGATGGCAGCCAACCTCCTCTACTGCATCTTCACCCGCAGAAAGTTCCTCTATATGCTCTACGCCCTCCATGCGGTCATTGGCAACGTCCTTTACACCTTCTCCTCCCACGTCAGCTGGCAGGGCCACTTCGGTGGAGCCATTGCCGGCGCCATGATCGCTCTCCTGCTCTTCGCGAAGGAAAGAAAAGAGAGCAAACCGATCTTCTGAAAAGAACAACAGACAAAAAACTACAAACCAACAAACACAGAATCCCGGCAGCTACCGGGATTTTTCATATCCAGAAAAAAAGAAGGCAGCGAATCAGCTGCCTAAAAGGGAAAAGGGGAAGGGAAAGTATGAAGAAACATCACACCGGCGGAAACAAAACCGGAAGTGATGGAATCCGCTAGACCAGGGTCGGCCGTTTGCCCTGTTGACGGGGATAATATAACCCGGGTTGCTTAATTGTACCTTAAGGGGATTGTATTCATTTTTTTCTCAACATAGAAAGATGTATTTCTGGTTTCAATTTGATCACAATCGTATTCAATTTGATCATTTGAAAGCAAAATGATCAAATTGAATTGACTTTTGATCAAATTAAATATAAAATCAATTTGATCAAAATGTGTACAAATGACTAAATTGAAATGCAGAAAGAGGCAATTGATGAGAAATTTTGATTATCAGAATACATACAAGAAACTGCTGACACCGGAGATCGTATCTTTTACGAATCAAATCCATGAACAGAAAGGGCAGCAGAATCTCTTTATAACTGCACATGCCGATGTACTTGCCGAGCTTCTGGAAATTGCAAAAATCCAGAGTACGGATGCATCCAACCGTATTGAAGGCATTATTACAACGGATGCAAGGTTAAAACAGCTCGTGCGGGATAAAACTATGCCCAAATCGAGAAATGAACGGGAGATTGCCGGATACCGGGATGTCCTGACAACGATTCATGACAATTATGATTATATTCGTATAATACCTAATCATATTCTTCAACTTCATCGCGATCTGTATAAGTTTAGTAATGCTTCTATTGGTGGAAATTATAAAAACGCAGACAACATTATTGCAGAAGAACTGCCTGACGGCACAAAAAGAGCGCGTTTTATTCCGGTCTCTGCCTGGGAAACGCCTCAAGCTATGGATGAACTATGCAATGCATATGATGAGGCACTCAAAGATCCGGAGAAAGATCCGCTCCTGCTGATCCCTATGTTTATTCTGGACTTTCTATGCATCCATCCCTTTAATGATGGAAACGGGCGTATGAGCCGTTTGTTGACGCTTTTGCTTCTGTATCGCTCCGGCTATATTGTTGGAAAATACATCAGCTTGGAAAAAATAATCTCGGATAGTAAAGAAACCTATTATGAAGTACTGCAAGCCAGTTCTACAGACTGGCATGAAGGTACCAATGATTATCTGCCGTTTGTACGGTATATGTTGGGAATCATCATTGCAGCATATCGTGACTTTGATTCCAGAGTGGATATTTTGATCACAAAAGGACTGACAAAGCCGGGAAGGATCGCTGAGATTATTCGGGGGACTACCGGACAGATAACGAAAATTCAGATTATGGAGCAGTGCCCGGATATCAGCCAGGTGACCATTCAGCGAACATTACGGGAATTGCTTGCAGATAAAAAGATCATTAAGATTGGCGGCGGACGCTATACATCTTATACCTGGAACTGGGAGTGAGCATCCGCGATTGACGAGCAAAGCGAAGTCAAAGCGGTTAATGCCACCCTTGTTACAGGAACATGCGATTGGCGAACCGAAGGTGAAGACAGAGCAGATGTGACGATCACAGGGAGGAAGATAAAGCATGATTACCGGGGAACTGAAAAATAAGATTGACGGTCTTTGGGAAATATTCTGGATGGGTGGTCTGACTAATCCTCTGGACGTAATTGAGCAGATGACCTACCTCATGTTCATTCATGATTTGGATACCACCGATACTCTAAGGGCAAAGGAATGTGCCATGCTGGGATTGCCGTTCGAGAGCATCTTTGCTGAGGAAGTGCAGATTGGTACACAGACCATTGATGGTACCCAGATGAAATGGAGTGTGTTCCATGATTTTCCTGCTCAGAAGATGTATAGCGTGATGCAGGAATGGGTATTTCCTTTTATCAAGAACCTGCATGGAGATAAGGAAAGCGCTTACTCTAAATACATGAGTGATGCTATCTTCAAAGTGCCTACTCCCTTGATGCTGGATAAGATCGTCACAGCTATGGACGGCATCTATGAACAGATGGCAAAGATCAGCGATACCGATGCCCGTGGCGATGTTTATGAATATCTGCTTTCAAAGCTGTCCACTGCTGGCGTGAACGGCCAGTTCCGCACACCCCGTCATATCATTCGGATGATGGTAGATCTGATGCAGCCCAAGCCGGATGACCTGATCTGTGACCCGGCTTGCGGTACCAGCGGCTTCCTCGTAGCTGCCAGTGACTACCTGAAGGAAAACAAAAAGTCAGAAGTATTTTTCAACAAACAGAACAAAGACCACTACATGAACCTCATGTTCACCGGCTTCGATATGGACCGTACCATGCTCCGTATTGGCGCTATGAATATGATGACTCATGGCGTGGAAAACCCTTTTATCGAATATCGTGACAGCCTCAGTGACCAGAACCCAGATCGTGAGAAATATTCCCTGATTCTGGCAAATCCGCCTTTTAAAGGTAGCCTGGATGCTGAAACAGTCAGTACAGACCTTCTCAAAATCTGCAAAACCAAAAAGACAGAACTCCTCTTCCTGGCGCTTTTCCTGAAAATGCTTAAAACAGGCGGACACTGTGCCTGTATTGTACCGGATGGTGTATTGTTCGGCTCCTCAACAGCACACAAAGCTATCCGGAAAGAAATAATTGAGAACAACCGGCTGGAAGCAGTCATCTCAATGCCTTCAGGTGTGTTTAAACCTTATGCCGGTGTAAGCACGGCAGTGTTAATTTTCACAAAAACCAACCATGGCGGAACTGACAATGTGTGGTTTTATGATATGAAAGCCGATGGCTTCACCTTGGATGATAAGCGTTCAGAAACAAAAGAAAACGATATTCCGGATATCATTGCGAGATTTGGCAATCTGAAAAGTGAAACAAATCGTGAACGCACAGAACAATCTTTTTTAGTATCTAAGGATGAAATTGTCCAGAATGAATATGATCTGTCGATCAACAAATATAAGAAGACTGAATATAAACCTGTGGAATATCCACCGACAGAGCAGATCATGTCTGAACTGAGAGAATTGGAAAAGCAAATCAACATAGAGATGGATGAACTGGAACAACTGTTGAAACAGTAAATTTGGATTTATGGGGGTGATGAGATGCGAAATCTCACATTTGTTGATTGTGTCGATGTTGTAGGAACAGCTTGCCCACCTTTTCCAGGTACGAAAAAATACGTTAGCACTGGAGCTATAGATATAGATCACATAGTTGATGCCGACACGGAGACCGTTGATTATGCTGGAAGACCATCAAGAGCTAATCTCGTAGCTGTTGCAGGCGATGTACTGTTTGCAAAGATGCAGGGCACAAAGAAAACACTATTAGTAACGGATGCCCTTGCCGAGAGTATCTATTCGACTGGGTTTTGTGCTGTGCGGCCGAAGAAAGGTATACTAACAGAGAGGTGCCTTTATCATCTGCTCACAAGTCAAATGTTTCTTGCACAAAAAGATAAGCACTGCTCCGGAGCTACACAAAAAGCAATAACAAACGCAGGTCTCGAGAAAATAGTAATCAACGTCCCAAATATTGAAGAACAGGAGACGATTGCAGATCTGCTTGATGCAATCAATAGGATAATCAGCCAACGCCAGCGCCAGCTCCGTGCCCTCGATTCCCTCATCAAAGCCCGATTTGTCGAGATGTTTGGCGATATAATACTTAACCCGTATGGCTATAAGAAGGAGAAGTTGAAGCTGACTTGCAACATTGTAACTGGCAACACGCCTTCCAGGTCAGTTCCCGAGCATTATGGCCATCATATAGAATGGATTAAAACAGACAATATTGTTGCAGGTCAACTACATCCAACAAAGGCGACTGAATCTCTGTCAGAAGAGGGTATGAGAGTCGGAAGAACGGTTGACAGCGGCTCTATACTTATGGCTTGTATTGCAGGAAGCATTGCGAGTATCGGAAGAGTATGTGTTACTGACAGAACGGTATCCTTTAACCAACAGATCAATGCTATCATCCCTGAATCGTACAACACACTCTTTCTATACGTGATGTTACAACTGTCAAAGGAGTATCTTGTCGAGGACATCAGTATGGCTTTGAAGGGCATACTGTCGAAATCCAAACTGGAAGATAAAGAATTCATAGTTCCTCCAATTGAACAGCAGGAACACTTTGCTGACTTCGTCTCCCAGGTCGACAAATCAAAAGTTATTGTTCAGAAAGCACTGGAAGAAACACAAATGATGTTTGATAGTTTGATGCAAGACTACTTTGGTTGAGGTGATAATATGCAGTTGATTGATAGCATTACTATCCGGTATTTCAGATCAGTATATACATTAACTCTTGACAATTGTAAGGATATAACAGTACTCGCAGGAAAAAACGATGTTGGAAAGTCCAATATTCTTAAAGCACTAAATTTGTTTTTCAATCAACAAACAGACTATTTACAACTATATAATTTTGTAGATGATTATTCTTTGGATCGAAAAGAAGATGTTCGCAAGGATACAATACGTGGTCAACAGTTTATTTCTATATCGGTACGTTTTAAACGCGGTGATATGATGCAGAACTCATTGCCCCCTACATTTACTGTTACAAAGAGATGGGACATGCATTCCATGGAACCTAAAACAACGTCAGACGTTCAGACTAGAATGCAGCAGTATGCGCGTAAGCAAGGTATAAAATATTCTGAAAAGACGACGACAACGTTCTTAAGTACTTTTCTAAATAGGATAAAATTTATATATATACCTGCAATTAAGGATGAACGCATATTTAGTTATGCGCTAAATGTATTACAAAATAGTCTGTTTGATTCAAAAAACAAACCAATACTTGACGCCCCAATTGATGCTGCAAACAAGGCAATTCAGAGTATTATTAAAGAGTTGCAAGATGATTTTTATACTGCGACGGGGATAAACAATTATGTTGAGATGCCGAATACTCTAAACTATGCAAAAGGATTGCTGCAGATAAATACAGAGGTAAAAACAAAAAATGCAAAAGGAACAGTAGCTATTGACAAAAGAGGAGATGGGATTAGAACACACTATATTCCCAAAATACTGAATTATGTGGCAACGAAATCGAAGAACAAGTACATTTGGGGATTTGAAGAACCTGAAAACTCATATGAGTATAGACGTTGTATTCAAGTTGCAGATGAATTTGAGAATTGTTACTGTAAGAATAGTCAGATATTTATTACAAGTCATTCCCCATCGTTCTTTAAAGAAAAGCCGAATATAAAAAGCATCAAAATAATAGGCTGTCAAGACGGCAGGACAGCGCTTCTAGACAAGAATACTGGGTTGGATGAAGAACTAGGATATATAGAATTATATAAACATTTTATTGATAAAGTTAGAGAGTTAGAAGATGAAAATGAGATAAAAGACGCAGAAATAGAAGGATTGAGAAGGAAACTGGTGAATATCACTGTTCCGACAATACTGACCGAGGGAAAGACAGACGCTGATTTACTCAAAATTGCAATACAAAAATTGGGAAAGACTTCCTTTGCCAATTGGAATATTCAGCCAATTGCGTGTGATAAAACATCAAACAATGATGTGTTGTTGAGGTATTTACGGGAATTACGAGACAACAAACAACACACATCTCCGATTATAGGCATGTTTGACAGAGATACAAAATTATTATCACAATCTGGAGATGAGCAATCAGATATACGACTAAAGGAATATGAAAAATTTATAGACAATGTATATGCTTTTGCTATTCCAGTTCCTCATAACAGAAGAGAAAAGGATCAAATATCAATAGAACATTATTTTACAGATAATGAAATAAAACTAGAATTAGATGGCAAAAGGTTGTTTATAGGAAACGAATTCCACAAGACAGGAATTCACATCGAGAAGCCATATCATTATAAGGATGGAGCAAAAGTAGCAAAAACCATAAAAATAATAGAACATGAATCAAATGCATATGTGACAAATCTAGATGGTACGGGGGATTATAGTATTTCAAAAGCTCGCTTTGTTGATGCAATTAAAGAAGATAGAGAAGGATTCAAGGATATATCATTTGCTGAGTTTGAAAAGATTTTTTCAGTGCTGGAGAAGATTAGTCAAGATTTTTGTTCATGAATAGAATAATTCAAATTGATTTATTTGAGGACGCTGTATATCAAGGAGGAAGCTAATGTTTAAGCTTTTTACAGAACGGAATAAAAAGCAAACAGAAGAAGTTGATGTATATACTTATGATAACTTTTCAGCGCCGTTTAGAAATCAAGTGTTTTATATTATCAAGGATATGATTAATGAAATAAATAAATACTATACTAGTGATAACATATGGATGGAAATACATAATAGGTTTTGCAGAGAAAAAGGGATAAAAAATATGGATGATGACCATAGCTTTTATCCTAGTAAAATTGAAAGTTATATTGATAAATCATCGGATGAAGATTTGTTGGATTTCATAGATTTTGCTTTTCATGTATCAGAGGTACTTGCAACTAATTTACACTATACGCAAACACAAGCATATGTGAAAAACTCTATTGCTGAATTGAACTATAGATTTCAACAACATAAATATGGGTATGAGTTTATTAGTGGGGAATTGATTCCCATTAATGATATGTTTATACATAAAGAGTATATTAAACCAGCATTGAATCTACTACATGCTAATGGATTCAAAGGAGCAGAAGAAGAGTATAAAAATGCATTTGAAGCTCTTAGAAATAGAGAAAATAAAGTGGCTATAATAGAGGCCGAGAAGGCTTTCGAAAGCACAATGAAAACCATTTGTTTGAAGAATAAATACGCGTTTGATCATGAAAGGGATTCGGCGAAGAAACTTATTGAAATATTGAAATCCAATTGCTTTTTTCCAGAATACACTGAAAGCCAGCTAAATGCTGTTGCTACAGCATTAGTCAGTGGTGCGCCAATGGTGCGAAACAGAACTTCAGGACATGGGCAAGGAGAAGAAGTAATAGACATACCAGATAGTTATGCTAAATATGTTATAGGATTAGTGGCGGTCAATATAGTATTCTTAGTTCAGCTCCATAAAGAAAAATGCTGATGTTGTTTCTTCTATCTATTTTATGAGGTGATACTGATATGAAAGTGACTTTTTTGATTGGAAATGGTTTCGATATTTCAATGGGGCTGAAAACGTCATATAGAGATTTTAAAGATTGGTATTGTGATCAACCATGTGACGATGCTACTATAATTGCTTTCAAAAAGCATATAAAAGACGATATGCTAACCAACGGTGAATACTGGTCGGATTTTGAAAAAGGTCTAGGGCAGTATACCACTGAATTTACTTTGGAGACTGTCCAAGACTTTATAAAGTGTTACAATGATGCACGTACTAAATTGTTGGAATATATAAGATTGGAAGAAGCTAGAATTGATTCGGAGACAATCAATCAAGAGTTACAAGGTTTTGTTAACGGATTGTCCGCATATTATTCTGAACTTCGCCCGAAAGAAAAAATACAAATTGAAAATATTTATCCAACAGGAATGAATGACAATATTGAAATCAATTTTATAACCTATAATTACACTAGTGTACTTGATAAATATGTCTCTAAATATGGCAAAAATGCAATACACACTTGGCGTGCTTCTGGTATTGATCGTCGGATGTTCATGAATAGAATAATACATATCCATGGAACAATGACTGAGTATCCTATCTTTGGCGTAAATGATGAAACCCAAATTGCAAATCAAGAATTATTGAAAAATCAACAATTTAGAAGCATCATGATTAAATCTGAAAGTATAAATGAGATAAGTGTATTGTGGTATGATGATGCAGAACAGATGATTATGAATAGTAACATAATTTGTCTATATGGTATGTCTATGGGGATTACAGATGCAAGATGGTTTAGCTCGCTAATGAAATGGCTAAAAAGCAGTCAAAATCATTTTCTTATTGATTATTGTTACAATAAGAATCCATCAAATATGATCTCCATTAATCGATGGTCTGAGTTAAAAGATGAAGAGAGAAAAAAACTAGCATCTTATTCAAAATATACTGAAACAGAGTTAACAAGCATTATTCCAAGAATTTTCATAATCGAAAACACAAAGAAAGTGTTTGTTCGAAAAAAGGAAGAGTAATATAAATTTGATGATAAACATAAGCTCTTGCCAGAGGTGATCCCATGACCAACTTTGATTTCCTCACAGCCAACCCAGGATTTGTTTCCTTCGCTGAGCCGGCCATTGCTGCTGAAAAGATCTATTCCATAGATCCTGCAGCCTGTGTGATGACATGTCGGCGGGCGATGGAGAATGCTGTCAAATGGATGTATTCTGTTGACAGTGCTCTTGCTATGCCTTGGGATGATAAGTTGGTCAGTTTGCTGAGTACAGAGGAATTCAGAGAGATCATAGATGATAACCTGTACCGTAGACTGGATTTCATCCGTAAGGTTGGAAACAGTGCCGCTCATGATACAAAGAAGATTACCAAAGAACAGGCAGCATTGTGCCTTCAGAATCTTTGGGTGTTCCTGGATTATGTAGCCTATTGCTATGGCGATAATTATACATCCGGCCAGTTTGATCTGGCTTTGCTGGAAGCACAGACTGCACCTGTAGCTGTATTGCCTCCGGAAACCGAAACCAAGCTGGAAGAACTGATCCAGGAGAACGCAAAGCTTCGGGAAGAACTGACAGCCAAACGAGAAGAACAACAGCAGACATATACGCCCAAGCCTCTTGAAATATCTGAATATAAGACTCGGAAGCTCTATATCGACGTTATGCTTCAGGACGCAGGCTGGACTAAGGGAAAAGACTGGCTGGACGAAGTGGAACTGCCTGGTATGCCCAACAAGAGCGAAGTGGGCTATGCGGATTATGTACTTTATGGGGATGATGGTAAGGCACTGGCTGTGATCGAAGCCAAACGCACTTGCGTTGATGTGGCAAAGGGACGCCAGCAGGCGAAACTGTATGCTGATTTGCTGGAGAAACAACATAATCGTAGGCCGGTTGTTTTCCTGACCAATGGTTTTGAAACCAGGATTGTAGACAACAAGTATCCGGAACGCAGGGTTGCCATGATTTACAGCAAGCGGGATCTGGAGAAACTGTTTAACCTGCAACGGATGCGTTTACCGCTGAACTATGTACAGGTAGATAAGAAGATCGCCGGACGCTATTATCAGGAAGAAGCAATCAAGGCTGTCTGTGAAAACTTTGATGAAAAGAACCGTAGGAAGGCTTTGCTGGTCATGGCTACCGGCAGCGGCAAAACCCGCACGGTGATTGCCCTGTGCAAAGTACTGCTTGAAAAAGGATGGGTGAAGAACATTCTTTTCCTGGCAGACCGTAACTCGCTGGTGATCCAGGCAAAACGGAATTTTGTCAATCTGATGCCTGATCTGTCCGTGGTGAATCTTTGTGAAGATAAAGAGAACTGTGATGCTCGCTGTGTTTTCTCGACTTATCAGACAATGTTCAACTGCATTGATACAATTCACGATGAACAGGGAGAAAAACTGTTCACCAGTGGGCATTTTGACCTGCTGATCTGTGATGAAGCACACCGTTCTATCTATAACAAGTACAGGGACATTTTTAACTACTTTGATGCTCCTTTGGTGGGCCTTACTGCTACACCTAAAGATGATATTGATAAAAACACTTATGATATCTTTGACCTTGAAAAAGGTGTGCCTACCTATGGATATGAACTGGCACAGGCTGTAAAAGACGGATATTTGGTGGACTTTATCAGTGTGGAAACAACACTGAAATTCATCCAGCAGGGTATTGTATATGATGAGCTGTCGGATGAAGATAAAGAAGCTTATGAAAATACTTTTGAGGACGAAAACGGTGATCTTCCTGAAAGCATCGAATCCTCTGCTCTGAACGAATGGATCTTCAATGAGGATACTATTCGCGAAGTACTGCGTATACTGATGGAAAATGGATTGAAGATCGATTACGGAAATAAGATCGGTAAGACCATTATCTTTGCAAAGAATCATACTCATGCGGAAAAAGTACTGGAAGTATTCGGCAAGAGTTATCCAAACCTGACGAATTACGCAAAGGTCATTGATAACTATATGACCTATGCTCAGAGCGCTATAGACGAATTCTCTGAACCCAACAAGCTCCCTCAGATTGCTATATCTGTGGATATGCTGGATACCGGTATCGATGTGCCGGAAGTGCTGAATCTGGTATTCTTCAAAAAGGTGATGAGTAAAGCTAAGTTCTGGCAGATGATTGGCCGCGGAACCAGGCTTTGTCCCGGGTTGATCGATGGGGAGGATAAGAGCAAGTTCTATATCTTTGACTTCTGCGGAAACTTTGAATTCTTCCGGATGAATAAAGGACGGCCGACAACCAATACCATGGCACTGGCGGGTGCGCTTTTCTTCTTGAAAGCCCAGATTGCTTATAAACTTCAGGATCTGGCTTATCAGACTGAACCGCTGATGACCTTCCGTGAAACACTGGTACAGGATATGCTGGAGAAAGACCAAGCACTGGATCGGCAGCACTTTGCAGTGCGGCAGCATCTGAAGGCAGTGGAACAGTATGGAGATCCGGTAAATTATGAAGCGTTGACCTATGAAAACACGCTGGATATAAAAGACGAACTGGCACCGTTGATTGAGCCGGAACAGGATGATCCCAAAGCCTTACGTTTTGATGCCTTGATGTATGGAATTGAATTGGCATACCTGATGGGAGAAAAATACTCCAGAGCCCGTCATGATCTGCTAAACAAGGTTTCAGCTATTGCGGGTGTTGCAAACATCCCGGAGATTATGGCTCAGAGTGATCTGATTAACAAGATCCTACATACCGACTACCTGGACAATGCGGGAATTAATGAGTTTGAGCATATCCGGGAGAGCCTTCGTGATCTGATCAAGTATATTCCTGTAGAGAAGATCATCTACCAAACGAATTTCGATGATGAAGTACTAGCTATAGACTGGAAACAGTCTGAACTGGAAAGCGATGACCTGAAAAATTATAAAGCCAAAGCAGAGTTCTATGTTCGTCAACACCAGGATCAGGAGGTCATTGCAAAACTGAAGGGTAATATTCCGCTGACAGAGCAGGACGTTTCAGAACTGGAGCGAATCCTGTGGAGCGAGATCGGCAGCAAGCAGGATTATGAGAGAGAAATTGGTTCTGTACCATTGGGCGAGTTTGTCCGCGGTATTGTTGGCCTGGATATGAATGCAGCTAAAACAGCTTTTGCAGAATATCTGGGTAACACACAGCTGGACAGCAGACAGATCTACTTTGTGAACCAGATTGTAGAGTATATCGTGCATAATGGTATGCTGAAGGACTTCTCTGTATTGCAGGATCCTCCGTTTACTGATCAGGGAAGTATTGTGGATGTGTTTGATATGGAAATGTGGGCTGGAATAAAGAAGACCATTGATCAGATTAATGCAAATGCTTTGGGTGCGTAAAAGGTAATTGAAAGGTTTGTGATGATATTGAATTCAAACAATTACGAAGCACTTGTGGGAATAGTAAAGGCTTTAGAAGATTTACCGATATTTAAAAGCATACAATCTATTGATGTTCAACAAATTGGACAAGCATTGATAACGCTTTTTCAACCCTATAAAGAAATATCAGAAACGATAAAAGCTAACATAGATTATTATTTGCCGGCCTTAGAAAAGCTATGCGAGATTTCTGCAACACATAAAGCGGTTAATAATCTGGGGCAAAATCAATATGTGCTGAGGAAGAAAGTTTCTATAGAATTGGTTGAAGAGGTAAACACGGCAGGTAAGTCTTATGTGATTGATGGCGCAATTGAAAAGTACATAGAGAATGATGACTTTGTAAAAGAAACGATAGATTTAATCCGAAATGGGATGGCACATAATCTAACTTTTGAACAGGGTGTATCTGCTTTATATCGAAATGAATATAATTCTGCAATATTGACATTTACAATAGTGTTGGATAGGATGCTATCCGAAGGATCAGAACAAATTAAGAATGTGCATATTAAACCACGCGTGGAAGCAATACATCAAAGAATCAAAGAGAGAGGCGACTTTTATATAGACGATCTCGAAGCAGAAGATTATGTTTTGTTATTAACATATAAAGACGCTCTTGATTCATTTGGCAGTGATAGTGATTTCAAAAAAGAAGAACCAGAGTTATTAAATCGTCACTGGATAGTACACGGACGAAGCAATAGAGAATATACACGCTTAGATTGTATAAAGGTATTGAATATGATCTATGGGACAATACGTATGACCGAACTGGGTAAAAGAGACCACGAAGATTCAAACTCAACAGATAATCATAATGTTGATAGCGGAATCGAACAAATAAATGAGTAATAAGTTATAGGAAATCGTCGCATTGAAACGACGATTTCTTTATATATTTATGAAAAACCTTTATTGATACATTGTTGTATGATATGATGAATAAAACCAACTAGAAACTATGTAGAAGTAAAGAAGAAACGCCTTTAGATAACAGATCATACCATGGCGAGAGGGGAATCTCTATGAGGAAACTCTTAATCAGTTTGGGTATCATTATACTGTGTATTGCTATAGCTTCTTGTACATTGGCTGGAGGCTTTTCAAGTGATGCGGACGCAATCGAGAAAGCTGCTAAATCTGTGTTAAAAATATATGTTTATGAGAGCATGTTTGATGAAGAACCGTTTGCAACGGGTAGTGGGTTTGTTGCCTTTGATAGTTCAACACTTATAACAAATTACCATGTAATTGATGGCGCGAGAGTTGTTATTGCGTCAGATGATGATGACAATACATATGAATTGGACAAAGTTTTATGCGCAGATGAAAACTCGGATATAGCGATTTTGCGTTTCTCTGAGAAAACAAAACTGAAAGCACTGGAGTTGTATCCGGATGATCAATTAAAACGAGGTTCTCCAGTGGTAGCTATTGGCAGTCCTAAAGGATTGAAGAACACTGTATCAACAGGCATTGTCAGTTATCAGTTTGTTACAGAAGGAATACCTGAGATACAGATTACTGCACCGATTTCGCCTGGAAGCAGCGGAGGTGCTTTATTTAATGATGATGGAAAAGTAATAGGTGTAACATCGGCAATATATAAAAGCAAAGACGAGTACGGAGAGAGTACAGACGCTCAGAATCTTAATTTTGCTGTGAATATTGCTGTGGCACAGGCTATGTATAATGCCTGGGATGGTAAAGAATATACATTTCGTGATCATAAACACACCGCCAAAATGGATTTTTCAGGTGTGTATAAGCATGATAACATTGCTGCTACTGAGTCAACAGATAAAGAAGTGACGTCTCAGAAATCTTCTTCAACGACAGAAACATGGATTTGCTTGAATTGTGGAAAAGAGAATACAACCAGATACTGCCAGGAATGTGGAGCTGAAAAACCATATTGGATATGCGTATGCGGCAAGATCAATAGCAGCAACAAATTCTGTGGAGAGTGTGGTCAGAACCATATACAATTAATTGAATCACTTAATGTGGCAATTGAAAAAGAATCAGAAAATGATTATGCCGGAGCTATAACAATTCTGGAAGCACTTGGATCATATAACAGCGGTTCATATAAAACCAATGCAGGAGATCATGTGGAGGCAAAATCCCGAATAAGCAAATGTTATTATGAACAGGGTATTTATTTACAAGACAATAATGGAGATCACGATGACATAGTCAAAGCCTTTACAATGGCAGGGGATTACAGTGATGCAAAAGAGCAGATTAAAGGAGAGAACACCCGTTATTTAAAAGCATTTTATGATGAGGGTGTTAAACTCCTCAATGATGGGGAATTTGACAGAGCAGTGGAAGCATTCCAGAACGCTGGATCGTACTCGGATGCAACTGAGCAGATAAAAGCAGTATACTATGCTAAAGGACTAAGCTTGTTGAATGAGCAGGATTACACACAATGCAGAAAAACATTGGACAAGGTAGGGGATTATCAGGATGCAAGTACTATTATCCTAAGATCATATTATGAAGAAGCAGAGATGGCTATAGAGAATGGTGAAAAAGATAATGCTAAGAAGCTGTTTTCTAAAGCTGGAGACTATAAAGATGCAAAAGATAGAATCAAATCTATTGAGGAAGAAGAAAAGGACAAGGTTTACCTTGCGGCTAAAGAAGCATTTGATAATAATGATTTCGAAAAAGCAATAAAACTATATAAGCAGATTTCTGGATTCGGTGATGCAGATGAAATGGTTGTTAAGGCAAGCGTTGCAGAGATACAGTACAAATATGAAAGTATTTATACAAACCCTGAAGCAATGTCAGAGAAAAAATGTACGGATTTAGAAAGTCTTCTCGTAAAGCTTGATGCATATAAGTCTAATTCTAATGCAATAGAGTTGTATAAGAAAATATGCTATGCAATAGCACAGTTTAAGCAGAAAAGCAATTTGACTGTAGCAATAAAATACTATCAAATGGCTGAAGATTATCTTGATTCTGAAGAGCAATTGTTGAATGTAAAAAAACAACGGATAGATCAGTTGGTAAAACAAGGGAATATCGCAACAGTAATACAATATTATGCAGATGAATTTGGACAGTATGAATTGATAAAACCAGAAAGTCAAGGAGATCATGTAGAAGAAATATTGGTATATATAAAACTTCTTGGTATCAAAACAAAAGGGAAAATTGATACTAAAATCTACAAAGAAGAGTACATCCCATATGTACAAACAATAGAAGAACATTTTGGATTTAATAACGACGGTTTTATTACAATAGATGAATATATGGAATTATCAGATGCTATATGTACGGGAGATGATAGCAGTAACGTTCAGGCATTACTGGAGAAACTTACGGATCTTTCATTTATTCAGAAACTAACAGAGAAGCATAGTGTATATGAAAATAAATATACAAACAGTATAAAGAAAGCGGAAAAAGCTCTTGGATTGCGGGAAGATGGTATTATTACTAAAGATGAATATAATGCCATCATCTCTTTAAACGTTGAAAAACCAGAGAAACCTCGCAATCTGAAGATGTCAGTAAAAAACGATACTGTAACAATCACTTGGTCAAAGGTAAAAGGAGCAATTAACTATGAAGTGTGGCGAGGTTCAATTCTTTTAGGGACAACCACACAATCCAAATGGGTAGATAAAGAAGTTGAAACTGGCAATTATTATACTTATAAAGTTATAGCAAAGAAATATACAGTTGAAAGTAATGCAAATCTAGTGAGCCAATATGTATCTCCGTATTATAAACCCATAAGTATTTCAATACTTAATGGAAGCAAGAATTTTTATAAAGGAAAATATGTAAAATTAAGCGGGTTGAAGATTGGTAACTGGACAATTGATATAGGAGATGGTAATTTTCAAAATACTTTAATCGCAAAGAGTTTGGCACAGAACAATGATAATTGTGATGTGTATTTGTTGTGTTATTCAGGTAACTCTTATGTTGAGATTGTCCTGGAAGATTATAAGAGTTGGGGATGGGACAATAAAACACAGGACTTACTAGGAATGATTAATAGAATATCCAGCATAACAGTAGAAGGCCAGGTTAATGAAGAATACTCCTCTTGGGGTGTGTTAGATGGGGTGCCTTCAGTGATTATTAGTCGAATAAATTGGTATTACTAAAATATATGGGAGGATAATAGGATACAGTATTATCTCTCGACACACCACCATCTCTCCAGCTATAATGTCTCCAGAATTGTTTCACATCTTACCCAGGAGGCTAGCTATGAAAAAATGCACAGCCTGTGGTGCGACGTTTGACGATACCAGCAAATTCTGCCCTTATTGCGGAACGGAGTACGGGCCGGAGGAACGTCCTGCCGGAAACAGTGAAGAATCCGGCGGGCAGCCGGAGCAACCGAAGAAGGAAAAGAAGATAATAAACAATACACAAGGGATGATGCTATGGCATAAGATTGTATTGTTCCTTGTGGGGATAAGGGCTGTACGCTGCCTGATCAGGGGCCTTTCCATACTGAGAGGTTATGTTGACTCAGATGTACCTGAAAGTATGGTTCCAGTGAGGAATCTGTTTCTTGGTATTGGGATAGAGAATATAGCCATTGGCGTTTTCGCAGTGATCTGTTTATACCGGCTGGGAAAGTATATGAGAAGCGGTCCCGGATCTGTGAAGATACTGTACGGGATGAGTATTGCAGGATCTTTGATCCTTACGATGTGGCTGGTTTCCATATCACCGAATGCTGATCTGTCGATGACGGGAATAGCTGATTCTTTTTTGCCTGATATTCTGATGCTGGTTGTCAACAGCATTTACTATAGCAAACACAAGGATATATTTGTGAACTGAGAGGATCTATAACCATGGTTGGAAAGTATAAAGTGATTACCCTCTGTGGAAGTACCCGCTTCAAGGATGAATTCATGGAAGCCCAGAAACGGCTGACCCTGGAAGGGAATATTGTTATCAGCGTAGGCATGTTCGGACACTCCGGGGATAATGAGGTCTGGACAGAAGGCACCAAGGAAATGCTGGATGATATGCATAAGCGGAAGATCGACATGGCGGATGAGATTTATGTGATTAACGTAGGGGGATATATCGGAAGCAGCACCAGGTCGGAGATTGAGTACGCGAAGAAGACGGGAAAAAAGGTAAGATACCTGGAAGAAACCAATTAATACTTAAAACTTAAAACTGAAAACTGAAAAATAAAGCGTCCTTCGGACGTAGTAAGGGATTCCTCCACTCCCTTCGGTCGGTCGGAATGACACCATCGCGGAAACATATCGCATTGGTTGAGATGACAGGGTGGACGCTCCGGCGGGGCGATTTTGATACTTCACTATAATTCCATAAAAATCACTTGAACGGTATCCTTGCCATGTGATAATGTTAGTATGTGAAGCGACTGTGGGCAGAAAGTGATAATTCTCTAAATCGTATAGTAATGTATAGTAACGTGTAGTTGCGTAAAGTGGTTTTGCGTGATAGCATTAAGATGCGAAGTGACTGTGGACAGAAAGTGTCTGCAGTTTTTTTGTGCCTGCGGCACTGAGTAAGGGACTCTTCCATTTCGCTGACGCTACAGTCGGAATGACATTATCGCAACGGCGGGGAGATCCATTCGACGCGGCCTGCGGCCTTGCTCAGGATGACATCATGCAGGTTAAGATGTTCCTTGCAACGGGAGCAAAGTATGATTCGGGAAAATGACGAAAGGTAAAGCACTCAAACACTAAACACTAAAAACACTCGAATTTACAGGATTGTTACTCGACACCCGCGGAGTGGCAAGTTATAATGTCACCAGAGTGTTCAAGCTGAGTCAGGAGGCCCGGAGATGAAAAACTGTACAAGCTGCGGCGCACCCGTCAAGGGAAGCAGTAAAGTCTGCCCGTACTGCGACACTGTGCTTCAGGATGAAAGCGGTGAAGGGATCACTGTGTCTGAAGCCAAGGCAGCAGAGTATCCGATGAAATGGCATAGTATCGTGCTGGCACTCCTGATCATCGGGGCGGTTTTAAATGTCCTGATAGGCATCGTTTTTATCATGAGAGAGAACGTGCTGACACCTCGCGGACTGATGGATATCACAGAATATAAGAACAAGTATTCTGAACTGGTGAATAGCTACCGGTTTATGAATGTGACACGCATTGCTATGGGCGTATTTCAGGTCATCGTATGGAAACGGCTGAAGGGATATAGGTCGAACGGACCAGTTTCCCTGAAGGTCATGTATGTGCTGGGAATTGTCCTCAACATCGTTAATTTGAGCTGGATGTCTTCTGCTATGAACACGAATATGTTCAATGTCTGGAACTGCTGTTATATCATCGGATTGGTTGTGATGCTGATCATCAACAGCTCATATTACGCCAAACGCAGTGAACTGTTTGTCAATTAAGTCCAGAATCAAGGGAAGAGGGCAGCGGAAATGAAAAAGTGTGCAGGATGCGGCGCGGAGTTTGACGACACCAGCAAGTACTGTCCTAACTGCGGGGCGGAATACGGAGAGACGGCAGCGGCATATCAGCCCAGTATTGCGGAAGAATACCGCTGGCATCCGGAAAGGCCGAAGAAGGCAGAGAAGGTTATCAACAGCGAACAGGGGATGATCTGGCACAGGGTTCTGCTCTTCTTCCTGATCGTGAATGCCATCTGGAGCATTATCACCGGCATCGGATATATGAACCGGTATCGTGATCCGGAATGGATTGCTTTCTTCAAAACGGTTAAGGGACTACAGACCTATACTGTTTTCTGCGGCGTGGCGCAGATTGCCATCGGGGTATTTGCGATCACGGTGTATAACAGGCTGCGGAGATACAAGAAAGAGGGTCCTTCTTCCCTGAAAGTGATGTATATCATCTGCATCATTGTGCCCATGGTTCTGCAGGTCTGGCAGGGAAGGATTCTCCCGCAGTCGAAAATTGACAGGCTTACGCTCCTGGATATCATGAAGAACATCATGATGCTGGGGATCAACAGCACCTATTATGCCAGACGCAAGAACCTGTTTGTGAACTGAGAGGAACAAGGAATATGCGGATTCGCGCGACACGTTCCAGCGTGTGCCTGGGAGATGACTTCGCCGGACCGGAGGAAAAGGATCTGGTTCTGGACGAACAGGCGCGTCTTTCGGACCTGATGAAGCAGCTGGCCGGATATGTGCCGTATTTCGGCAATGTGGTATGGAGTATTCGGTGCGGTGATAAGGTCATCGGCTACCTGTACAGTCCCGGGGAAAAGGCGGCATACCGGTATAAGCTGACAGCAGGGAATAAGCGGGTGTCTGAGCTGGGAGACGAAACTGTTTTCTGCAGGTATTACTCCGGCGAAGATGTCCGGATCAGGAAGATAAAGGTCTTTTCCCTTCCGGGAACGGTAAACCTGAAAAAGATCATGCTGTACGAGGAACAGATGAGAAAGGAAGGCTTGCTCTTCTGACGGCGGCAGCAACAACAGAGAAAGCAAAAGAAAAGAGGCAATCAATCCATGAGCAGTGTGAAAGAACGGTTTTTAAGATATGTGCAGGTGGAAACTACCAGCTGTGAGGCCAATGAGTGCTGCCCTTCCACACCGGGACAGAAGGTGCTGGGAGAAATGCTGGTAAAGGAAATGCAGGCAATGGGCGTAAGTGGAGCCCGGATGGATGAGCACGGCTATGTGTACGGATTCATCCCCGCAAAGGGAAAGACGGACGCGCTGGCCATCGGGCTGATCGCCCATATGGACACATCAGACGCAGTGCCCGGAAAGACTGTGCCCCAGGTGATTGAGAACTACGACGGCAGCGTGATCCGCCTGAAGAACGGGGTGGAGATCAGCGGCTTCAGCTTCCTGGAAAGCCTGAAAGGCCAGGATCTGATCGTGACTTCCGGGGATTCCGTGCTGGGAGCGGATGACAAGGCCGGGGTTGCGGAAATCATGACCCTGTGTGAAAAGATGCTGGCGCCGGACGCGCCGGATCACGGGAAGATCTGCGTGGCATTCACGCCGGACGAGGAGATCGGCCGGGGCGCGGACCTGTTTGATATTCCCGGCTTTGGGGCGGAGTTCGCCTATACGGTGGACGGCGGCGCCCTGGGCGAACTGGAATATGAGTGCTTCAACGCCGCATCCTGCAAGGTAACGGTGAAGGGTGTGAATATCCATCCCGGCAGCGCGAAGAACCAGATGATCAACGCGTCCCTGGTGGCGATGGAGTTTGCCGGCATGCTGCCGCCCTGGGAGCGGCCGGAGCATACCGAAGGGTATGAAGGGTTCTATCACCTGATGGAAATGAGCGGCAATGAGGAAGCCGCGGAACTGAAGTACATCCTGCGGGATCATGACATTCGCAAGCTGGAAGGCCGCAAGCAGATGATGAACACTGCCTGCGAAGTGCTCAATAAGAAGTACGGGGACGGAACGGTCTCGGTTGAACTGAGGGATTCCTACCGGAACATGAAGGAGATTGTGGAGCAGCATCCGGAAATCCTGGAGCGGGCAAAAGCGGCTTTCCTGGACAACGGTGTGGAACCCATTGTGAAGGCCATTCGGGGTGGAACGGATGGCGCCCAGTTGTCCTTCCGGGGACTGCCGTGTCCCAACCTGTCCACCGGCGGATACAATTTCCACGGAAGGAAAGAACTGATACCGGTGCAGGCGATGGAAAAGATGACGGAAGTACTGGTAACACTCGTGAGTGTGAAATGAAATAATGGCAGCAAGCCAATATGACAGTTACTGTGACTACGGAGGGTTAACGTGTCTGAGAACGGAAAAAGGTCCAACTTTGAACTCCTGGATGAGATGGAGCAGAAACAGCAGCTGACGTTTAAGGATGAAACCTTTGTTGATCCGCAGCCGGATGGAATAAGATATGCCAGGAAATGGCGCTGGATCAGGCCTGACGCAAAGCTGACTTTTCCGGTAGTGGTGCTGATTGCCTGGTTTGTTCTGTGGCTGACAGGCTATATCCCGGGGCTTTCCTGGCTGGGTGACATTTGCATGGTGGTTATGGGCATAGGCATTGTGGGAAGTATCTGGGAGATCTGGTTTAAGAAGAAAGGTGAATGACGTATGCAGAACTATGACAATTTCTCTATGGAGAGGGACAAGATCAGAAAAAGAGGGAGAACCAACCTGCGGGTGATCATATTCGTCCTTGCGGTTGTTATCCTGGGCGGAGCGCTGATCCGGAATGAAACACAGGAAACTGAACGGAAGGTGGCACTGGACGGAGAAGTGCTGCTGAACGGAGATATCAGTTTTGAAGAAGCGGACGCGAAACTGAGGGAAGCCGGGTTTGTGCCCGTGGAAAGCGACGTTTCCCCGGAAGATGCGCAGGTACAGCGGTACGAGGGCCGGAAAGTATACGGCCATAAGGCGGATATCAGCTTACTGGGGTATACTGCTCTTGGTAAAAAGAGCAATATGCTGGCGATTATCCACTGTTTCACGGAAGACCCGTTGACAAACATGGAGAACCCCGGAAAGAGCTTTACCGACGTCCGGGAGAAACTGACGCAAAGCCTGGGAAAGGAACCGACAGAGGAAGAAGGCTTTCTGTACTGGGAACTGAAAGGCAGATCAACGGTAATCATGGGCTATATGCAGAATGGGCTCTGGGAACTGATGTACTCCTATACCAAGTGACCGGCACAGCAGGAAGAATATGGAAAAAGAATCCTGAGAAAGGATTCTTTTTTTGAATTTACATGGCTGTTACATCACAGTGATGACATTGAAACAGGAGGCAGATTATCATGAGAGTATCATAACAGAAGGACAGGTGAAGGCATGCGAAGGAATGACGATCCCGTAAAGACAAACACACGCCGGGAAACAGGCAAGGCGCTGATACTGGCGGCGGTGTTTGTCCTGATCATATGCTTCGCCTGGATGACATACAGGTGGTGCACGCAGAGGCATGAGGCGCTGCCCGGAGAAGTGATCCTGAATGGGCGTATGAGCTTTCAAAGGGCGGATGAGAAACTGAAGGACGCCGGGTTTAAACCAATGGGGTTAAGCCGGCAGTATAAGGATGTGACGAATCAGTATTACGAGGGCGTGGATGTCTGCGGCTATACAACGGAGTACAGTTATCTGTCGGAAACCAAGAACCCGGAAAACCGAAGCCTGCAGATTGTGCACGTGTTCAAGGATACGGAATCATCCAACCTGGATAACCCGGGAGAGATCTGCAAGACGGTTGTGGAAGAACTGACAAAGATCATCGGCAAAGAACCGGAGGAAGGGAAAGACGGTTACGGAACGGAGAAGTACCTGTTCTGGACGCTGAAGGCCAGTACCGAAGCTGTGGTGCTGTATATGGGAGACAAGAACCTGATGCTGATGTACGTTTATAATAAATAAACGAACTTAAAACTTAAGACTTAAAACTAGATCCTTCGGCTGCGCTCCCTTCGTACCCCTTGCTCAGGATGACATTTTTATCGGAAATCATTCATAAAAAAATGAATGATGTGGTAGCTACGGCGAGGGAAATGTGATTTGCGTAAATACTGAACGGAGAATGAAGATGATTATGAAGTCTGGGGTGCTAAAGTCTGTGGCAATTGTGCTGGCGTGTGTGGTGGTTTATGTTGTCATCGGGAAGGCCATCGGTGCCGCGATGGACGGAATGCAGGTTGTGATGTAAAAGGATGTTGCCTTGCGGCAAGCATGAAAGATATAATGGCGCCAGTAAGGTGACAGATACGGAAGGGCAGCATAATGGACAACAGAACGGACGAAAAATGGTACAACAAAGAGTACGGAATGGATATCAAAAAGGTCCTCATTTTTGTTGGCATTGTTTTGATCATAGCTGCAGCATTCTATACATATGGTGCATTGAACAGTGAACGGCGTGTGCCGGTATTGCCCGGGGAAGTAATTCTGCATGGGAATACATCATTTCAATATGCGGATGAAAAAGTGCAGAAAGCAGGATATATTCCAACAGGTGAAGTTACCAAGGTTGGAGTGGCAACATGTCAAATGTATAAAAGCAGCGAAGCCTTTGGGTATAAAACCAAAGGAAGCGAACTGATCGTTGTGGCATATGGCCGCACTTGCTTTATGCATTATTTCACAGATGACAGTTTTAGTAATAACACAGAGAATCCGGGAACAACTTTTAATACGATCCAGGAGGAACTGACCAGCAAAATCGGAGAGGCTCCGATCGTGGAGGAATCAGAACTTCACGGAAAAGTGTGGAAATGGGATTTACGGAACAAAACAGAAGTGGATTTGTTTTATATAAACGACGGTGTTGTGCTGGTTATGTATATCTATAAGGAAAGTTGACAAGAAGTATCAGGCATAGCACTTGCTTTCGGCGTGATGAAAGATCACGCCGATTTTTAGTTCATCAAAATGAAAAAGATGTAACAGCGGTGTAAAAAAATTATCACAGCATGAACGAAACGAGGTTGATCCACGTCTGTTTATATGGAGCCCAATTGAAAAGGGGAAATGGAGAAAGGATGTGACGGAATGATACGTCAGAACCGGTGTAAGATTATTACTCTCATGATCAGCATGCTTTTGGTGTGCGTACTTTGCTTTGCCGCAGGAGCGGAAGAAGCGGGGATCAAGATTGACGAGCAGAATTTCCCGGACGCTGCCTTCCGGAATGCATTACTGAAATTTGATGCCAATAATGACCGGGAACTCAGCAAGAGCGAAATATACGGCATTACAGAACTGAGCCTGATGTCCAGGAACATTGAAAGCCTGCAGGGCATTGAGTACCTGACTGAACTGAAGGAACTCTCGTGCGGCAGCAACAAACTGAAGACACTGGACGTGAGCAAGAACACAAAGCTGACGAATCTTTACTGCGGGGAAAACCAGCTGACGGAACTGGACGTGAGCAATAACCCTGAACTGGTAGAGCTGAACTTCGTCTGGAACGACGTCGGGACGATTGACACCAGCAACAATTCAAAACTGAAAGAGCTGGCAGTGTCCGGCAACCCGGTGGGCAAACTGGATCTGAGCAACATGCCGGATCTGGAGGAGCTTTTCTGCCCCTGGAGCGGGATCACGGAACTGGACGTGAGCTACAATCCAAAGCTGTACTACATCAGCGCCATCGGCAACGCACTGACGGAGCTGGATCTGAGTCACAACCCCAAGGTGCGGGTCCTGATGGTTGAGGACAACAGGCTGGAGACGCTGGATATCAGCAACTGTCCTGACCTGATCAGCCTGGTGGAGGAAAAAGAAGCCAGCAAGGATTCTACGTATGGCGAACCGGGATCAGTGGTATGGACCGTTGGTGATAACAAATGGGGTTCCGGTACACTGTGTATTAACGGCAATGTGAAACTGTACACGGGCGTCGGCGAATATGCCGAAGCAAAGGTGCCGGAAGTCAAAGCTGCGGCTGTAGATGCCGGGAAGGATACTGCAGTGGAATATGCCAATGCATATCCGGAACTCACCAGTGATGTTGAAAAGGAACTTCTGTTTGACTTCCTCTGCAAATGGTCGCAGGGAGACACAAATGAGCTTCCGGAATGCTTTGTTCCCGAACAGAGAACAAGCAGCGCAGCTGTGAAAGCAATGGTGAATGACCTGCTGGAACTGGGAAAACCGGTGAGCTTCCAGATTAACAACGTAGTTGCCGGCGGCAGCGGTTATTACAGGGCATACCAGTGCACACTGGAAATGGCCCATGAAGATGGAGAACCGGCACGGTGCGTGCAGGTGGAAATCAATGTGAATACCGGCGCGACAAGGGGCGTTGACGCAGCGGGCATAAAGACCGTGGAACCTGCGGAATTCAACCCGAAACAGAAGGTCTACTCTCTGGCAACGGAAGATGTGGTCCGGGATAAGTTGGCGGCGCAGCTGCGGGAAGAAAGCGCAGAAGGAGAACTGATTCCGGTCGGCGAGAGCGTCGAGAAGAACGGCGTACGCATTGAGATGATCTCCGGCCTTGTAAGGGGTACAGACGCCTGGATTTACTATACCGTGGAGGACCTGGAAGGTAAGTACGATGACTGCAGTCTCGATGTAAGCCTGAGAAGTAATATCGGTGACCTGGAATGGTATGCACCCAAAACGCTGTATCACGACCTCAAGGCACACAAGTACTACAATCTGGTGCATGTCCACTACGAGGATATGGTCAATACCAATGAACGGGAGATTATCCTGACATTGGATGGCTTATATTTCCTCCAGACCGGATGGGCAGATCTTTCAGGATTGGCTGCGGAGTGCAACGGAGAAGCGAAGAACATAACAACGGCCCCGTCGGACGTGTATCACAGCGATTACCAGCATGAAGGCAGAGACCTGACAGAGGAAGAAAAGAAGATCCTGGACTGCAGTGAACCTATGAATCTCCAGGTGGCGCCTGGTATTACTGTTAATGGTATCGGCTGGATTGACGGAAAACTGCATGTGCAGCTCAAAATGGATTCGAATGATTATCGCTATGCTTATCTCCTGATGGACGGACAAGAATATTATTTCGCTGACAGGAACCTTTCCTACAGCCCGCTGCGCTGGTATACAGGCAGCACGTCATACGAGGAGTATGTGTTGAATTACAAACCTGAAGAGGCGGAACAGCTGAAGTTGTCGGTTCAGGCAACATACACCAAGGAAGGGAAATATGGTTTCTGGGATATAAAGTTCCCGCTGAGCACGATCTGTCCTGACGTGAAGGTGAAGACAGAAGAGAAGACAGAGGAGAAGACTGAAGCGCCGGAAACCGCAGCGGAAAATACCATCTCTGCAGGGGCGGAGGAAATTCAATACATCAGCTCCTATCCGGAGACCCTGCACGACTACAAGAAATATACCATCTGGGAATTCTTCTGCAGATGGGCGCAGGGCGATACGGACGAACTGCCGTACTCTTTCATACATGACCAGAGAGTCGGCGGGGAAGAGACACAGCGGAAGATTGATGAGCTGTTGAAATGGAAGCCCCTGAGCTACAGGATTGATGACGTAAAAGTTGCGAATGGAGAAGAGACATATTACTGCACGGTTGAGATGGAGCCGGACGCAAGCAAAGATTCGCGGTATGAACGGGTAGTCATCAACATGATCAAGGACACCGAATGGTACTACGGTATTGACCTTGACGGCATTCAGTTCCTGGGAGCCCCGGAAAGCCTGCCGACCGATAATGTGATCTCCCTGTCCGGGGAAGCAATCATCAGGGATCAGCTGGACTACTTCTACCAAGGCGTCCGGGAAAAACTGCAGCCCATCGGTGAGACCCATGACTGCAAGGGTATCCGGATGGAAGTGATCTCCGGATATGCAGAAGGCAAAGATACCTGGTATCTGTACTCCCTGCAGGATCTGGATGGAAAAATGGAAGGCTTCAGTCCGGATACCTGGGATCTGGAGGACGATATCGGAGCCATGGAATCGTACCAGCACAGCAAGCTGTACTGTGACGAAGCTGAGCATAAGTGCTATTACCTGCTCCACCTGACCCATGAGTCCGAAATCGCCAGCGATGAAAAAACCGTGAAGCTGACGATGAGGAGTATTCACTTCGACAGCAACGGCTGGGCTGATCTGATTCCGCTCCTGAAGGAACACATGGAACCTGTGGAAGGTGTACATCCCACAAAACAGCTTTGGGACAGAGACTGGGAAAATCCGGACAAGGTACTGAATCCGGAAGACTACAAGGTTCTGGATTATACAAAACCGCTGGACATTGAAATGATCCCCGGAGTCTATGTGACCGGCATCGGCTGGATTGATAACCAGCTGCATATACAGATCAGGATGGCGGACGGCCTGGATGGATATTCTGAGTGGATTGACAGCATTCTGTACGGAAGATCCGGTTATGACAGACAGATTCCCTATACGCCTCTGAGCTGGTCCGTTGGCAATCTGTATTACGAAGAGTATATGTACAGCTATACGCCGGAGGACATCGATGGATTGAGTCTGATCCTGAGTGTGAACATCTCCAAAGACAGGATAGACGGTCCCTGGGTTGTCAGGTTCCCGCTGAGTACCATCTTCCCGGAAGTGAAGGAAAAGACGGAAGAGTCGGGAACGTCCTGGCAGGACTTCGGCGAAGTGAAGGAGCCGGAAGCTACCGAACAGGTAACGGATGAAGTCGTTGAACTGGAGAATTCACCGTATTATGTACCGTTTGACGAAACAGCGCCTGCGGAAGAGAAACAGACGTTCAAACTCGAATTGAAGGACGGCGCATTTGTGCTGACTCAGGGCGATATTTCCTACCGCCTGAACGATGACGGAACGGCCACTATCACGAAAATCGGGAAGGAATTCGGTGACCCCATCGAGATTCCGGAAACCGTCACCGTGACGTTTGACGTGAACGGCGTGGACTATGAGGCGTTCCTGGAGTACGTTAACAAGAAGTAAAGCAGGCAGGATGAAATGTTGACTGCGTCAACATGATATATCTGACTGCGTCAGATGTGAAATATTCGGACCATGTCCGAATATGAAATATCGGCCTATGGCCGATGTGATGAATGGTTAAACCAGAAGAAGCTCATGCAGCAGCAAGCTGTATGAGCTTCTTCTGCATCACGAGGAATAAGAAGGGACGGATTAACGTCATATAGGCAGATGTGTTGAGAAAAGGCGCGGGGTACGGTATAATGCGGATTTGAGTGAGGAATTGGAAGAAAAAGTCAGACGTTCTGTTTACAGGGAAAGCGAGGTGCAGCCGGATGAGAAAAGGTCTGCGTGGAATCGCGTTTATGATGGCTCTGATACTGGTCCTGTGCTGCACAGTGAGCGCACTGGGAGAAGGACAAAAATACCAGATTGAAGAGAATACCGGGGACAATCAGAAAAATTATCCCTATAAGGTGGTAACGGAATCCGCAGTGCTGTACCTGGGCAAAGAAGATATCGAACTGCTGGGCGAGGAAGCTTTCTACGACGGAATGTACAAACTGCTGGAGAATATGGATCGAGACTTCGCCGATGCTCGGGAAGTGATGAAGGGTTTCCTGAAGGATGAGGTCGCACCGATTTCGATCTATACGGACTTTATCGGCCGGGCGGAAGAGGCACAGTTCTACTCTGGATATTACTATGGCCCGGAAAAAGGAATCAGGCTGTTTCATAACTGGGAACAGGCTGCAGAAGTCTTACTGCATGAGTATACGCATTATCTCACTTATGGCTGCGCGACGGTTGAAGTGACAGCAGGTGCTTGGGGTGAATGCATAGCCGAGTATGTTTCGAAGATCACCTGCCGGAATTACACGGCAAGAGCCTGGCATTACGGACTGATGGAAGAAGAAAAAACTGTCTTTGCAGCTAATGGATGGGTTGACGAGGAAGGATATCCGGACTATAGGGTGTATTATCACGGTGTGGCCTGGATGTTTGGACAGCCATTCGCCATTGATACGCGTTACCTGGCTGTATGTGACAATATGATGACCATGACCAAAGAGCAGCAGGAGCACCCGATGCTTAACTCCATTTCAGATCTGGAGGGTGGTTGCTTTATTGAATTTCTGCTAGAACACTATGGGAAAGACCTGGTGTTTACCCATCTGAACATTGACGGTAAGGGAATCCGGGAAACATACGGAAAGAGTTTTGAGGAGCTGTTTACGGAGTGGAAGCAGGAAAACGAGAAGCAGTGTGAAGAATGGGGTATAACAGCATTGGCGAATGGGAAATGATACCCGGAAACAGGAATAAAAAGTCAGACGTTCTGCTTACAAGGAAAGCGAGGTACAGCCGGATGAGAAAAGGTCTGCGTGGAATCGCGTTTATGATGGCTCTGGCGCTGGCCCTGTGCTGCACAGTGAGCGCACTGGGAGAAGGGCAGAAATACCAGATTGAAGAGAATACCGGGGATAATCAGAAGAATTATCCCTATAAGGTGGTAACAGAATCCGCGGTGCTGTACCTGGGTAAGGCAGACATCGAGCTGCTGGGCGAGGAAGCTTTCTATGAAGGGATGTATAAACTGCTGGAGAACATGGAGCAGGACTTCGCCGACGCCAGGGAAGTGATGAAAGGTTTCCTGAAAGGTGATGTGGCGCCGATTCCGATCTATACGACTTTTGCCGGGAAAAGCGAAACCGTGACTGACGGTGCGGGTGCTGAGTATTTCGGCAAGGAGAAACGTATCATCAGGCTGTATACGGGATGGGATGCGGCAGAACGCGGTCTGCTGCATGAGTATGCCCATTACCTTACATACAGCTGCGCAACATTTGAAATCCCAACAACAGCCTGGGGAGAATGTATCGCGGAATATATATCCGAGATAGCTTGCCGGAACAACATGGCAAGGTCAGACAATTACGGGATGGCTGAAGAAATAAAAGAAATATTTGCAGGCAACGGATGGGTTGATGAGGAAGGATATCCGGATTTCAGGGTATATTATCACGGCTGGGCCTGGCTGATGGAACAGCCATTCAATATAGGCGAACACTACATGGCAGTTTGCAACAGCGTGATGACCATGACAGAGACCCAGCAGGAGCATCCGATGATAAACTCCATCACTTATAAAGAGGCAGGATGCTTTACTGATTTTCTTGTGGAACGATTCGGGAAAGACCTGGTATTTACTCATCTGAATGTTGACGGTAAAGGGTTTCAGGAAGCATACGGAAAGAGCTTTGAGGAGCTGTTTACGGAGTGGAAGCAGGAAAACACAAAGCTGTGTGAAGAATGGGGTATAGTATCATTGATGAATGGGAACTGAGACAATGATGCCATAATCGCTGATACAGGAGGACTGAAGACAATGCGCAATGCATAATGCCCAATGAAATAAAAATGAAGAGAGGTATATGCATGAACTATTTTGTGGAAGGTTTACAGGGGAGCGGAAAGAGCACGCTGGCCCGCATGATTGCAGAAAAGAAACCGGAGTATGTTTTAAAGCAGGAAGGGGATTATTCCCCGGTGGAACTGGCCTGGTGCGCGTATCTGAACGAGGATCAGTATCAGGAAATCCTGAAGAAGTATCCGGAAATGCGGAAGGAAATAGAGGAAAAAACATATGACGAAGGAGAAAAGAAGATTGTCTGCTACACGAAGATCCGGACCGACAACCACGGGTTCTACCAGGATCTGGAGCAGTATGAGATCTACAATAACCGAGTAAGCTGGGAAGAATTCCAGGACATTGTGCTGAGCCGGTACCGGAACTGGAACCAGGATGGGATGATCTTTGAATGCTCCCTGTTTCAGAATACGGTGGAGGATATGACCCTGTTCCGGAACGCTTCAGATGAAGAGATCATCGCGTTCTACAGGAAGGTCCGGGAAGCGCTGGAAGGAAAGGAGTACCGCATCGTGATCCTGAAGGCGGAAGATGTACGGGGAAACCTGGCGGTGATCCGGAAGGAGCGCTCCGATGAGCAGGGAAACGAACTGTGGTTCCCGCTGATGATGCAGTATTTCAATGAATGTCCCTACGCAAAGGCCAGGGGACTGGAAGGCGAGGAAGCACTGATCCGGCACTTTATTCACCGGCAGGAACTGGAACTGAGACTGTGCGAGGAAGTGTTCCCGGATAAGTACAGCGTCCTGACATCGAAGAAATACACTGAGGAAGAGATCGACGCGCTAGTCAGGAGTTAGGAAGTAGGAGGTAGGAGGTTGCTGCCTGGCGACAGCCGGGCAGAGAGGCAAGCAATGCAAGCAATAAAATGTGAAGTATGCGGGAGCACAGATCTGATCAAGAAGGACGGCGTCTTTGTATGCCGATACTGCGGGATGCAGTACAGCCTTCCGGAAGTGCAGAAGATGCTGGGCACCGTAAAGATTGACAAATCGGAAGAACGGAATAACTACTTTATCCTGGCCAGGCGTTTCTTTGCCGGGACCAACTATGCGGACGCCCTGAAGTACTACGATCTGGCGCTCCGGGAGGATCCGCAGAACTGGGAAGCGATCTACCTGTATGCTGTCACATCCGTGGCAACGCAGGATTGCAACTATCTGTACAGGAACCTGGAAAGCATCATCAACATGTCCAAGGTATACCTGAGGCAGATTGCGACGGATACCCCGGAAGAAAACCAGATGGTGGATGTGAACCTGTTCATTGACGCGCATGCGCTGTTTATCCGCAAGGGAACAGAGCTGATGGCGGAATACATCCGAAACAGCGGGGCAGACATGCGAAAACCGGAGAATTATTACTATGCCTTCGGTTACAGCGCAATTGACGTTTACGGTACGCTGCGGGAACTGTTCAGCTGCTTCCCGGAATGCATTGAGCGGTATGAGGAGTTCCTGCTGGAAATGATCACCGCCAGGCCGGAATGCTTTGAAAGGAAAGCCAGGAAGGAAATCCTGAAGCAGTTGTCTAAAAAGATAAAGAAGAGAAAACGGGTCAAAGTGAAAAGTTGAATCAGTGATGAGTGAACAGTGAAGATTTGCCAGCCTGTGAACAGGCTGGCGAAAGGAGGAGACACACATGTCTATGCCGTTTGAACCGGAAGAGATTGATGATCTGGATGAAATCCTGCTGGACGAAATGGATCAGGAGGAACTGGCGGACTTCAAGGAGCAGCTTCTGGAAACACTGGACCAGATGATGACCCTGGAACCGGATCCCGATATGGAAGAGGAAGAGTATTACGAGTGGGAAGACCGGGTCAATATCCTGCATGATATGATTGACGCGATTGACGCGAAGATCAACTAAGAATTAGTAATTGTACAGGAGTGAAAATGCCGCCATGTGCCGTAAGAAGAAAAACAGCGATCGCGAAGAAACCGTATTTGGAAAAGGGTCCAGGATTTTTATCGGCCTTCTGTCGGCTGCTTTGGTTTGTTTGCTGATCGAAATAATCTATGCAGCGATTAAAATGCACGAAATCAATGGAAGGTTGGGCAGTAAAGAATCCTTTCTTGAGATCCTGATGAGAGCCCTGGGGTTTGCTTTCCCTGTAAAGACGCTGGCGATCGGCCTGGTATTCGGCGTTGTCTGGTATGTTTATAGCAAAAGAAGGAAAGATATAAACGACGCGATGGAAGCCGCGGAAGAAGAAAAAGCGGCGGAGGAAACCGCTCCGGAGCAGGAAGAGTTTATCGAGCCTGTACAATACAAACAACAGTGACGAGGTTCCTGAAAGGACCGGTTCGCAGAGGCGGATCGGTCCTTTAAAGTGCCTGGAAAGCGTAAGACTTCCGGACAAGGAACCGCCCCCCCCTGTCCGGAATAATATCGTCAGAAATACTGTATACACAAATTGATATAATTGTTTAGTAAACAAGAGAAGAGTATAATTTACCCATGGAAAACCTATTCTTTTCTGTCAATATAAAGGAGGAAGACAGTATGAAGAAATGGATTGCTCTTCTTCTGAGTCTGGTGATGGTCATGAGCGTCATGAACATTGCCGCGGCCCAGGAACCGCTGACTGCCACAGTGGCAGGTTTCGGCGGAGACGTAACAGTGACCGTTGAGGTGGACGGCGAAGGCAAAATTGTCTCCATCGCTGCGGACGGATCTACACAGACGCCTGATGTGGGCGGCAAAGCAGCCAATGACCTGAATGAGGGTGCGCTGGCTGGACTGGCCGGCACAGAACTGGCTGAACTGGACGCTACTGGAATCGAAGGAATCACCGGTGCAACCGTGACTTCTGAAGCAATCAAGACCGCTCTGGAGATGATCAAGGCAGAAGCTACCGGAGCGGAAGCGACTCCCGTGCAGGACGGCACCTACACCGTGACTGTACCCGCTTATTCCGTGACCGAGCAGATGACGCTGAACATCACCTTCGAAGGCGGAAAGCTGACCAAGATTGAGACCGTGACTGCGGGCAACACCCCCGTGATCTTTGCCACGGTTGAAGAGAACCTGTATCCCCGGCTGATCGAAAACCAGAGCCTGGAAACCGACGTGATCACCGGCGCGACCGTTGCTTCCGGTGCTGTGAAGCAGGCGGTTGAAAAGGCGATCGAAATGGCGGGTGGAAGCGTTGCCGACTGGCATGCCCCCGTGGAGAAGTCTGACGCTGTTGTCGAGCTGAACGACTATGACGTGATCGTGGTCGGTCTCGGCGGCGCCGGCATGACTGCTTACCTGTCCGCTGCAGAGAGCGGCGCGACCGTGTTCGGTATTGAAAAGGCTGCCAAGATCGGCGGCAACTCCACCAACACCGCCGGCCCCATGGCCATCAACCCGCCGTCCCGCGTGGAAGCCAACGGCGGCCAGATCGTTCCTCCGGAAGAACTGCTGGCTGACTGGGCTGAATACACCACCATTGACGGACAGCAGGACGCCAAGCTGGACGTGGTTGAGATGTTCATCAACAACTCCGGCGAAACCCTGGATTGGATGGAGAAGTATTCCTTCCAGTTCGGTGATGAGATGAAAGCCTTCTTCCATCCTGCCGGATGGAAGGTCTGGACTTCCTACGCTGGCAAAGACGGCAAGACCAAGGATGACGCTTATGTGGAAGCCATGGAAGCTGCCAAGGCCATGAACGAAAAGAACGACTACAAGCTGGAGCTGACCGCGACCGAGCTGCTTGTGGAAGACGGCAAGGTGGCCGGCGTGAAGGCAGTTGCCTGGGACGGCACCACCTACCTGGTACATGGCAAGAGCGTGATCCTGGCTACCGGTGGTTTCATCGGCGATGAGGAACTGTCCAACGAATACATCCACGGTGTGTGGAGAACCGAAGCCATGACCCAGTGTGACGGCGCTGGCATCAAGATGGCCCAGAACGCTGTGAACGCGAACCTGTACAACCTGGACGTTGTGCCGGTATCCCACATCGCGCAGGTTTACAACATCGTCCGCAATGATGACCTGACCGCTGACCAGAAGGCCATTCTGACTTCCCTGGCGCTGGACAAGGCTTATCCCGTGGTGGGCGAGGACGGCGTAAAGGTGAATGACAAGATCGGCATGTTCTTCGCGTTTGACGTATGGGCAGCCGGCCCCACCTACTACGTGATCTACTCCGAGAACGAGATGAACGGCTTCAAGGAGAATGGCCTGGCCGCCGCGAACACACCCATGTTCCTGGCCCAGGGCGGCACTGTGGAAGCCGGTGTGCCGGTTGCTGACCTGGATCAGATCCTGAGCGTCGGCGAAGCTTACGGCGACGTGTTCAAGGCTGATTCCCTGGCAGCCCTGGCTGAACAGCTGGGACTGGAGAACCTGACCGAGAATGTGGAAGACCAGGGCGGCGCCTACTATGCCATCAAGGGCGCTTCCTACGTATACTCCACCTGCGGCGGCGTGGAAGTTGACGCCAACCTGAACGTTGTGGACGTGGACGGCAATCCCGTGCCCGGCCTCTACGCTGTTGGTAATGATTCCCTGGGCGTGCTGCTTGCTTCCGAAAAGGCCTATGTGACCTACGGCGGTGCTGCTGCCGGCTGGGCACTGACCAGCGGACGGCTTGCCGGTGCTTACGCCACTGCGTATGCCAAGGGAGAGTAAGGCTGCTGTGCAGCAATGGAATACTGATCTTCGATCAATGTGAAATGCCCGGTTGAAGCCGAGCGTGAGAACAACCCAAAAACCATGAATAAAAGATTGCCTGTCGGATTTCCGGCAGGCAATTTTATCAAGGGATTCCTCCACGCAGCCGCAAGCGGCTTTGGTCGGAATGACAACGTGTATATGCGCAAGACGGAAAAAGTCCGGTTCCCCAAAGGAACCGGACTTTGAAAAAACAGATTAATGGACTTCTTCAGAATAGGTGGTGGTAACCAACTTAGTCGCGCCGCAACCCTTGCTGCAAACATAGCGCTGTGTCAACTCATACGTATATTTCGTATGAGTATGCGGGTTAGCCATCTTGATGCATCCATGGGGTTTGGCAACAGTCGTAGTGCTAATGACTCTCCGAGTGGTGGACACATCGTACCAGCTGTGGTTGCAGGCCGCGAAGGCGACTGCTGCGATGGACAGGATCATGATGGCAACGAGGACCAAGGCGATGGACTTCTTCATTGTGTCTTCCTCCTTTTTTATTTATTTTGATTGAATAAAGTCCCTAGGTTAATGAGAATAGGGGCAGTACTCTGTATTGGGATCATAGTATTCATGGGTCCAGCTGTCCCCGCAGGAACATTCATATCTTTCAGTCCTGCGTCCACCGACATAATGATCATGCGCATAGGGGCAGTTATGGCACCCGGCTACATGATGCGGGTTGGAGTAGTAGGAACTGAAGGTCTTTGTGACCAGCGTGTACGAATGTTCATGCACTGCGGCAAGACAGAAGCCTGCAACAGCCGCAAGAAGAACGATAATAAGGACTACAGTGATAGCTTTTTTCATGTGATTAACCTTTCTTGTCAGTCGTCCTGTTTCATGCAGTCCGGAACCTTCGGCTGATAGAAATAGTATGTGCAGGCACGGGCCGCGGAAACGCGTCCGAGCACCAGCGCAAACACGGAGGCCGCACCGGCCAGGTATACCAGGATAGCAGTCAGTTTCTTCTTCATTTGGGATCTCCTCCTTTTTTTATTGCACGGAACCTGCATTCCGCGACATACGGATTAAGAGTTGGACGTCTCTGCTTTTGAGAACTTGATTTTGCCCACAATCAGGGATGCAGAAACAGCCGCGATGGCACTGCTGACAGAGAAAGCCCACTGGGGACTGATATCTTGCAGCAGCAGGAACAGGACAACCATGCAAAGGAACAGAACGAGCAGACGGCTGTCTTCTTTCAGCTGTCCTTTCTGACGCCTGCCGAGGGGCTTGTTCTCCGTTCCTACGGGTGCAAGCAGGAAAACCGTAATCCCGGCGAATACGGCGAACACAGCAGCCACGGCGGACAGCACACTTGCAGGGATCAACGCAGCTATGAGCCTGTATAAAAGAAAAGTGCCGACTGTACCCGCAAAGCAGGCCAGGTGGCTGTCCGCATGATAGCCGCCGGCAGTGTTTTTCAGCAGGGCGAAAACAAGCATGAAACAAACCGTCTGCGCCAGGAAACCGGTCACCAGGCCGATGAGGGCGACGGCAGCAATATTCAGCGTCGTGGCAAGCAGGACCTCATAGCAATAGTCATACTTCTCCCGGTCCGGTTCATTGATAATCCCGTTTGAGATACAAAAGGATGATATCCTTTTTGCCTGAGACGCTAACATTTTTCATCACCTGCAAAAAGAGATATCATCTTGGCGTTTTTAATTCAATTATTTATGCAAAAGTGGTCGCTTAATCTGCAATTATGGTACGGTCATGCATCCTGAAGAATCAGATAAGCGGTGAAGTCATGATCGGTGGAACGGAAGGTACAGTTTCCCTGGTATTTGGCGGCTATTTCGTTCACACTGCTCAGGCCGAAACCGTGCAGTTCCTTCTGTGCTTTGGTGGTGTGGATTGTCTTGCCATCAAGCTTGACGGTTTCCACAGCCGCGTTTGTGATGGTGATGCTGAGCCACATTTCCTGCTGTGTTATGGTCAGGGAGACGAAACGTTTGTCGGGATCCACCTTTTCGTTGGCTTCAATTGCGTTATCCAGCAGATTGCCGAGGAGAACACACAGATCCAGCGGATCAAAGGAGGTTCCGGGGGAAATGTGTACTGACTGCTCATATCGGATGCCGTGGAGTTCCATCTGCTGCTTCTTGGAAAAGATAAGAGAGTCCACCGCATCGATGCCGGTAACGGTCATAGGGGAGGCGGCAAAGATTTTGCCGGAAATGCTTTCCATGATTTCCCGGGTTTTATCCGAGTCTGTTTTCATGGCTTCAGACAGGGCGAACATTTGATTTTTCAGATCATGCATGGTTTTATTGCTGATCTTCTGCCGCTCCGCCAGCTCCCGGTAAAAGGCAATCTGTCCTTCAGTCTGCTTCTGCATGAGCTGCATACGGTTTTTTTCCTTTTCCTCCCGCTGCTGGTATTCCAGGAGGAAGAACAGGCCGATATTGGAAAACGCCAGCAGGATCATGGCACAGGAAGCCATCAACGCCCGGGGAGAAGGCCCTTCCAGAAGATTGAACTCGCCCAGAATATAGATCAGCATAAAGGAGGCTACCGGCAGCATGAGCAGGGGAACCATGAGGTAGCCGGAAATCCGTTCACCGAAGGACGGTACGATGAACTGGATGACCTTGATAATGGAGATCAGCACCATTTTGGAGATCAGTACTCCAGCTGCATTGAACAGGATGAGCTTCTGCCCGGCTTCAACAGAGATGCCGGTTGCAACGGAAAGCATTCCTCCGACCATTGCCTCAGAGAACATGGACAAGATAAAAAGGATCGGAACGAAGATAAACCGTTTGACTTTCGTCATCTCAAACATGAGAGAGAAGGCAATGAATGTGATAACAGCGCCAGCCATGTTTATCAGAGAGTTGCGGAATATGAAATATATGGCTATACGGAACAGCGTGAAAATGATGAACATAGAAATCATACCCCGGCCAGACTTCAGCTTGTCACCGGAGATAGAGCGGAAGTAGGAAATGGCGACCATTTCTTCCATACAGTTTCCGATCAGATCAACAGCATAAAACATCCAGTTCATATCAGTTTCCCCGCCATATACAGATTGAAATCGCTCATCAGGTTGGTATAATGCCGCCGGCTGACCGGCACTTCAGCTCCATTATCCAGTTTCACTGATGATTTGGTGATGCTGACAACCCGGCTCATATTGACGATGAATCCCTGGTGGCACTGGGCAAACCCAAAGGGCCTGAGCTTGGCATATTCCTCCTGGAGCTTGCCGACACATTCATAATCCTCATCCGAGGTATGGACAAAAATATGACGGTGGTAGGCTTCCAGGTAAAGAATGCTGCGGTATTCCAGCATGTTGCTGGTGTTGCGCCATTTGATCAGATAACGACGACGGCGGTTTTTCCACACACGGAGCGCACGCTCAAAATCCTTCCGGAAATCCTCTTCCTGGACAGGCTTGAGGAGGAATTGGAAAGCGTCCTGGCGGAACGCGTCTGAGACATAGCTGACATGGCTGGTGACAAAGATGACAATCATATCCCGCTGCAGCTTCCGGAGACGCTTGCCGGTTTCAATACCTGTAAGGCCGTCCATCTCAATATCCAGGAAGACAATATCCCAGGATTTGCCTTCCTCACAGGAGGCAAGAAGGTCTTCACCGCGGCTGAACTCCGCAATATCCAGATTGTTGGAAGCAATGTAGGGAGATAAGAGCTCTTTCAGTTTTTCCCGGTATTCGGGAAGATCATCACAAACGGCAATATTCATAGAGTATTCACACCCCTGTCCGTATGTTCTACTTCGTCCGAAGACCGCAGGTCTCTGCAACAAGTATATCATATTTTACAAAAATCATAAACGTCCGTACTGATTTTATCTTGTATACTTTACAAACAGAACAGACCAGAATCAGCTGCGAATGTTGAATTACAGGCGCATAACGATTGACGGGGATAACAGGAAGCTAAAAAGATAATCAACAGGAGAAAAACGCGTTGTGGTATAATCTTATGTAGAGAACAAACTGACCCGGGAAGAGGGAGAAGGAGGAGAGACAGATGATCAAAGTTGCTTTTTATGACGCTAAGGCATATGACAGGCCTTCTTTTGAGTATTACGGCGGGCAGCAGGATATACAATTCCGGTTCCTGGAGACAAAGCTGAATGAGGATACTGTGGATCTGGCCAGAGGCTGCGACGCAGTTTGCGTTTTTGTGAATGACACAGTGAACGCCGCAGTGATTGACAAGCTGTATGAGTATGGCGTGAAGATCATCGCACTCCGGTCGGCAGGATATAACAATGTGGATATCCGGCACGCCTTTGGGAAAACCCATGTGGTGCATGTGCCTGCGTATTCCCCTTATGCTGTGGCAGAGCACGCCATCGCACTGCTGCTGACCTCGGTTCGCCGCATCCATAAGGCCTATAACCGGACAAGGGAATTCAACTTCTCCCTGAACGGGCTGACCGGATTTGACTTTCATGGAAAAACGGTGGGCGTAGTAGGAACCGGAAAGATCGGGCGGATCTTCATCGATATCTGCCGGGGCTTCGGCATGAAGGTGATTGCCTATGACCTGTTTCCGGCTAAAGACAGCGGGATTGACTACGTAGCGCTGGATGAACTGCTGGAGCAGAGCGACATCATTTCCCTGCATTGCCCGCTGACAGATGAAACACGGCATATGATCAACGCAGCGGCGATTGAAAAGATGAAGAAGGGTGTGGTGCTGGTCAACACGTCCCGCGGCGGCCTGATCGACGCGGAAGCGCTGCTGGAGGGTATCAAGGCAAGGAAGATCGGCGCTGCATGCCTGGACGTCTATGAAGAAGAAGCGGACGTATTCTTTGAAGACCGATCCGGGCACATCATGGACGATGAGTTGCTGTCTCGTCTGATTTCCATGCCGAATGTGATTGTGACCTCACACCAGGCATTTCTGACGGAGGAAGCGCTGAACAATATTGCAGAGACCACCGTGAACAATATCCTGTCCTGTTTCCGGAATGACGGAGTATGCGATAATGAGCTGTGCTACCGGTGCGGCAGTATTGAACAGTGCCGGAAGGAACGGAAACAAAAGTGCTTCTGATTTGAAGGAAAAAGCAGAGCAAGACAAAGGGAATCGCCCCTTTGTCTTGCTTTTTGTTAATTGCGCAGATTATTGAACCAGTTATGCAGGTTTGGTTGTAATGAGGAAGCCTGGCGCGTAATGTATCTGTAAAATCATCTGCATAAAGGAGCCAGAGACATGAAAGAGAAAAAGATTATCCTTTTCGCGGTCATTGCGGTTATCATTGCGACGCTGTTGTATGTTGTTTACGCTTATACCGAGCATGACCATGAGCATGATCATAATCATAATCATGAATCTGGCAAGATCAATATTGAACAGACCATTACCGATGAAGAACATGAATATGTGACGGAATGCTCGTTTACATATGAACTGCCCCATGGGGGAGACCATGAGATTGATATCATCGTTACTGAAAAGACAAAGATTATTGTGGAAAGCATGGAGTGCGACAACCCGTGCATGATGACCCTGTCCAAGGACGGGAATAATATCTGGACTGAGCAGATGGTGGAAGGAAAGGAAATGGGCCCGGGAATCGGAGAGGGCGAGTATAAGCTGCTGATGGAGTACAGTGAGGGCAACGGCAAGGGAAAAGTTGTGATCGATGACGGAGAAGAACATGAAGAAGAGCATGATCACGAACATGAACATGATGATGATCATGTTCATGAATGAAATATTGCCTGCGGCAATGTGAAATAAATCGGCAGTGCCGATTTGTGAAATGTTGCTTTGCAACATGAAATATTAGATCATAGATCGAATGTGACAGATACTTGTGTGCGCTGGATTGAGAGCCGGCGCACATTTTTATTGGGAGGGGGTATTGACAACTATATCGGGAGACGATATAATCAGGCTACGATATATCGAAAACCGATACAATGGATGGAGGTGACAGAAGTGCCAGACTATCCGGCATTGACAGAGCAGACATATTATATACTGCTGTCTTTGTGCAAACCCAGACACGGCTACGGCATCATGCAGCAGGCAGAAGAATTGTCCGGCGGACGGGTGCGGCTGGCGGCGGGAACGCTGTATGGCGCACTGACAACCCTGTGCGATAAAGGATGGATTACCTTACTGCCGGCAGATGATGGAAGCAGAAGGAAGGATTACGCCCTGACTGAAAAGGGAAAGGGAATTCTGGTTCACGAAGTGAAGCGCCTGAAGGAACTTGTGCGGAACGGGGAGACAATACTGGGGGAGGAATTATAAGATGGAAACGATGAAGATCCGTAAATGGTTCTTTGTTTGGGACTATGACAAAATGGAAGCCTGGCTGAACGGCATGGCTATGGAAGGCTGGGCGCTGGATGAAGTAGGAATCTGTGAATTCCGGTTTGTTCGTTCTGAACCCGGAGAATACGGCGTTAGGGTACAGATGGGCGTATGTGATGAGAATTACGAAAGGCTGCTGAAGGAAGACGGTGTTGAATGTGTGGGACGCCTGGGCCCATGGGGATTCTACCGAAAGAAAACAGAAGACGGTCCCTTTGAACTGTACTCTGATATAGATTCCAGAATAGATCATATCAATAAGATAGCCAGGGTGCTTACTGTGATAGGGGCGCTCAACATATTCATAGGCTTGGTCAATGTGCGTAACGGGTTTTCCTGGGTCAATCTTCTGTGCGCAACGTTTCTGATGTACTGCCTGGGACGTATACACGGTAAAAGGGAAGCGCTGGAAAAAGAAAGACTGCTGCACGAATAAGGTTGCTGGGCAACCTCAATGAAATATTGCCTGCGGCAATGTGAAATAAATCGGCAGTGCCGATTCGTGAAATGTTGCTTTGCAACATGAAATATTCGATCATAGATCGAATGTGACAGATACAAGGGAAACGGTTTAGCCATTCCCTTGTTTTGTTTTTTTACTGGCGCGTGTGACTTCTTTTCTTTACGGATGTGTCTGATTTTGATATGATAAAAAAGATTTAGGTGTTTTTACTATCAGCAATCCTTGAGATCAGGCGAAAGAGACGAACGAAATGAACTTTTTTGATATCCTGTCCCTCCTCGGCGGTCTGGCGATGTTCCTTTACGGAATGCGCCTGATGGGTGATTCCCTGAAGGAGAATTCCTCCGGAACACTGAAAAACGTCATGGAAAAGGTGACGGACAATCCTCTTACGGCCTTTGTGCTGGGCATCGCGGTGACAGCACTGATCCAGTCTTCCACAGCAACCATCGTGATTACATCCGGTCTGGTCGGCGCGGGAATCCTGACGCTGCACCAGTCCCTGGGTATTATTATCGGCGCAAACGTGGGTACCACAGTTACCGGTCAGATTATCCGCCTGCTGGACCTGAACACCTCCGGAGACACTTCCTTCCTGCGGTTCTTCCAGCCTTCCACACTGGCACCCATTGCCCTGATTATCGGCATCCTGCTGATTATGACCGGCTTCTTCCGTAATTCCCGGTCCATCGGCAATATCGCCATCGGCTTCGGTATCCTGTTTTCCGGCCTGCTGAACATGACCAGTGCCGTAAACGCACTGCAGCAGTCAGGCATGGTAGAAGAGATATTTTCAGGTCTGGGCGATAATCCATTCCTGGGTTACCTGGCCGGCGCAGGCGTAGCCTTTGTGCTGCAGAGCTCCTCGGCAACCATTGGTATCCTGCAGGCGTTCTCCGCAGGCGGACTGCTGACCTTCAAGGCGATCTATCCGATTATCGTCGGCGTCTACCTGGGGGACTGCGTGACCACGGCCATTGTCTGCTACATCGGCGCGAACCGGGAATCCAGGCGCGTCGGTATTGTCAACATCCTGTACAACCTGAGCAAGTCGGCCATGGTGCTCATTGTGGTGGCAATCGTCCATCAGACAGGCCTGCTGGACAACCTGTGGGATGCCAGGGTGAACTCCGGTATCATCGCTAACACCAATACGATCTTCAACCTGGTTTGCGCGGTTTGCCTGCTCCCGACCATCGGACTGTATGAGCGGCTGAGCGACAGGATTGTGCCGAAGAAAAAGACGGAAAAGAGCAAATACAGCGCGATATTCGAAGGCCTGCGTCCGGTGTTCTTCAATACGCCTGCACTGGCACTGAACAGCTGCTATGAAGCGCTGCAGACTATGTTTACCATTGCCCGGGACAACCTGGACAGGGCCCAGCAGCAGATTGAGAACTATTCCAAGGAACGGTATGACACCATCAATGCGGAAGAATGGGAGCTGGACAAGCTGACGGACCATCTGAGCCGCTACCTGGTGGAACTGCTTCCACACCTGCAGAATGAGCAGAACTCCGCGATGCTGAACCAGTATTACAAGGAGTCGACGGAGTTTGAACGACTGGGAGACCAGGCGGTCAAGATTGCCGATATCGCGGCAAAGCTGTCAGAGAATAACACCGCCTTTTCAAAGAAGTGCGTCGGGGAACTCAAGATCCTGCAGGAACTGATTCAGGATATCCTGAAGGATTCAGAGGAAGCCTTCTCCGGAAGGGATGAAGAGGCTGCTTCCCAGATTGAGCCCAAGGTACACGTGGTGAATGACCTGATCAACGAAATGACGCAGAATCACCTCAACCGGATGAGTGCCGGAGAATGCTCACTGCTGGCAGACGCGTATTTCTCCAATCTGATGGCGGAATACAAGCGCATTGCCGGTATCTGCTCTAACACCGGTATGGCTACGCTGGTTCGGATCCATCCGGAACTGGCTTCCCGTGAACACAGATTCCTGGAAACGCTGGATGAGAACGGTGACGCGACATACAGAACCGTGCTGAAGCAGACCCGTAAGCTGGTGTTTGACAAGCTGAAGGAACAGGAGGAAGGAGACGGACAGCAGATAACGCTGGACGACGTCCTGCCGGAAGAACAGAACGCGTAAAACTAATGAAAACTGAAGACTGAAAACTTAAAAATGTTATAGTGTTGAGACGTAAACAGCCTGCTGAAACAGCAGGCTGTTGTTTATAATGAAGCGGGATTTCAAGTTTCTGGTTTTAACCAAAGGATAAGCAGGAAAAAAACAAATTTTGCAAATTTGTTGAACATTGTTTGCGTTTGTTGTAGAATAAAGTAAATTAACCGGCGGAAGGCCGGATGGAGGAAAAAAGAATATGAAAAACCAAGGCAAAGGGACCATCTCTGTTTTCTGCGCGATCATACTGATCGTACTGACCTGCTGCACCAGACTGGCCGGGGCGGAACAGGCACCGACGTTCAAGTACCCCTATGGCGTATTTCTGAGCATCTGCGAAAACATTGAGCAGTTTGCGGACTATGAGATCGTTGTAATTGACGCCCAGTACTATCCCAAAGAAGAACTGGACGTGTTCCGGAGTAAAGGACACAAAGTCTTCTCCTATATCAATATCGGTTCCCTGGAAGATTTCCGGGATTACTATGACGAGTACAAAGACCTGTCCCTGGGTGCCTACGAGCACTGGGAAGAGGAAGTGTGGGTGGACGTTTCCCAGAAACGCTGGCAGGATTTTATGCTGAATGATATCGCAGCCGGCCTGCTGGAGAAGGACATTGACGGCTTCTTCGTGGACAACTGCGACGTCTACTATGTGCATCCGAAGCAAGAAATCCTGGAAGGCTTGACGGTGATCATGAAGGGCCTAAAGGCAACCGGCAAAAAGGTGATTATCAACAGCGGCGATACCTTCCTGGACGCTTACTGCGAGCAGGGGGGCAAATGGGACGACGTGATCAGCGGCATCAACCAGGAATCCGTATTCTCCACGATCCTGTGGGATGAAGGCACTTTCGGCACGGCGGAACCGGAAGACCATGAGTACTTTGTGTCCTACATTGATCGCTATGGCTCCCAGGGGGCAGAGATCTACCTGCTGGAGTACACGATCGACGAGGAACTGGTGAAAGAGATCAAGGCTTTCTGCGAGGAAAGAGGATACACGTATTATGTGGCGGACTCTATTGAGCTTGATGGCTAAGGCCATCAAGCTAATGAATACTGAAAATTTAAGACTTAAAACTTAAAAATGGTGGAAAAATCGCTTCCGGTAACGGAAGCGATTTCTATGAATTTATTCGAACAATCGAGCTGCGTTCGAAAGTTTTAGTTGCTGACGGCATAGAAGTGCGTGAGTGTGAAAACTTGAAAAAGTGAGTGGGCAAGGGTACAATAAGGCATACTGTTGTTAACAGTATGCCTTAGATTTTCCAAAGGAGTATTTACTCGGAATGAAGATAAAATCCCTGTTTTGTTTACTGAGCGTCCTGGTGCTGCTTGGCTCATGTATTCCTGCCATCGCAGAAGATGAGATGGAATACGAGGAAGAAGAGGGCTGGCTGGATCTGGATGAGGGCACGGCATCTGAAACTGCAGATGAACCGGCAGAAGAACCTGCTGAAGCAAGCACATCGGGTGTTTTTACGCCTTCCTACGGCAGCAAATATACAAAGGATATCGGTTCCTCTTACTGGACGACGCCCATGGATATCAGCAACGAGCAAGTTGTATGGAATATGCTCATGGAGCCGATTACCGTTGTGGATCTGGGAAAGGTAAAGGGAAAAAGCCGTTCCCAGCTGACGAAGATGCAGACCTACCTGTACCAGGAACCGGATGATAAGTCCAAGATCCTGGGCGAGGTATCCAATTTATCCCAGGGCGTGCGTGTGATTGAGAACCTGGATAACGGATGGTCCCTGGTGGAGTGCTATTCCAGCTCTTTCTTTTCCAAACCGGCAACAAAGACCAAGGCATGGAATATTCTTGTGAGCGGATACATTCCGACAAAGTACCTGAAGCAGGTACAGCCTACGAGCCGGCTGGCCCTGGTGGTGGATAAGCTGGCACAGCGGCTGTATGTATTCCAGGAAGGCAAGATGATCGCCACGCTCCTGTGCTCCACCGGCCTGGTGCAGTGGAACGGATCGAAGTATCAGCCGTACAACGAGACCCGATCCGGTGAGTTCCTGCTGATCAACATGACCGGCCAGCTGACCAGTGACCGGCTGATCTGCTCCTACGCAATCCGCTTCAATGGTGGAGATGAAGTGCATGAAGTGCCTCATCAGGAAAACCGGGATGGGAGCAACAATTACAAGTCTACCGAGCCGAAACTGGGTACCAAGTGCAGCCACGGCTGTATCCGGGTACAGCGCCTGAAGACTCCTGATGGAATCAACATGGCCTGGATTTATAACCTGGTCAATTCCGAGAACCTCTGCGGCAAGGTCAAAGTGGTGATTTGGGAAGACTGGCAGGGAAGACAGCTGCCAATACCGGATCCGGATACGAAGCTGTATTACAATCCGAACGGCGGATCCTACTACCACAGCGAGGATCACTGCACCAACGGCAAGGGGATCACCTTCACGGAGTTCTCCTACTCCCAGCTGGATGAGGAGCCCTACAGCCACCTGGAAGCCTGTCCCAACTGCGCACCGGCACGACGACTGAAGGAAATTCAGGAAATAAACGAGCTGTACGCTGAGGGCGGAGACCATGAGGAACTGCTGAATTCGCTGCGGCAGGACTATTATGACTATCTCAAAAATTAATTAATACTGAAAACTTAAAGCTTTGCGATCGCCGTATTCCATTTCTACATCGCTTATGGCTCGCAGAAATGGACGGCTGTAGCATGGGAGGCATTAGCAGTGCTAAAACACTGATGCCTCCTCAATAACTTAAAAATATACTGTCTGCGGACAGGGAAAATGAGTAAGTTGTTTCTATGAAGAAGATTGGACTGGTGGGCGGGACAGGACCCGAATCCACCCTCATGTACTATAAAGAACTGAATACAAGAATTGACAGGATGACGGACGGCAAAGCAATGCCGGATATCGCCATCGAGAGTGTTAATTTCCGCCGGGCGTGGGAGTATGTTGAGCGGGGACAGTATGACCTGCTGGCAGACTACCTGGCAGAAAAGGTGAACAGCCTGGTTGCCGGCGGTGCGGAGATCGTTTCCCTGACAGCGGGAACGATGCATATTGTGCTGGGCGAAGTGCAGGAGAAAACCAAGGCTGCGCTGGTCAGCATCCCCAAGGCAGTATGCCGGGAAGCACTGAACCGGGGATACCGGAAAATCGGCCTGCTGGGCACCATCTTTACGATGGAGCAGGATTATATGAAAACCGATTTCAGGGAGGCCGGCTTTGAGGTTGTGATTCCTGAAAAGGCAGACCGGGAGCTCGTTGCCAAACGGATCCTGGAGGAGCTGGAAAACGGCATTGTGAAGGAATCCACGCTGAAGGAGTTCCAGGGGATTATCCGGAAGATGCGGGATGAGAAGGGAATTGAGGCGGTTGTGCTGGGATGCACTGAGCTGCCGATGATCCTGAATCCCGGAAACTGCCCGGTAGACTGCCTGGACAGCGTGGAAATACACATTAATGAACTAATTAATATGGCAATGGAAAAGTCAAATTGAAAATGAAATATTCCGAAGCAACAAAAAGCAGCTTCGGAATGTGAAATTTCTGCCTTTGGCAGATGTGAAATAAAGCCGCAAAGCGGCTTTGTGAAATATTGGCCTTGAGGCCAATGTGATGACTAAGGCATTCGGGAAGGAAAGACGATAGATGTTTTATTTTGTCAGGCACGGGGAGACCGTGTGGAATGTGGAAAATAAGATCTGCGGGGCAACGGACAGCCCGCTGACGGAGAAGGGTCACCAGCAGGCAATTGAAACGGGAAAGAAGATCCTGGCGGAAGGCATTCACGCGGATCTGATTCTGTATTCTCCGCTTTCCAGGGCTAAGGATACAGCGCGACACATCTCCGAGGTCACCGGCATACCGATGCAGGAAGAACCGAGACTGTTTGAACAGGCATACGGAAAGTATGAGTCTACGCCGCGAAACGGAGAAGAATTCTTCGAGGCAAAGAAACAGTTCCTGAACCGATATGAGGGCGGGGAGTCCATGCTCCATGTGGCACAGCGGATCTATAACCTGATTGATGACCTGAAAAAGGATGACCGGGACTTTATCCTGGTGGCGCATAACGGCATTGCCAGGGTGGTGGAATCCTATTTCCGGGAAATGACGAATGACGAGTATTCAGGATTTGGGATTAAGAATGGAGAAATAAGGCGATACGATTTTTAATCGTATCGCTAATGAATATTGAAAACTTAAAACTTAAAACTGAAAAATAAGGTAATACTGAAATGGAGATCAGAGAATATAAGCATTATGACGAGCGGGAGATCATCGGGCTGTATTCCGCGGTTGGGTGGAAAGCCTATACAGATGATCCGGAAGCTCTGCGGAAAGGCTATGAAAACTCCCTGCTGGTGCTGGGAGCATATGAGGGAGAACAACTGATGGGCATTATTCGTGTTGTCGGGGACGGGGAAACAATTGTGTTTGTCCAGGATATCCTGGTTTTTCCGGAATACCGACGGAAGGGCATTGGAACGGCCTTGCTGAAGGAGATCATGTCCAAATACGGTCATGTGCGCCAGATTGAACTGGTGACGGACAGCAAGCCCGAAACCATCGCCTTTTATGAGTCTGCCGGCTTCCGAAAACTGTCAGATCTCGGATGCACCGGCTTTATGAAATTCTGAAGTGATAAAGGATAAGATAAAGAAGATGAAAGAACAGGCATATTTTCTGGAAGAGATCGCGGCTAACGGACATGTGGCACTGAATGTGATGCAGTATGACGGATGGCTGCTGCGGTTCTCTGAAGGATTTACAGGCAGGGCAAATTCCATCAGCGTGATTTATCCTTCCCGGAAGGGAATTGAGGAGAAAGTGGCATACTGCGAGAAATGCTACGCGAAGCAGGGACTGCCCACACTTTTCAAACTGACAGAGTATGATACAGAACTTTCCAATTACCTGGAAAAACGGGGCTATAAGGTGGTCACGCCTACGGACGTGATGATCCTGGACCTGAAGAACACCGACCTGGCGGCGGATATGAGCGAATGCGTTTTCGCGGAGAAACCGCAGGAGTGGCTGCCGGCCTATTTCGAATTTGAGAACAGAAAAGGAAAAGAACAGGAATTGTTCCGTCAGATTGTTGACAAAGTAGTCGTTGATACGATCTACTGTACAGTAATGAAGGACGGAAAACCTGCCGCCTGTGCGTCAACTGCGTCTGAACAGGGATACGTTCTGCTGCATAACGTGGTTGTGGATCCTGCACAGCGGGGACAAGGCCTAGGCGAAAAGCTTTGCCGGGCGATCCTGGCCAAAGCGAAGGAAGACGGCGCAAGGTATGCATACCTGCAGGTGGTGCAGGGGAACAATGTGGCACTGAACCTGTACCGGAAGCTGGGATTTGAAAAGGTATATACTTACTGGTATATGAAGCAGGTTAACAGGGAACAGTAAAATTATTGTGGGGAAAATACTATGACCGGGGCAATCATTAACACTGCTGCCATCATTGTTGGCGGAATCTGCGGACATCTGTTCGGAAAGCTGCTGAAAGACCGCCATCAGGAGACATTGACGATGGCCTGCGGCATTGGAACGCTTTTTATGGGCATTGCAGGCGCAATGAACTATATGCTGCATCACAATCTGCTGCCCAGCGGCGGATCCATGTTGGTGGTGGGATGCCTTGTACTTGGCGGCCTGATCGGTGAGATCATCAATATTGAAAGCCTGTTCGAACGCTTTGGCGAGTGGCTGAAGAAAAAGACGGGCAATGCCAGGGACAATCAGTTTGTGAACGGGTTTGTGACGGCATCGCTGACGGTGTGCATCGGCGCAATGGCGATTATGGGATCTATCCAGGATGGGATATCCGGAGACTGGTCCACACTGGGCACCAAGTCTATTCTGGACCTGATTATCGTGATGGTAATGACCTGCTCTCTTGGGAAAGGTTGTGCTTTCTCCGCTGTTCCGGTATTGATCTGGGAAGGTTGCCTGACGCTGCTGGCTTCAGCCATTAAGCCGATTATGACAGAAGCTGCCCTGGGCTACCTGTCCCTGGTGGGTTCTGTGCTGATTTTCTGCGTCGGACTTAACCTGGTATGGGGAAAGAAGATCCGGGTGGCCAATCTGCTGCCGGCGGTGATCCTGGCGGTTGCAGCGTCCTTTTTGCCGATTCAGTTCTGACAAATCGAATGATGCAGCAAGGAGTATATTCAGCATACAGCGAATGATAAATCCTGTTGTTTAATCGTTAAAACCATTTCATGTGCGGAGGTAACCAAGATGATCTCCTTTGAAAGCGACTATATTGCCGGGGCACATCCAGAGGTGCTCAAAAGACTGATTGAGACGAACCTGGAATCCCTGCCGGGATACGGTTCGGATCCATATTGCGAAAGCGCCAAGAGAAAGATCCGTGAGACCATCGGCATACCGGAGGCGGAGGTGTATTTCCTGACGGGAGGTACACAGACCAATGCTGTCGTTATCTCCACGCTGCTGGCAGATTACGAAGGCGTGATTGCCGCAAAAACCGGTCATGTGAGCGTGCATGAAGCGGGAGCCATTGAGTACACCGGCCATGAAGTGCTGGAGGTGCCGCAGAAGGACGGAAAGATCGCGGCAGAGACGCTGAAGGAGTACCTGACGGTGTATTACGGCGATGAAAGCCATGAACACATGACATTCCCGGGGATGGTGTATCTTTCCCATCCGACGGAGTATGGTACGCTGTATACGAAGGCGGAACTGGAGAGCATTGCGGCGGTCTGCCGGGAATATAAGATGTCGCTGTACATGGACGGAGCCAGACTGGCATACGGCCTGATGAGCCATGATACCGATCTGACCCTTTCTGACATTGCCAGACTGTGCGATGTGTTTTATATTGGCGGTACCAAGGTGGGCGCCCTATGCGGTGAAGCAGTTGTGTTCACCAAGGGTAATATGCCGAAGCACTTCCTGACTTCCGTAAAGAAAAGGGGAGCGCTGGTGGCAAAAGGCCGGCTGCTTGGCGTGCAGTTTGACGCACTGTTCACGGATGACCTGTATTTCCGGATTGGCCGTCATGCCATTGAGATGGCTGATAAGCTGAAGGAGATCTTCCGGAAACACGGGATATCGTTCTTCATCCAGTCACCGACCAACCAGCAGTTTGTGATCCTGGAGAATCACCAGATGGAGAAGATTGCACAGAAGGTGGCTTTCAGCTTCTGGGAGAAGCTGGATGAAGAACATACTGTGGTCCGTTTTGCAACGGGCTGGTCAACGACGGATGAAGATCTGAAGGCGCTGGAAGAAGCACTGGAAACAATGAATAATTAACGGTTGGGAACAGGACAAAAGAACCGTCCCCTTGTCTGGTTAGGAGGTATAAGCTATGTCATATGAATTCAACACGCTGGGTGATTTGCTGAGCAACCCGAAGATCCGGCCGATTGCGCGAGACGCGATCCGGAACAGGAACCTGAAGAATGAAGAAGTATGGAATATGACGCTGAGCCAGCTGACAGAAGATCATGTTTTCTTCGGAAATATCAATAACGGTATCCAGCGCCTGTATGAAGCGGCGGATACCGGAGAATGGTATTATCCGCTGTACAGCGAGGAAGAGTGTGCAGAGGATGAAGCACGCAAGGGCGTCAGCCTGGTGTGGTTCCCGTCAGCCGATCCGGAGGCGGATAACCGGCCGTTTATACTGGTGGTGCCCGGCGGTGGATTTGTGAACGTGTGGAACCTGACGGAAGGCTGGCCGATTGCGGAACAATTCAACCGCTGCGGCTACCATGCGTTTATCCTGACTTACCAGGTGGATGGAGAAGACAGTCTGCTGAAAAAGAACATGGATGACTTTGCCCGGGCGCTGCAGCTGATCCGGGAGAAGAAAGAACAGTTCCATGTGCAGGCAGACCGGTATATCACCTGCGGATTCTCTGCGGGCGGATACCTGATCTGCCTGTGGAATACGAAGATGGGATATCCGGACCACAATCTGCCGAAACCTGAGGCATGCTTCCCGGTCTATTCCGTAGTGAGCATGAAGTACGACGATGACGATGATGGTGAAGATGAGGACGATACGGAATGGCAGTACCGGATATTCGGCTGCCCCGGTGAGGAAGCAGTAAAGGGAGACTATGAGATTCCGGAACACGCGGAAGGTTTTCCGCCCTGCGCACTCTTTGCGACAGCCGGAGATGATCTGGTTAATCCGGAGCATTCGAAGATGCTGGCCAGGGTACTTGAGAGTATGAATATTCCCTGCAGGCTGGAAATCGGACCTGAAGGCGGACACGGCTTCGCGGACGGCTCCGGCATGTGTATGGCCGGATGGACAGAACGCGCCGTTAAATGGTTTGAATCACTTCAGAAATAAAGCATAAAAACACACTGGACGCAGCGGGGTGATGACATGGGGGATAAGACAAACGATCGCAGATCGGTCATCATGATCGTTGCGTCCATGCTCATTTTCGGGACAATCGGCCTTTTCAGGCGGTATATTCCGTGCTCTTCAGCATTCCTGGCTTTTGTGCGGGGAATTCTCGGCGGACTGCTCCTGCTGGCTTTTACGCGGATAAAGAAAAAGAGCACAGGAGAGAAACTGCCGCGGCAGACGGTGACCTGGCTGGCTGTTTCCGGGGCTGTGATCGGTATCAACTGGATGCTGTTGTTTGAGGCATACAATCATACGACTGTCGCAGTGGCGACCCTGTGCTACTATATGCAGCCAACGATTGTGATGCTTGTTTCGCCGCTGCTGTTCCGGGAAAAACTGACTAAAAGAAAAGCGATCTGCGCTGTAATAGCTGTGATCGGTATGGTGCTTGTTTCCGGTGTGACTGAGGGCGGGGGAGCCGGAACAGGAAACCTGAAAGGTGTGCTGCTGGGCCTTGGCGCAGCGGTATGCTATGCTTCCGTGATTATCATGAACAAGAAAATCACCGGCGTGGACGCATACCGGAAGACCACGATTCAGCTGCTGTGCGCCGGGCTGGTGATGGTCCCGTATATGCTGCTGACAGGCGGAATTGACGGGGCAGGATTCAACACCACCGCTGTTATACTGCTGCTTGTGGTGGGGGTTATACACACAGGATTTGCCTATGTACTTTATTTCGGCAGTATGGACGGGCTGAAAGCGCAGTCCATTGCCATGCTCAGCTATATTGATCCGGTGACAGCCCTGCTGCTGTCTGCACTGGTGCTCAGGGAGCCGCTGAGCGCGGCGGGAGTAGTGGGGGCGGGAATGATTCTTTTTTCTGCAATATTTGCAGAAAAAAGAATTAATGAAAACTGAAAACTTTGCGATCGCCGTATTCCATTTCTGCATCGTCATAGACTCGCAGAAATGGACGGCTGTAGCATGGCAGTCGTTACCCAAATCATAGATTTGGACAACTGCTCAATAACTTAAAACTTAATAATGAGAGTGTGTTACAAAACTGGTTGAGAAAAAAACGGTTATGGGGATTTGATATATGGGTATTTATCTTGAAAAAACGGAAGATGTGGGAGCACTGAAGCCAGTGCTGGAGAAGCTGGCGGGGATCAGCGAGTTTGAGGCATACCGTTTCTGCGATGATTTTGCGGATATCCATAAGCGGTATGACGTCTTTAAGATTGTGTATTCCGGCGGGGCAGCCATCCTGAAGCTGTATGATGAAGCCCCGGAAGCTTATGAATGTGAGAAAAAGACATATCAGTCATTTCCGGAAGGGGCGCCGGTTCCGCAGGTACTGGGCTTTGCTGATGGATTCATGCTGTCAGAGTTTATCCCCGGCGATGACCTGAAGGAAGTTACGGATGAAACGGCTGCAGCCGCGGGAAGGTCCGTTGCGGAGATTATGAACGCATTCCCGATGGACAGGGAGTATGACAGGACAGAAGCGGATAAACTGATTGCCCGCCGGAAAGAACGGGCGGAGTTCCTGCAGAATGAACCGCTGCTCCGGGAAGCATATGCAGCATACCTGGACAGACTGAAGGATATGCCGCTGACCATGGAGAACGGTGATTTCCTGCCAATCAACTGCATATACAACGGAGAACGGGTTTATATCATTGACTGGGAGTTTGGCGGCTTTCTGCCCTATGCCCTGGATATTGCCCGGTTTATGGCCCATTCCGGAGAAGGTAAAGAATATACTTACCGCATGACAGACAAACAAAAGCAGATTTTCATGGATACAATCTATGAAAACCTGCTTGTGAAACCGGCGAGGGGTATCTTTGACCGGGATGTTCAGATGGCTTTACTGGATGAGCTGATCATTATCCTGAAAAGATACTTAACGGATCTGACTGTGCCGCGGGAAGCGGAGTTTGAGTTGTACTACAGCCGGGCCTGCGCCATCGCAAAGAAACTGCTCAGCTGAGGGGCTCATAGAAATTGAAGAAATACAGCCCGGAGGTGCCCTGAACGTAGGTGGTGAAGCGGTCGGAGTAGAATTCAAGTGCCTGCTTGTCCCGGGCGCCGACATTCACGATGATCCAGCCGCCATAGGCTTCTTCCAGCTGCCAGAGGCTCAGGTCATCTTCGGACGGGCCTTCGGTCAGCTTCAGTCCGCCGCCGGAGACGCAGGAAAGATACCGGCCTTCCAGATCGGAGAATGAGAAGCGGCCTTCCGTGTCCACATGGGCTGTGAGCAGCAGCGCGTTTTCCGGCAGGGTATCCACGAGGAACTCCCCATAGGCATTGATCTTTGTATCATCCAGGCCGCCGTTGGATTCACGGGCAGTGAGCGCACAGCCCTGGGATTCGTTATACAGGACATAAGTATGGCCGTCCTCTGGCTTCTGCGCCAGGGAAGCAACCTTTGTTCCTTCGTAAGCGGGGAGCGCGGCGGGATCCGCAGAATAGACAATCTTCCAGTACCAGGTAAAGGCGTCCGGCGTCAGGGCGCCTTTTTCTTCTGTTTCCTTGCGGATGTAGGCCGCAATGGAGTCCTGGATCGTCATGCTGCCGCCATCCTCCAGCTGGGACCAGAGAGCATCATCCGCACTGAAAGCGCGAAGGCCGCAGCGCTCGTTGCCCAGGAGATAGTTATTCACGGCAACCAGGTAAAGAGCATCCCGGTCAAAGGCCCGGCCATTGGCAAAATCCTTTATGCCGATGCGGTGTTCCTCCGACCTGGACATATCGATCACAAAGTTCAGACCGCCGAAAAGGATATTGGTAAACTGATCTCCCATGGTATGGAAATACGCGTTTCCGTTCATGACCCGTACAGTCAGGCGGTTCTTTGCGTTTTCTTCCATGATGGACAGGATATCCCGGCCGTACATGGGCAGAACCAGCAGATTGTTGGCATATCGGTACAGGCGGTAGATATCCTTCATGCTGATGTTTCCGGGCCAGATGGTGAAGCCGGTGCTGCTGACGGAGGTTATGGCCATATCCACGTCCAGGTGGTCCAGACCGGTAGCTGCTTTCAGGGATTCCAGGCCGGATTCGCCGTATTTCAGCCGCATGGCTTCTGTACCGCTGTCCATCATGGCAGCGCTGACCAGATCCATGGAATCCGTCTGCTTTGTATAGAATTCGCTGCTCTTGTCCCAATAGCCGCCTGCGATGCCGACGGGTGACTCCACATCGGCTTCGGCAATCTCCGCGTAGGGACGGATGATTTCTTCCAGGGCAGAATCCGTATCAAAGGCACGGAGCTGCAGGTTTTCGGAAGAGAGCATCTGCCACTGCAGGGTGCCGTTTTCATCCTCTGAAAAGCGGAAAACGGTCTTTGTCAGATCCTGACCGCCGCCATTGACTACAGGAATCTCTTTCCCGGCGGCATTGGGGATGAAGGTGTTGGAATAACCGGTGGAGTGGTCATGACCGGCAATCAGGAAATCAATGCCTTCTGTTTCCCCGATCATCCGCATTCCCTGACTTTCAGTATTGGCACCGAAGAAAAGACTGATATCCGTATCCCCGATACCGCCGTGATAGGAGACGATGATGAACTCACAGCCTTCTTCCTTCATGCGGGGAAGGTAAAGCTCCGCTTCCCGGGCGTTGGAGAATTCGTCATTTCCTGGATGGACAAAACGAATGCCGGGATAGTTGACGGGCAGATCCCAGCGGGTGATATCCACGTTTTCAAAGCCCAGGATGCCGATTTTGTGCTCATGTCCATTGACTGTGACGGTTTTGATGACATAGGGCGTAAAGACGTTTTCTCCGGCTTCATGGGCCGGGTCACTTCCGTCATAACAGGCATTCGCTGCCAGGACGGGAACCCCGTTTTCCTCCAGCCAATGATAGGTATCGCTCATGATATCCCAGGCATAGTTGAATTCATGGTTGCCCAGAACAAAAACGTCATAGCCGATCTCCTTCAGGCATACGGCCATGGCAGGCTGGTCTGTGGATTCTCCGGAGGCGCGCATGAGCAGCTGAACCTGGGAGACAGGAGTACCCTGGAAAAGGTCGCCGTTGTCGATCAGCAGGACGTTTTCGGGATCGTACTCCTGACGGATCTGCTTTACGGCAGTGGAAACCCGGAGCATATTGTTGTTTTCGGCAGCTCCGGTGAGGATATTGGTATTCCAGCACTTGCCGTGCATATCTGTTGTGGAGAGAATTGCGAAATCGGTGAAGGAGCCGGGGGCAGGTATGGCAGACGGCTCCTCAGCAAAGGCAATGCTGAAGAGGAATAAAACGCAGAGAAGAAGAGAAAACAGCTTGCGTGGCAAAAAAATACCCCCCTGACTGTAAATATATGGTGATAGTATTATAACATACAGAAAAAAGTGGAGGTAGGAAGTAGGAGGGAGGAGGTATTCAATTAATACTTAAAACTTAAAACTGAAGACTTAAAAATGAGCGTCCTTCGGACGTAGTAAGGGATTCCTCGACGCGTCCTTCGGACTTGCTCGGAATGACACTCTAGCGCCCTGCCGTATGGTTGTTCCAATTGAGTTCCCGAATGTGAATGGGCGGGGAGATCTTTCGACGCGCTCATTTCATTCACTTGCTCAAGATGACAAGTTTAGGGGCATTGTGTTCCGATTGAGTTTCCGAATTTTGATGGGCAATAAAAGAGCCTGCCGGGATGGCAGGCTCGAGAGAAGAGAGTGTGTTGTCAGGGGATTAGTCGTTCTGACTGAGTCCGCTGACAATGCGATAGTAGACTCGTGAAGTCAGGCGGTAGACGATCGCATAGAAGATGCCGAATACCACGAAGCTAATGAGCGTTGTGCGCATGAAGAGCGCGACGTCTGTCAGGCTGAGGATAGCAAGCATTTTCCGGATCATCGGGAAAGCAAAGATCAGGTGCAGACCGGCGAAAGCCAGCGGAAGGGCGAAGACCGTCAGCAACTGAGAGCTGATGCTGGAACGGATTTCCTTCTTCGTCATACCAACTTTCTGCATGATATCGAAGCGCTTGGCATCCTCGTATCCTTCAGAGATCTGCTTATAGTAGATAATCAGCACAGCAGCGCAGACGAAGACGATGCTCAGCAGGATGCCGATGAAGAAGAGACTGCCATACGTGCCGTAGAAATCTGCGGAACCTTCAGCACGGGAATCTATGGAGATCCATCTGGTGGAATCATCCGTGAAGAGGTCATGGAGTCTTTGCCTGACGTCATAATGCAGGATCATTTTCAGGTCGGTGTTCTCCTCGTCGGACAGACCAGTGTCAAAGTTGTATTTCCACATGGACTGGATTTGCCGGCCGGACACATCCTTTTCTTTTTCCAGGCCTTCGATGGCAGTGGTCAGGTCAGCAACGGCGACGGTCATGGTCGGGAAACCCATACCGGAAGTGGTGCCGCCGGTATCTTTCCGTTCATAATGCCGGATTTTCCAGCTGCGTGTCTTATTGCCCATGGCCAGGGTCAGGGTATCATCGGTATAATCCATGCCGTCGGTGATCAGCACGATCTCATCAGCGGCGAGATCCAGAGGGTTATTGTCCGAAGTTTCAATGGAATCGGGAGAAACCAGGTAGATTTCCCGCAGATTGTTGAAATCTGCTCCCAGGCTGGCTGTTTCATAATCACACTGGATGAAACCGTCGGCCTGGACACCGCTAAGGCTGATGAACCGCTCTTCCTGGATATTCTTCGGGGTAATGTCGTTTTTCTGCAGGACGTCCAGGATCGCAGAAGCGGCCTGGTCCGGAGTGCCGTCCATCAGCTTTTCGGGATCGTTCAGGTTAACGGAGAAGTTAATCTCACGGGGATAGTTTTTTTTCAGGGAATCCTCTGCACCGAACCACATACAGGTGGTGGTGGAAAGCATGACCAGAATCATCGTGGCGATGATGCAGATGGAAGCCAGACCGGCACCGTTCCGTTTCATACGGAAGGCCATGGAGGAAACGGAAACGAAGTGCTTTGCTTTATAATAGTAGCCTTTGTTTGACTGCAGGATACGGCACATCTTTACACTACCGGTGACCATGAGAAGATAGGTTGCAATGATAACCATCACTACAGCAATGAAGAACAACAGGATAGCTGTAACCGGGTTGCTGACGGAAATGGCGATATAGTAGGCACCGCCAAGAATAAGCATGCCCAGGATGGCGAACAGCCAGTTGCCTTTCGGGGGCTTTTCACCGGCATTCTCAGACTTCATCAGGGAAACAGCATTGGCACGGGCGGTGCGGATGACTGCGGAGAACATGAGCAGGCCAAAGATGAGGGCATAGAACAGGAGGGTCTGCCAGATGGAGGCGGCATGGACACGGAAAACAAAGTCGATTGTACCGCCCAGCAGGTTGACCAGTCCCAGCTCTGCCAGCTTGGAAAGGAGAATGCCCAGGAACAGGCCGCAGGTTATCGCGATAGCAAAGGTGATGACATTTTCCCAGGCGATGATACGAACCAGATTCCGTTTGCCCATACCCAGCACGTTGTAAAGACCAAATTCATGGGAACGGCGGCGAAGCAGGAATGAGTAGGTATAGTACAGGAAAATCAGGGAAAAGACCAGGATGACATACCGGCCCAGATTCATGATATCACGCACGACGCTGGCGCCTTTTACAATAAGTGCAAGCGCCATGGGGGAATTCAGGTAGCTGAGAATATAGAATACAGCCACCATGCAGATGCAGGTCAGCAGGTAAGGTCGTGAAAGCTGACGGTTTTTACGCAGACCATCCCATGCCAGGCGGGGATAGAAGAAGGTCTTCACGCCCGCTCACCTCCCTGGGCCAGCAGGGTCAGCGTGTCAACAATCTTCTGATAGAACATATCATCGGATTCCTCACCGCGGTACAGCTGATGGAACACTTCACCGTCACGGATGAAGAGCACACGGCCGGCACGGCTGGCGGCACGGGCAGAGTGAGTAACCATGAGGATGGTTTGGCCCATACGGTTGACATCCGCGAAAAGGCGGAGCAGTTCGTCAGAGGATTTGGAATCCAGGGCGCCGGTGGGCTCATCGGCGAGGATCATTTTAGGCTGTGTGATCAGGGCGCGGGCAACGGCCGCACGCTGTTTCTGACCGCCGGAGACTTCATAGGGATACTTTTTCAGCAGGTCTTCAATCCCCAGGGAAACCGCAATGGGCATAAGGGTAGCCCTCATTTCCTGATAGTCTTTACCGGCCAGCACCAGGGGCAGGTAGATATTATCTTCCAGGGTGAAGGTGTCCAGCAGGTTGAATTCCTGGAATACAAAGCCCAGGTTGTCACGGCGGAAGGAAGCCACTTCATTCTCCTTAATCCTGGAGAAATCCTTGCCCTCCAGCAGGACGGTGCCGGCAGTGGCCTGGTCCAGCGCGGCCAGGATGTTCAGCAGGGTGGTTTTACCGGATCCGCTTTCACCCATGATGGCAACGTATTCGCCTTCCTCTACGGAAAAATTAACATTCTTCAGCGCTTCGACGGACTGACCGCCGAACCGTGTTTTATAAACTTTCTTCAGTCCTTTGACTTCGAGCAGACTCATTTGCGAGTTCCTCCTTACATTTCGTTTACGCCCTTATTGTAAAGGCGAAAGCCGATCCATTCCATCGAATCGGCTTACAATAAGAGAGGCAAAACGAACAAAACTGTCACATTTACTCAATATTCAGTTTCCGGGAGCCCAGATCCACCCGTACGGTTGTGCCCTGATCCGGTACGGATTCAATGGTTATGCCATGTCCCAGATTGTCGCATACACGCTTGCAAAGGCTCAGTCCCAGGCCGCTGGCACACTTATCTGCCCGGCCGGTGAGACCTGTATAGCTGCGCTCAAAAACGCGGGGCAGATCTTCCGGGGCAATACCGATGCCGGTATCACGGATGCACAGAACGGCAGGATCCTCCAGATATACAGATACGGAGCCTTTCGGCGTGTATTTGAGGGCATTGGAAAGGAGCTGCTCCACCACAAAGGAGAGCCACTTTTCATCCGTAAGCACTTTAATGTTTATGGGGGTATAATCCAGCTTCAGCTTCCGGCTGATGAATTCCCCGGCAAACTGCTTGAAGACCGGGCGCAGGATGCTGTCCAGATCTGTTTCACGGATTACGTAATCCGTACTGCTGCCTTCCAGCCGCAGATAGGTGAGCACCATGGAAACATATCGCTCAATACGGCCGAGATCGGCCAGCAGGACGCGGGCCTGGGCAGTATCCTCCTGCTGCAGGCGAAGGCGCATGGAAGCAATGGGCGTTTTGATCTGGTGTGCCCAGAGGGTGTAATAGTCCATCATGGCGTTCATATCCGTTGCGGCACGGGTATGGGCTTCCCGGTTGCGCTCCCGAAGGAGACGGACGATTTCACGGTAGTCCGCGGCTTCCACATTCCGGACTTCCGGAAGGTCCGTATCCATCTCCCGGATGGCGGAGATCAGCTTATGCATGTGCAGGGTCCGGACATAATCAATGATCAGCGCAATCAGCCCCAGAACCGCACACAGCGCGGCAGGGTAGAGTACCGCCTCTGTCGGCAGGTGATAGAGGGTAAAAGAGAAAGCCATGATGCCTGCAAAGCAAGCGAACAGCAACAGGATGGCGGCTTTGCTCCTCAGATATTGTAAGAACAGTTTCATCTTCTTACCCCACCAGATAACCTTCACCGAATTTGGTAGTAATAAAATCACTCACGCCGGCGGCTTCCAGCTTTTTGCGCAGACGGCCCACATTGACCGTGAGGGTGTTTTCATCCACAAAGGAGTCTGTTTGCCAGAGGGCATCCATCAGCTTTTCCCTGCTGACGATCTTCCCCTTGTTCTGCATAAGGGTGAGCAGAATCCGGTATTCGTTCCGGGACAGATCCAGCTTCTGCCCTTTACAGGTGAGACTGTTGTCTCCGGTGTTCAGGACGATGCCCTGGTGCTCCAGCACAGGAGCGGAACCGGCAAAGTCGTAGGACCGGCGGAGCAGGGCCTGTACCTTTGCCACAAGGACATCCGGATCGAAGGGTTTGGCAATGAAATCATCCGCGCCCATGTTCATGGCCATGATGATGTTCATATTATCAGAAGCGGAGGAAACGAAGATCACCGGCACAGAGGATGCTTTACGGATCTCTGTACACCAGTGATAGCCGTTCATGAAGGGCAGGGAGATATCCAGCAGCACCAGGTGCGGCTTAACCCGGTCAAAGTCCTCCATAACACGGCGGAAGTCCGTGACTGCCTCGGCCTTAAGACCCCAGCGGGACATGGCGGCGCAGACGGCGTCGGCAATGCCCTGCTCGTCCTCCACGATGAGAATACGATATTCCATAGGAACTCCTTTGAATACAGGCGGTAATAGCGGCTTCAGGGAAGCGGCAGCCTGTATCTGGATTTTACCATATTATTGAAGGAATGGACAGAAGGAGACCGGCGTTATCCGATTTCCCCGCGGGCAAAGAGGTTATCCTTTCCCATGCCGCAGACATAAGGATTGCTGTCATAGAGGTGACAGAAATCCAGGAAATCTTTCTTCTGTTCCGGGTCGTTCATGATTTTCACCAGGATTTCATTGGGAATTGTCCTGGCAAAAGCTCCGGGGCCCGCCAGCGTAACATCCTTCACGCCGCAGTTTTCCAGAATCTGCTTCAGTTCATCTGGCATAAAGTGATAGGTGATGCACCAGGGCGTCTCACCCCGGTCGTAAGCTTCTTTGGTTTCTTCCACATCGCACAGGAGACCGGTATCCAGCGTCTTCAGCAGGTTCTTTTCCCGGAAGGTGAAGCCGTCGATCATCTGCTGTCGGCTGTTCAGGCACCACTGAACCCAGCTGTCGGAGCTGTTTTTATCCAGGATGAACTGATTTTTCTGCAGGGGATTGGCCAGATAGGGCAAGGCACCAAGACGGCTTGAGACGCTGAACATGATCCGCTTTTTCGCGATACGCACCAGCTCCCGGATTGTCTGCTCCTGATTGGGCCAGGTATAGGAAATGGGTGCGTCAAAGGACATGACCAGGTCAAAACTCCGGTCTGTATAGGCAGAGAGATCTTCCAGGGCACCTTTGACAAAGGTGATGTGGTCGAGGACGCCTGCTTTTTCTGCCAGCTCCCGGGCTTTGTCGATCATGGCCTGGGAGATGTCGAAGTGGGTTACCTGCAGTCCCTGACGGGCCAGCAGGATCGAGAAGCGGCCGCAGCCGGCACCGCCGTCAAAGACGGTCTGAATGCCGTCCAGGTGGCTGAGCAGCTCCCGCTCGATATGCGCCTTCTGCACGATATCGTCGATGAAGGTCTGCTCCCGTTCCGATTCCAGTTCTCCCTTGTCCGGGAGGTTCCACATCCGTTCGGAAATCTTTGTGCTGTAATCCATATTTCTCTTCTCCTTCCGGCTTGTGTACATTATAAACTAAAACGCCACAAATAATACCCTTTCAGGCATTATTTGCGGCGTCGCTCAAAACGTACATCACACACAAACCATGTATAAATATATCAGAAACACAAAACATGTCAAGAAAATGACCAAACTTGCGTGAATATTGAAAATAAAAGGCAGAAGATGTTTGACATTAACCGGTTTTCCGGTTACGATGAGGGCAATAATCTGAATATGACCGGAGGATGCGAGCGATGAAGACTACACTGAACCGGTCCGCGGCGGCGGGCGTCCTGATCTGTATGGGCTGTATTGTTAACCTTAAGGTAGGCGGCGGCATTCCGGGAGCAGTGCTCTTCAGTGCCGGACTCTGGTTTGTGGTGAACTTTGACGCGGAACTGTTTACCGGACGGGTAGCACGGAATGACTACGATCCCCTGCAGAAACTGATCATGCTGGTGATGAATGTGATCGGCGCAGGCGTATGCGGCATTCTGGCTTCGCTGTGCCTGCCGGAAATCCGGGAAGCGGCACAGAAAATCGTGACAGGCTACCAGGATCCGCTGAAGGTGATCTGGCAGTCCGTGATGTGCGGCATGTGCATGTATCTGGCCACTACCCAGCCGAAGAACAAGGATATCAGCCGGCTGCCCTTTGTTGTATACGGCGTGGCGCTGTTCATCCTTTCTTCCTATGCTCACTCCATTGCCCTGGCGGGCTACGCGGCCATCGCGCAGGGGATTGCCTGGTGGGTGATTCCGCTGGCAGCGGCGGGGAACGCGGGGGGAAGTTATCTGATTAAGTTTTTGCTTATGCAGAAAACTAAATCAGATAACTGAATGAATACTGAAAACTTTGCGATCGCCGTATACCATTTCAGCAGCGCCTGCAGCTTGCAGAAATGGACGGCTGTAGCATGGGAGGCATTCGCCGTGCTGAAGCACGGATGCCTCCTCAATAACTTAAAACTTAAGAATATTGAAGCAGATGTTATATCTGGAGTATAGATAAAGAGAAAGGTTTTTAGCATGGAAGAAAGCACGAAGCGGAGCAGGAAGGAAACCGCGGGACTGCTGAAACGGTTCATAGCCTATTACAAACCTCATAAAAAACTGTTTGCCATGGATATGACAGCCGCTCTGCTGGTAGCAGTGATCGGTGTTGTCTATCCGATTATTACCCGTACGATGCTGAACACGCTGATTCCGGACAGGAACTACCGGATGATCGTGATCTTCGGCATTACGCTGCTTGCTCTTTACTTTATCAAGATGCTGCTGAATTACTTTATCCAGTATGAAGGGCATATGATGGGCGTATATATGCAGGCACGAATGCGTACGGATATGTTTGCCCATCTGGAAACGCTGCCTTACAGCTTCTATGATACCCATGAAACCGGCAAGATCATGAGCCGGATGACGAATGACCTGTTTGAAGTCAGCGAGCTGGCACACCACGGACCGGAAAACATTATCATTTCCGTGCTGAGCATCGTGATTTCATTCATTTACCTGAGTACGATTGATATCTGGCTGACGCTGATTATCTTTGCCTGCGTACCGTTCCTGGTTGTTATCTCTATAAGCCTGCGCAAGAAAATGCGCCAGGCATTCCGGGATACCCGGTCCGCGGTTGCTGAAATTAACGCCAGTATGGAAAGCTCTATCTCCGGTATCCGGGTAACGAAGGCTTTCACCAATGCGGAGAAGGAAAAGGAAAAGTTCGAGATCGGGAACGGGAAGTTCCAGAAAGCCCGGCAGGGCGCCTACAGCGCAATGGGACGTTTCCACAGCGGCAATACCTTTGTGACGGACGTGTTCAACGTGGTGGTGCTGATTGCCGGCGGCCTGTTCCTGTATAACGGCCGGATCCAGTTCGGTGACTATTCCGCTTTCATTGTTTCCGTGAATATGTTTATCGGCCCGGTGATGACGCTGATCAACTTCATGGAGCAGTTCGAAAACGGCGTAACGGGCTTCGAACGGTTCTGTGAGATCATGGATGCAAAGCCGGAAACGGACAGCCCGGACGCGCAGGACGCGGGGCAGCTGGAAGGACATATCGAGTTCAGGGATGTCAGCTATGCCTATGATGAGGACAAGAACGTACTGCGGCATGTGAACCTGAACATAGAGAAAGGCAAAACATTTGCCCTGGTTGGCCCCTCCGGCGGCGGCAAGACCACAATCTGCCACCTGATCCCGCACTTCTATGACGTGATGAGCGGCGAGATCCTGCTGGACGGTAAGGAGATCAACAGCCTGACGCTGGAAAGCGTGCGGCGGAATATCGGCATCGTGCAGCAGGATATCTACCTGTTCAACGACAGCATGAAGGAGAACATCCGCTACGGCAAGCTGGACGCAACGGACGAGGAAATCATCCTGGCAGCAAAGCGGGCCAATATCCACGACTATATCATGAGCCTGCCTAACGGCTATGATACGAACATCGGCGAGCGGGGCATCCGCCTCTCCGGCGGACAGAAACAGCGGCTGTCCATTGCCCGGGTGTTCCTGAAAAATCCGCCGATCCTGATCCTGGACGAGGCGACCAGCGCGCTGGACAATACCACGGAAATCCTGATCCAGCAGGCACTGGATGAGCTGTGCAAAGGCAGAACCACATTGGTGGTGGCTCACAGGCTGAGCACGATCAAAAACGCGGACGAGATCGCTGTGGTAAGCGATGGACGGATCACGGAGCAGGGAACCCATGAAGAGCTGATGGAGAAAAAGGGGACGTACTTTGAACTGTATCAGTTACAGTTTAAGGCGAATGCACAGTGAGACAATGGCTCACTGTGCGTTCGCTAATGAATACTTTGCGATCGCCGTAAACCATTTCTGCATCGCCTATGTCTTGCAGAAATGGACGGCTGTAGCATGGCAGTTGTTACCCAAATCAAAGATTTGGACAACTGCTCAATAACTTAAGACATAAAACTTAAAAATGATATAGTGTTCGAGGCTAATACAGATGGCAGAAAGCAAGACAGAAGGGTAAGTATTAATATGTTTGAGGTGTTGGAAGGGAAGAATATACGGCTGAGGAAGGCCAGGGCGGAAGATTATCAGTCCATGCTGAAGCATGTGTGGAGTGATGAAGCGGTTTACCGGTGGATGCTGTATCAGCCTACGCTGACAGAAGAAGATGCTATCGAAAGATGCCGCAGAAGCATGGAGTTTCAGAAGGAACACTATGCGTACTTCGTGGCACTGAAGGATACGGATGAAGCCATTGGACTATGCGCAATCAGGGAATCTGCTCCGGGCCATTATGAGGAGAGCGGTATCTGCATCGGTACTGCGTTCCAGGGAAAAGGCTACGGTAAAGAGATTGTTGAACTGCTGCTGAAGCTTGCTTTTGAGAGGCTGGGCGCGGAAGATATCCGGTACGGATATTTCCGTGAGAATGAAAAATCAAAAAAGGTGGCGGAATTCTTCGGATTCCATTATGATTATACGTATGAACTGACCAGACCCTGGGATGGCAGCGTAAAAACGATTGATTCATGTATTCTGACGAGGGAAGAATACGAAAGCAAATTCATAATTCAGAATTCATAATTCAGAATTATTTTTGTGTATGATATGGTTTGTTCCTTCGATTGAAGTTCTGGATTGACAGACGATAGTGAAGGAATCCATTGATAAAAAGGATTGGTGTATGGACAGAAAAATCATTAATGAACGGATCAGTTATATAGAGGCGACGGAGGAGCCGCTGTCCGCAGATATCGGGATTATCCGGTGTGGTGATACTGAATGGCTGTATGATGTGGGAAATGATTTGAGAAGCCTGGACGGGCTGGACGGCGAGTACAATGTGGTGCTGTCCCACTTTCATCAGGATCATACCGGCAGCCTGGACAAGGTCCTGACCGGAGAACTGTATGTATCCGGAGAAACCTTCCGGCATACGGGCCGGGGAACCGTTGTGACCGGTGAACTGACTATCGGAGATCTGCGGATTTTCCAGATTCCTTCCAGCCATACGAAAGGATGCCTGGGACTGGAAGTCGGGAATGAATACGCATTTGTGGGAGACGCCCTATATTGTAAAGCGAAGAACGGATATTATGCCTATAACTCCCAGCTGCTGAAGGACGAGATTGAGGTGCTGAAGCAACTGAAAGCACAGAAGCTGCTGGTGAGCCACTTCCAGGGGCTTGTTCGTCCGAAAGACGAAGTGATCGCAGAGCTGGAAGAAATCTACAGCAAGAGAGAAAAGAACAATCCGGATATCATAGTGGGAAGATAGACCGGAAAAAAGGAACTGTTCCCGGGATAAACCGCTGTGATGCAAACGGAAAAGATCAGGAAAGAGAAGGATAAGCACATGAGAAAAAGAACCATCTCAAACACCTTCCTGCGTTGGCTGCTTCTGATTGTTGTCCTGGCGTTTGCCATGTCCATGATCTTTTCCTGGACGCTGCAGACACGGCTGTCCCAGCACAGTGCGGCCAATCTGCTGCGGCTGAATATCAAAGACGTGAGGCAGGACGTTATTGACGCGTCTGACGCAAACCTGCTGGCACTGACAAGAGTCATTGCCCATGAAATTGACAACGGGGCACCGGTGAATGAAGTGGGACTTTTTTCGCTCATGAACTGGCATAATGTTGCGGAGATTAACATCATCAATCAGGACGGGATTATTACAGGAACCACACATGCCGCATTCCTGAACTATGATATGCGGAGCGGGGAACAGTCCGCTGAGTTTCTCTGCCTGCTGGACAGTACGGAAACGGAGCATGTCCAGAGTTATCAGCCAACAACCTATGATCCTTCACTGCTGCGGAAATACGCTGCGGTAAAACTGAAGCAAGGCGGCTTTGTACAGGTGGCCTACGACGCTGAACGTTTTCAGCGGGATATAGATCATCTCGTAATCAAAGTGGCCCGTAACCGTCATGTGGGGCAGGAAGGCTGCATTATCATCGTTGATGAAAACTGGAATATTGTCAGTGACCGGAATCACAATGAAGGACAGAACCTGTTTGTAACCGGGATCTGGATTGACAGGGATACCATGCCGGAGGAGACGGTTTTCCGTACGGATGTATACGGAGAACACTGCTCCTGCATGTATGTGTTTACAGAAGGATATTATCTTGTAGCAACGATGCCGGAAAACGAAATCCTGCTTCAGAGAAATACGTCTGTTCAGCTGACAGCAATCCTGGAAGTCCTGGTTTTCGTGACGCTGTTCGTTGTCATTTTCATGCTGGTCCGGAAACTGGTAGTGAACAATATCAACCGGGTGAACAACTCCCTTTCCAAGATTACCCAGGGTGATCTGGAAGAGACTGTAGACGTCCGCTCCAATACGGAGTTTTCCTCCCTGTCTGATGACATTAATGCTACGGTCAGCACCCTGAAGCAGTATATTGCCGCTGCCGCAGCCCGGATTGATGAGGAGCTGGCTTTTGCCAAGAACATTCAGCAATCCGCACTGCCCTCTGTCTTTCCGCCTTATCCGGACAGAACGGACTTCAGTCTGTATGCAACGATGAACACGGCCAAGGAAGTGGGCGGCGATTTCTATGATTTCTATCTGCTGGACGAAAACAAGCTTGCCTTCCTGGTGGCGGACGTTTCCGGAAAGGGAATTCCGGCAGCTATGTTCATGATGACCGGCAAGACGGTGATCCGGGATTACGCGGAGCGCGGAGACCTGCCGGCTGAAGTGTTTGTCAACGCCAACAACAAGTTGTGCGAAGGCAATGACGCCGAAATGTTCATTACGGCCTGGATGGGATTCCTGGAGACAGACACCGGTCTGGTCCGCTTTGTGAATGCCGGCCACAATCCGCCGGTACTGATCCGGAACGGACAGGCAGCCTTTATTGAACAGAAAGCCAACCTGACGCTGGCAGCTATGGACAACATCAAATACCGGGAGCAGACACTGCAGCTGGAACACGGGGATATCCTGTTCATGTACACAGACGGTGTGACCGAGGCAACGGACGCAGACAACCAGCTCTACGGCAATGACAGACTGATCCGGACACTGTCGGCATCCTTCAATACCGACATGGATGGATGCAGGGAAGTCTGTGAGACGGTCAAGGAAGACCTGGACCGCTTTGTGGGCGACGCACCGCAGTTTGACGATATTACAATGCTGTGCCTGTACTATAAGTAATTCAGAATTCAGAATTATAAGTACGAATGGCCAACAGAAGCATATTGATTGGGAACAGGGATATGTTTGATTATAAAAAGTATTTTGATTCATACTGCAATGAGACCGGGCTGGAACTGAGCCTGTGCTTTGATATGCCGGAAGGGTATGAGACCGCGAACGGTACATATGATGATGGAACAAAAACTGTCTATATCAATGCAAAACTGCTTGAAGCGGCTCCTGATTATGAAAAAGCGTTCTATCTTTTCCATGAGCTGAGGCACGCGGCACAGTACCTGGAGCCGGAACAGTTTCCTGAGCTGATCCGGCGCAGCCTTCAGTACATGATTCAATATGATGGAACCTGCTATAAGCTGGTGAACGGTGATTACACGGCCTGCGAACTGGAAGGCGGGGAAGAACGTTTTACAGAGCTGTACCTGGGACAGCCTCATGAAATGGATGCCAATAACTACGCATTTGAACAGACACGGAAGATTTTCGGAGAACCTGAAGAACTGAAGAAACTGTACGGGTTCTGGACGCCGAAGCAGTCCATACCGGACAAAGCATATCAGACCGTCTACGCGGAAATCGATGAAAAAGTTGACAACAGAACCGTCCCCTTGTCAACTTTCATTTTGGTCAAGCCGAATGAAGCATATGCGGAACAGATCATGGCTTACAAGGAAGAATTCACGGACTGCCTGGACTGGCTGCATGGAGCACGGGGACTACGGTACAGCAAAGATCCGGAGGAATGGTTCCGGTATATTGCTGAGCATGAAGAAAACTATACCCAGTTCCTATATGTGCGCACAGCGGACAGCAAGATTGTCGGTATGATCGGTGTACAGCATCGTCCAGATGGCCCTGAGGAAACATGGGGCGGACATATCGGCTATTGTGTTTGTCCGTCGGAAAGGAAAAAGGGATACGCCACACAGATGCTGCATGACGTGCTGCCATACTGCAAAAGCATTGGCCTGAACCGGGTGCTGCTGACTGCCGGAGATGAGAATGAAGGCAGCGTCAGGACAATACTCGCTAACGGAGGCGTGCTGGAAAACTACGTAAAGACTCCAAGGCATGACGTGCCGGTAGGCCGGTACTGGATTGAGATCAAATAAAAAAAGAACGTGTTAGGCGACACGTTCTTTTACTTACTTGCCCATCATTTCGATGGCTTCTTCCATCGTTACGCTCTCAACAATCTCTTCCCAGACGTCCTCGTTGTAGTACTTGACGGTGGTTTCACCGGTCATGTAGTCATTGTCGAAGGTGGAATTGGTGCCTTCCGGAATGATGACTTCAAAACCTCTTTCAAACGCGGATTTTACGGTGGCGTCGATGCAGTAATTGGTCTGGAGACCGATGATCATCAGGCGCTTATCTTCCTGTGATTCCATATAGGCTTTGAAGTCCTTATTCCCGAAACAGCTGTTGATGGTTTTGACGAAGACTTTTTCACCCTCTTTGGGAGCGACTTCTTCAGCAATTTCAAAAGCTTCGTCTCCGACGGAGAAACCGCTGCCGGCACCGGCGTCATGCTGGACGTAGACGACTTCCACGTTGTTCTTCCGGGCCGCGTCAATCAGTTTGGTTGTTCTCTCCATAAAGGTGTCAAAGGCATAGAGTTCATCGTCGATCAGGGCGTTTTGCATATCAATTACTAACAGAATCATATATTTGTCCTCCTGAGATGTAGTGCTGGGAAGTATTGTACAGTATACACTGAATAAATGGCAAGATGGAAAAGCACGCTTTTAAATGAAATATTGCTGCATAAGCCGCAATGTGAAATGTGCTTCGCACATGAAATAAACCAGCTGCGCTGATTTGTGAAATATCCGGCCAGGGGCCGGATGTGACAGATAGTGTAAAGGCAAGATAAGAGTAATGAGTGAAGAGTGTAGAGTTTTGACCTGCTTATTGTATAAGCAGGTCAAGAATGCGAGTCATGTCGATGGTGAGTTGTTTGGCGGGAGAATCATCATTGAGGATGATGAGCCTTTTTTCGACAGGCTCTATCCTGCGGGCGTGGCCGGTGACGGTCTCATAACGGCCGCCTGCTTTATGCTGATCGGGAATGAAAACCATGACAGAAACCTGCGGCCGCTGCCCGGCGGACAGCATCTCAGACAGGCGGCGGAACTGCTCATCCAGCAGATCCTGCTCTGAATCTCCGAGGGCGATTTCCCGGTCCGTGATCCGGGCCTCCTCATCCACCATTTCCTCATAGCCGGAGAGCGCCGCAAAGGGGGCAAACTGGGCTGCACGGTCGTGAAGACTCATGTGCGGGCGAGTGGCAGACTGGTGGTGAGGGAGGGAAATAATGTCGGAGTAGACGACGCGGGGATCGGGAGTGTCGGACATAAACCCTCCTAAAAAATGAATACTTAAAACTAAAACTGAAAACTTAAAAATGATCCGCTACGGCGGAAATGCATGTTAGGCACGGTGGCCGCCGACCTGGCCGTTGCGTTTGATGGTCATGGCGCCTTCTTCCAGATTCATGCCCTTGATCATGGCGCTTTTGCCGAAGCGTTCCTGGATATCCAGGGCGGCTTCCTGCAGGCGTTTTTCCTTTGCGTCTGCGGCGGCTTCCTCTTCCTTCTGCCGGGTGAGGGCTTCATAATCCGTGAAGAGATCCAGTTGCAGGGGACCTTCCTCCGGGATATCTTCCTCCCGGATCAGGCCGACGGCAACCACATAGATCCGGCGGACCAGCAGATCGGGGTGAATAATCCTGTCATACAGTTCCATCATCGCGTCTGAGATGCGCCGGGTGCTGCTTGTCCAGCGGTCCAGATTGCCGGTGCCATGGGCATACTTCGGGATGATCCGACCGTATGGATCGGCCGAAATGGGACCGTTATAGATTTCACCGGTGGAAGCAATGCGGAAGATCGATTCCGGCAGGGAACGTCCCTGCTGGGCGATGACAATACTCGCCTGATCATAGCAGACGGTGAGCTCAATCTTCCGGGTGACCAGGCCCTTTTTCACCAGATCCAGGGTCAGCAGATCCGTCATTTCCCGGACGAGCAGACGACCCTTCTTCGCGTCGCAGGCTTCAGACAGTACCTGGCCACTGCTGAGACTGTTGGAGACCGGCCGGTAGGATTTGATATCCGAAATCCGGGTCGGCTCCCAGCCCCAGGCATGATCAATAATCAGCTCAGCATTGATGCCAAAGGCCTTATAAAGCAGATCCTCATGCGTCAGGCTCAGGCGGGCGATATCTCCCATGGTGTAGCAGCCAAGCTTTTCCAGGCGGCGGGCGAGACCGAAACCAATGCGCCAGAAATCCCTCAGGGGCTGGTGGCACCAGAGCAGTTCCCGGTAGCGCATCTCGTCCAGCTCCGCGATACGGACACCGTCCTGATCTGCCGGAACCCGCTTGGCTACGATATCCATGGCGATCTTGGCCAGGTACATGTTGGTACCGATGCCGGCCGTGGCAGTGATGCCGGTGTTGTAAAGCACATCCCGGATCATGGTCATGGCCAGCTCATGAGCTGTCATATCATAAGTTTTCAGATAACCGGTGACATCCATGAAGCATTCATCCACGGAATAAACGTGGATGTCTTCATCGCTGATATATTTCATGTAGATGGAAAAGACTTTGGTACTGACTTGCTCATAGAGCCTCATGCGCGGCGGGGCAACGATGTAGTCCAGCTGCAGGGAAGGATCCGCCGCCAGCTCCCGGGCGTCAGCGGACTTGCCGGAAAAACCGTATTTTCCGTCCGGACTGCGTACCGCTTTACCCAGACGGATGGCATTGCGAAGACGCTCAGCGTTGATTTCTTTTACACGCTGAACGACTTCGAACAGACGTGCACGGCCGGCAATGCCATAGGCCTTGAGGCTGGGGGTGACGGCCAGGCAGATCGTCTTCTCCGTGCGGGTGGCATCTGCCACAACGAGGTTTGTGGACAATGCGTCCAGATTCCGTGCGGCACATTCCACGGAAGCATAAAAGCTTTTGAGATCAATGGCAATAAACATAATCGTGAGGTAGGAGGTAGGAAGTAGGAAGTATTTAATGAATACTGAAAACTTAAAACTGAAAACTTAAAAATAAGGAACGGAGGTGACGGAATAAAAACGGATACTGAATATTTATAAATTCAGGCTTCGACATACCAGCGGCCCAGTCTGCCAGAGAGATGACCGGAAGTATGCTCAAAGAAGAGGCGGCGCTCCTGACCATGGATGATAACAGTATAGCAGTCCAGCAAGTGGCTGTCACCGGCAGGACGGAAGGCGCGGACTTCATCAATATTGAAAAGACGCCCGTCCGGCCAGAGAATGGCGCGGGGCTGCATATAACCGGTGGAATCAAAATCGGAAGTGACCTTGACGTACAGACGATCAGACACAGGTGTCCATCCTTTCAATTCATAATTCATAATTCATAATTCAGAATTATTGGTTTGCTGGTTTGCAAATCAAAATTATGAGTTATGAATGATCCATCTGGATGATAGCACAATAATATAAAATTATCAACAGAAAAGCACAAAAATATTGTACTTATATATCAATACAGGAAGAAATAGATGCCGAACCAGTGAATTACCGCGCCGAAGAAGACGAAGAAGTGCCAGAGGAAATGGGCTCCCTTCTTCTTCATTGCAAAGGGAATGATGCCTACGGTGTAGATGACGCCGCCGATGAGCGTGAAGAGGAACAGAGGCAGGTTTTCCCGCAGCATACGGGGCAGGAAAATCAGACCACACCAGCCCAGCACGATGAACAGCGTGATGTGGAGCGCTTTGGGACGCCCCGGACCGAAGACGGCAACAAAGACAATGCCGGTGATAATTATTGCCCACTGGACGCAGCAGAGAATTGTCCCCAGCTGACCGCCCCAGAAAAGCAGCCACATAGGTGTGAAGGTGCCGCCGATGAGCAGATAGATGGAAATATAATCAAACCGCCGCCAGACACGTTTGACCGTGGAACCCCAGCGGAAGGAATGGTACAGGCAGCTCATCAGGAACATCATGACCAGGCAGAACCCATAGACGATGGAGCAGAACAGCCCTGTGGAGGTACGTGATTTCAGGATCAGCAACACCAGACCGGCAATGGCACACAATGCACCCACACCATGAGTAACAGCATTGCCGACTTCTTCCAGGATAGACCGTTTCGGCGGCTCGTTGAGCTTACGGGAATCTTTTTTCATGATAATATCTCCTGTAAATAAACCGGATAATGAACGGAGATGATTATAGCATATTTTTCAAAAACGGGAGGTCAATGATGTGCGCAAAAGTGTAAAAACGTTACACCATTGTTACACCGTTTACGGTTTTTCCATGATACAATGAAACCAGATGAAGGATACCGAATGGAGAAGACAAGGTATCCGGTCATGGAAGGGGAAGGAAAAAATGAAGAAACTGCTCACCTTAATCCTGGCAATCGTACTGATATGCAGCGGAATGATTTCTGTTTCGCAGGCAAACGAACAGGGATGGTACGAATACATACTTAAGAAGGATGGAACCATCGAGATTTCACAAGTCAGGGAGGACTGTACGGATCAGGTTATTCCCTCTGAACTTGACGGCAAGACTGTAACATCGATTGGAAATGGAGCATTCTATGGATGCCAAAAGCTGAAGACCGTTGTTATTCCAGAGGGAGTAACCTCCATCGGAAAAGACGCTTTTAACTACTGCTACAATTTGACGTCCATTACGCTGCCGGGCAGCGTGGAATCTATCGGAGAAGGATTGCTTGCAGGAAGCTACAGATTCAAGGAGATTCATTTCCCCAAAGAGCATCCGACATTTGCTTTCAGCAACAGCGCACTAATCAGGAAGAGTGATATGACGGTGATTCGCGTTGCGGAAACAAAGGCTCAGGAGTATGAGCTTCCCTGGGGTGTGAAAAAAATAGCATGCAGCGCATTTGAAGGGAATAAAGTAAAGTCGGTTATTATCCCGGACAGCGTTACCACGATTGACGCAAGTGCGTTTGCCGATTGCTCAAACCTGACCTACGTCTATATCCCCGGCAGTGTTACCAAGATCGGTGTACAGGCATTCCGCGGCTGCACAAAATTGAAGTCTGTCAGGATTCCAAACAGTGTGACGCAGATCAGCGATGGCGCGTTTGACTGGTGCCACAGCCTGGAAACCATAGAGGTCGATCCGGATCATCCGGTATATGCTTTCGGAAACGGAGCACTGATTGTCAAAGAAACGCGGGAAATGGTTTACTGTGCAGGCGCAACGAAAGGGACTTATGAAATACCGGGTGGCATTGAAAGAATAGGGCAGATGGCGTTCCACGGAAACAAAAACCTGCGGGAAGTCATTGTTCCGGATAGCGTGACAACTATCGGCCCATATGCATTCTGTGACTGCAAAAACCTGACGAAAGCCCGGCTTCCTGAAGGTTTAAAAGTAATTGGTTCCAATATGTTTAGTTACAGTGACAAGCTGAAGGAAGTCTACATCCCCAGCACTGTGACAGATATCGAATCCTATGCTTTCGAAAGGTGCAAAAGCCTGAAAAAGATTGTTCTTCCGGAAGGCGTCAAAAATATCGGCCGATATGCTTTTGCTGAATGTACAGGCCTGACCAGTATTGAGATTCCGTCTACTGTTAACATCATAGAATCAACATCATTCGACGGATGCAAGAACCTGGCCTGCACGGTTAAGGAAGGTTCCTACGCAAAAGAGTACTGCGAAAAAAACAATATCAAATACATTGTTGCGGAATAAGACAGTTTGTGTTTTTACAGAAAACCTCTTCTTTTACACCCTGCGCGGAAACAACTGCGCAGGGTGTTTTCTGTACATAAAAGAAGATGGTAAAACAGATGAAAAAGACAAGAACAATAATTGACAGGGAAGCTGGATTTTTGATAAAATACACTTTAATTATACGGAGGGAGGATACTAGGGATGCTGCAGGATAAAATCAGGGAAGGATTGACTTTTGACGACGTACTGCTTGTACCGGCGAAGAGCGAAGTGCTGCCCCGGGATGTGGACCTTTCCATCCAGCTGGCGAAGAACATTAAACTGAATATTCCGATGCTGAGCGCCGCCATGGATACCGTGACGGACAGCCGCATGGCTATTGCGATGGCTCGGGAAGGCGGTCTGGGAATCATCCATAAGAACATGACGATTGAGGAACAGGCAGCCCAGGTTGACAAGGTCAAACGCAGTGAACACGGAGTTATCACAGATCCCTTTTATCTGAGTCCCGAGAACCTGATCTCTGACGCGGAAGAGCTGATGAGCCGTTACCGGATCAGCGGCGTTCCGATTACCCGCGAGGGTAAACTGGTCGGCATCCTGACGAACCGGGATCTCCGGTTTGAAACAGATTACAGCCGTCCCATCGGCGAGGTGATGACCAGCGAGAACCTGATCACCGCTCCCGAAGGCACAACCCTGGAAGAAGCGAAAAAGATCCTGGCCTCCCACCGGATCGAGAAGCTCCCGATCGTGGACAAGGACGGCATGCTGCGCGGCCTGATCACGATCAAGGACATTGAGAAGACAAGCAAATATCCCAACAGCGCCAAGGACGAGAACGGCCGGCTGCTGTGCGGCGCCGCAGTGGGCGTGACGAACGATGTGTTCGAACGGATCGATGCCCTGCTGGCTGCCAAGGTTGACGTTATCAATATCGATACTGCCCACGGCCACAGCCTGGGTGTGCTGAAGCAGGTGGAAAAGATCCGCAACAAGTATCCGGATATCACCCTGTTTGCCGGTAACGTAGCAACGGCTGCTGCTACCCACGACCTGATCTCCGCCGGCGTGGACTGCGTGAAGGTTGGTATCGGTCCCGGTTCCATCTGTACCACCCGCGTGGTTGCCGGTATCGGCGTACCGCAGATCACAGCCATTTCCGACTGTGCTGAGGAAGCAGACAAATACGGCGTACGCGTAATCGCAGACGGCGGCATCAAATACTCCGGCGATATCGCCAAGGCCCTGGCGGCGGGCGGAAGCTGCGTCATGCTGGGCAGCCTGCTGGCCGGTACCGAGGAGAGCCCCGGAGCTATGGAAATCTATCAGGGCCGTTCCTTCAAAGTTTATCGCGGCATGGGCAGCCTGGCAGCTATGTCTGTCGGCTCCAAGGACCGTTATTTCCAGGAAGGCCAGAAGAAGCTGGTTCCCGAAGGCGTCGAAGGACGCGTACCTTACAAGGGAACACTGGCAGATACCATCTTCCAGATGGTTGGCGGCCTGCGCGCCGGTATGGGATACTGCGGAGCCAAGACCATTGATGACCTGCGGAAGAACAGCCAGTTCATCAAGATCACCGGCGCCGGCCTGGCCGAGAGCCACCCGCATGATATCTCCATCACGAAGGAAGCACCCAACTATTCCCGTTCAAATTAACATTTGAACAGGAAATGAAATAAATCAGCTGCGCTGATTTGTGAAATATCTGCCTGCGGCAGATGTGAAGATTGCTGAATATTTAGCGCTGAATTAAAGGTATCTGCGCAGTTGATACCGAATTGTTTATAAGAAGCCTGTCGTTTCGCATAATAAGTTATAAACATTCCTGTTATGTCATCCTCAGCTTCGCTTAGGATGACATAATAGCAAATGGAGGAGAAAGAATGGGCAAGCGGTTTTATAAACTGGCGGGAGCCACAGTCAGACTCTTCAGTCACAAAATGAAAACTGAATGGGAAGAGCCCTTTGAGGATGGCCCCTGTGTATTTGTAGTTAATCATGCCGGATCCAGCGGACCGGTGGATATGTGTGCCAAATTCCCGCTGCGGGATAAAATACATCCCTGGGTCAACAGTGAAATGCTGAATCCCAAGGAAGTTCCGGCTTACGTCCGGAAGGACTACTGGTGGAAGCCGGACAGCTTCTTTGCGCCGGTACTGAATGTGACTGTACCATATATTGCTTCAGCACTGATGCCGCCAATGCTCCGCAGTATTCCGCATATTCCGGTATACCGTGATCAGCGGATCATGCTGACCCTGCGCCAGAGCGTGCGCGTGCTGCAGAAGGATCACTACCTGTTGCTGTTCCCGGAAATTCCAGGACCCGGAAAAAACAGCCACCGGCGGATCAATACCGGGTGGCTGCGTCTGGGACAGCTGTGGTACAAGGCCAGCGGCAGAGCACTGAAGATGTATCCTGTCCACGTGGATTATAAGAACCATATTTTCAAGGTGGCCGCTCCTGTATGGTACGACCCGTCCCGCCGCTTCAGCGAGCAGGAGAAGGAACTGGCCGAAAAACTGACCGCAGGAATCAGAGGCTGACGATCAGGGCTGTGCAGCAGCGTCCTCTGTGGATACTGCTGATATTGCGATCATCGCAACCGCTCTGACTACACTGTTGCTTGTCAATCGCGGGCTCTTGCAGCATGGCAGTCATTCGCCGCGCTGAAGCGCGGATGACTGCGAAATGCCGTCCCTGCAGAGGATCCGGAGGAGTTTGAAGGCATTCTCCTGATTGCCGCTTGTAACAATCACAGACAGATATCCATCCTGAGCATAGACATATTTGCTGAGGCCGGGGAGCTTATCCAGCGGGATACCGTAGAGATGAGTTTCCCCGGTTTCTGATTCCCTGCGCCATCCGCTCTGCAGATTGATGCCTGCATCGTCGAACAAAGCCATCAGTTCCTTGTCGTTTTCCAGAGGAAGCAGGGAGCCGTTCAGGGCGTTGTTAAGAAAATCATCCCGGCTGAAGAGGTAGATGTCTCCTTCACCGGCAGCAATGTATGTGACCATCTGCATGGGACCATAGGTTTCATCCATGGTCAGCGCATATGCATTGATCTCTTCCATATCGGACATTTCGGTTTCACGGATATTATCCAGATACGGCTTCAGGTCTGTTTCATTCATATATCCGTAGACATAGAAACCGACGGTTTTGTCCCGCGGGGAGCGGTAGGCGGTTACGGTATAGAGCAGATCCACCAGACCGAAAGCAACCGCGATAATCAGGAGATATTTCCACCAGTTATAGGTGAGATGCTGGCGGAGAGTACGGGCATTTATCGGTGTTTTCATATAAACTCCGTTCTGATAATTCAGAATTCAGGATTAAGAATTCAGAATTAATACTTGATTGATAAGCATATTGAAGGATACCACGGAATGAGGGTAAAGACAAGTGAAGAGGCAGGGGAAAGCAGGAAAAGACGGGATGGGAAGAGAATATACATAATAGAAGACAGGTCTATATGTGTTCCGGCACGATGACAAAGACAGAAGAAAGGAAGGGAGCTTGTATGAAGTATCAGCCGATCATCACCGTAGGGAGACAGTACGGATCCGGCGGCCGCTATGTGGCCAAACTGCTGGCCGAAAAGCTGGACATCCCTTTCTATGACAAGGAGCTTCTGGCGGAAGCATCCCGGGACAGCGGAATCTGTCAGGAACTGCTGGAAAGCTATGACGAGAAGCAGGGAAAGAACCTGCTTTTCTCCCTGATCAGCGGCGCGCAGACCCGGGGCGAACCGGGAACCATGTATATGGATATGCCGCTGAATCATAAAATCTTTCTGGCTCAGTTTGATACGATCCGCAGGCTTGCGGATGAAGGCCCCTGCGTTATCGTTGGACGCTGCGCGGACTATGTGCTGCGGGATCATGAAAACGTGCTGAACGTCTTTGTGAAGGCAAAGACAGAGGACCGGATTCAGCGGGTGATCAAGTATAACGGCGCGGATCCTGTGAAGGCAGAGGAAATCCTGCGCAAGGCGGACAAGCAGCGCGCCTCCTATTATAACTACTACGCCACGGGCACCTGGGGCGACGTGAACAACTATGACCTGTGTGTGGATACCGGAACACTGGGTATCGAAGGATGCGTTGACCTGATCTGCAAGTGCGTGGAAATCAAGAAACAAATGATCGAGGAAAAAGAAAAAGAATGGTAAAACGGATTGTCCTGCTGCTCCTGGTACTGACGCTGATCATTCCGGCAGGAAGCAGCCTGGCAGAACTGAAACTGAGGGACACAACCCCGGCCCAGAAGATGCTGAAAACCTATATGGAGAATGTGAACAACTTTCTTCTGGAAAACGGGGAAATGCCGGTTAACAAAATCTTTGACCAGGCCAATTCCATTGTGGAAATGGGGATTACACTTGTTGAAGATACATATGTACCGGAAGGCGTAACAGTAACAGTTCACCTATATTATGACCAGCTGTGGTATATGCTCCTCCGGGTAAACGGTGAAAACCTGTCACGTTTTCCACAGATTGCAGGAGCCTTTGTCAGGGCACTGAATCCAAAAACGATGAGCCAGGCGGAATCCATGAAGACTGCAACCGCACGAGTACAGAAGGTTTATCAAAATCCTGAACTACAGTTTGAAGATTATAAGTACGATAAATATGAGGACCGGGAAACCAGCATTCTGAATGGAGAAAGGCCTCAAACGTACTATGCTTATTATCCGAATCCGTATAATGAAGACCCGAAAGTTCCCTGGATGGAGCTTATGATTGTTTTCCCCATAACTCAGTTCTGGGACGCGGAGAACGGAGTTATTACAGACAACGGCGAGACGGATACCCGGAAATACCTGGACGAGAGCGGACAGGCTATTCCTGACTCGAGCTTCGCAGACGATGAATCCGGCAACTATGCGCATATAGAGCTTTACGCCACGCCGACACCTGAACCGGACTCTGCAGCCGGAACAGACGGCTGGTATGGACAGTAACCAATCCTGTCTTTTCTGTGTTGTTTTTTACAACTTCGCTTGTTTCTCCCCGGAGGAAAGGATAAAATCCCCTTCGGGGAGATTTTTGTTGCCGTTTTTTCTAAACGGCAACAAATGAATAATGAATACTGAAAACTTAAAACTGAAAAATATTTCCCCTAATCATCCTAAGATAAGCAGAAAACAGACAAATAATTTATACTGATAGAAGGAGACGAAATGATGAGCAAAATACAGATGAAAACACCGCTGGTGGAGATGGACGGGGACGAAATGACACGGATCCTCTGGGCGGGGATAAAGGAACAGCTGCTGGAGCCCTTTGTGGACCTGAAAACTGAGTATTATGACCTGGGACTGAAGCACAGGGATGAAACAAACGACCAGGTTACGATCGACAGCGCGAAAGCGACGCTGAAATACGGCGTTGCAGTCAAGTGCGCCACGATTACTCCCAACGCCCAGCGGGTGGAGGAGTATAACCTGAAGGAAATGTGGAAGAGCCCCAACGGCACGATCCGTGCCATCCTGGACGGCACAGTGTTCCGTGCCCCGATCCAGGTTAACGGCGTTCATCCCACGGTACGGACCTGGAAGAAGCCCATCACAATTGCCCGTCATGCATACGGCGACGTGTACAAAAATACGGAAATGCGGGTGCCGGGCGCCGGCAAGGCAGAACTGGTATTCACCGGAGAAGACGGAAAGGAAATCCGCCAGACTGTCTTTGAATTCAAAGGCCCCGGTGTGCTGCAGGGACTGCATAACCTGGACGCGTCCATTACCTCCTTTGCTCACAGCTGCTTCCAGTACGCACTGAGCGTGAAGCAGGATCTGTGGTTCTCCACCAAAGACACAATCAGCAAGACCTATGACCACCGGTTCAAGGATATCTTCGCTGAACTGTATGAGAACCAGTATAAAGAAGCCTTTGAAAAGGCCGGGATTACCTATTTCTACACCCTGATCGATGACGCCGTGGCACGGGTGGTCCGCTCTGAGGGCGGATTTATCTGGGCATGCAAGAACTACGACGGCGACGTGATGAGCGATATGATCGCCACTGCCTTCGGTTCCCTGGCCATGATGACGTCTGTGCTTGTGAGCCCGAACGGACAGTTTGAGTATGAAGCTGCTCACGGTACTGTTACCCGGCATTATTACCGCTACCTGAAGGGAGAGGAAACCAGCACCAATCCCGTGGCTACGATTTTTGCCTGGAGCGGAGCACTGCGCAAGCGCGGCGAGATGGACAACCTGCCGGATCTGCAGGCTTTTGCTGACAAACTGGAGAAGGCCACGCTGGATACCATCAACAGCGGTATTATGACCAAGGACCTGGCGCTGCTGTATGAAGGAGAAGCAAAGGCGGTCAACAGCAAAGAGTTCCTGGCTGCCATCCGGGAAAGACTGGGAGCATGATGACAATTCAGAATTCAGGATTAAGAATTCAGAATTAATGGTTTGACTTGACGGGAAATCCCGGTGCGGATATAATAATGACAGACATCCTGGGGTTCGCGACAGCCTTTCGGTTTTCCCCACATTTCACAAAATGGAGCCCGGGTCCAAAGAACGATATGTCATGCCCCCGTCTTGTACGCCAGGGGACGACAGAGTCGATCGGCAGGGCACCAGCCTGCTTTACAGAGCGGGTGAAAAAACGAGGGCATCGGCTCCCTGGGTCAATGTTGAAAAAAGAGTCCTTCCGCCAATGCGGAAGGGCTTTTTTTCAACGAGTATTGTCAAAGGCCATCCACTTTGTGGACGGCCTTTGAATGATATATTTGCTTCGCAAATATGATATGTTGTCTACGACAACATGATATATTCGGCAAAGCCGAATATGATATATCCGGCTGAAGCCGGATGTGATAGTTTGTTTACCGCTTTTTGGAGATGATGAAGCGGTCCAGGGCGGCGAGGACACCGGGAAGGACGAAAAGGATCAGCAGGGTGGCGGAAATGGCGCCGCGGGAGATAGTGAGGCAGATTTCGCCGATGGCAGGATTGGCGAACACATATCCCAGGATGCCGGCGGCGACGATCATGATGGAAGCAGAAGTCAGGATCGTGTGCAGGGAACCGTTATAAGCTCCGAGAATAGAAGACTGACGATCCGCCGTGAGCCGCTGCTCGCGGTAATAGGAAGTATAGAGGATGGCATAATCCACGGTGGCGCCCATCAGGATGCACTGCACCATGAGAATGGCCAGGTAATACATGGCGCCGCCGCTGAGACCGATGAAGGTCATGGTCAGATAGATGCCGCACTGGACAGTCAGAACCAGGATCAGGGGAACAACCAGGGAACGGAAGGTCAGGGCGACAACGATGAAGATCGCCAGGGCGGAAATCAGGGTTATACGGTTCATCTCCGCATCAAAGGTACGGGACATTTCCTGATTCATCACCGAGGTTCCGATCAGCCAGGTTTCACCCTCGAGCAGGTTATCACATCTTTCCGCAAAGGAATCAAGGAAGGCGCGGGTCTCGTCTGAATCCTCCGGATAGACCGTCGTCAGGATGACGCGGCCATAATGTTCACCTTCCAGCTTTGCCGCGCTTTCACGGATTGTTTCACCGGCGTCCATAATCATTTGGCGGGTATCGTCTTTGATCATGGCTGCGAAACGGGAATCATCCAGGACATGATCCTGCAGCCAGGCGATCAGTTCTTCCGGGGTCATGGTCCAGGAATCGTCATAGGCTGTCCGGGAAGCCATGAACAGGGACATGGCAGACTTATCCTCAAGATTCGAGAACTTATCCATATATACAAGCTTGATCAAGGAAGCATCAGGAGCGTTTTCTCCGCTGAAAAGCGCGGTGATTTCATCCGCCCGGTATGCTTTCCCCAGGGTATTGCAGTACGCGGTGACGTTCGTCACATGCTCATCCTGCTCCAGGGGTGCCAGGACTTCCGTAATCCTGTCTTTGTCCTTTGATTCATAGAGCAGCACAAGGGAATGCTGTTCGGCAAACTCTGCTTCCACTGCGTTGTTCATTTGCAGCATATACAGGATTTGAGTGTTGTTTTTCAGGATAAAGGCTCCGGCAAACAGAACCAGGAATACAAGGAGCAGAATAATCCTGCGACGGTACTCAAAACGGGAGCAGCCGGCAAACGGAATATGCAGGGCTTTTTTACGGGTTTTTACGATCCATTTGTCACTGATAAGAATCAGGGAGGGCAGGACAGTAAAGATACAGATCAGGCTGACAATAACGCTCTTGGCCAGCGCAAAGCCCATATCCGCACCAAGTTTAAAGCTCATGAAGCCCAGGCAGAGCAGACCGGCGAAGGTGGTCAGGGAACTGCCGGCGACAGCCGGGAAGGCGGCGGTAATAGCCGCCTTCATGGCGGAAGGATTATCTGCGCATTTCTCTTTTTCCTGGGTATAGCGGTTCAGCAGGATGATGGAGTAATCCATGGAAAGAACCAGCTGCAGAATGCCTACGATGGAGTTGGTATACTCGGAAATACCCGGAAGAAGTATATTGGTTCCAAGATTGATGGCAACAGCGATACCGATGTTCACCATGAAGATGACCGGTTCAAACCAGGAATTGCACATCAGCAGCAGAAGCACAAGCACCAGGCCGACCGCAATGACCATGACATACAGCGGCAGCATGGGAACGTTGGCCTCGTGAATGGTTCCGCCTGTGGCGACAGCACGGCTGTCATAAAGATCATGTACGGCCCTGAAGAGAGCGGCTGCTTCCTTTGAGTGACTGTCATATTCCGTTGTGATTTCATACAGCGTATATCCGTTATGGTTATACCTGTTCCCGGGCTCCCAGGTTACCTGGGCATCAGCATCCAGGGCAGAAAGATCATGCAGGGTCTCTTCTTTTTCCGAATCTGAAAGATCCGGAATCATTACCCGAAGCTGTGACGAATCTGAGGGGCCGAATTCATGCTCCATCAGCTGCATACCCTGTTTCATCCGGGATTCCGCTGAAAGGTATTTTGTCAGATCATAATTGATCCGGACCTGTCCCATGAGCGGAAGGGACACTGCCGCCAGCACCAGAAAGAGGCAAAGAAGGATCTTTCGCTTCTCCACCAGAAAAGACGCCACTTTTTTCATATCAACATAGCCTCCCGTTTCTATCCATGACTGCGGGAGTTCTTCATCTTAACCCGCTTGACAGAGCTTATTACTCCTAATAAAATTATAAACAACAGGTGTTGACAAAACAACCGACAGTTCATGTTCGCTTGGACCAATTGTCAACATATGGAAGAAAAGTGTTGACTTATTTCCTGAAAAAAGGAGCAGAACCGATGGAGAAGAAAGAAGACCGCCGGGTGACAATGACCAGGCGGATGCTGAAAGAGGCGCTGACGGAGTTGCTGCGCGAGACAGATATCTATCATGTTTCCATCCGGGAGCTTTGCCAGCGGGCAGATATTAACCGCACTACCTTCTATAAATACTATGGAAGCCAGTTTGATCTCCTGACCGACATGGAGAATGACCTGCTGGTATTCCTTTCCAATACTATCCGGGAATATGCGGATGATCCGGTAAAGATCATTGAAACGGCCTGCGAGTATATGGAAAACCACCTGGAATTCGGACGGCTGATTATCAATAACAATGTGGACCCGCTGTTTCCCCAGAAACTTTTTTCCCTCCCGGAACTGAGGGAAACCGTACTGACACGGTGCAGCGGACAGGAAGACGGACCGATGCAGGAATACCTGTTTCACTTTATCACCTACGGTGCATACCGAATCATCTCCATGTGGGTTAACAAAGAACAACGGGAGCCTCCGGCGGAGATTGCACATTTGCTGATGAGATTGATACAGCTGGAATAAAACTTACGTTTATTCGTAAGTTTTATCAATGAAATAAATCAGCTTCGCTGATTTGTGAAATATTGCGGCTGAAGCCGCAATGTGAAATATGTGCCTGCGGCACATGTGAAATATCCGGCTAAAGCCGGATGTGATGAGGACCTGAATAAGTCCACAAGAAAGGTCAAAACAGGAGTGAATGGAAATGATATTCTTTTCATGCAGGAGGCGAAGGCATGAAAGAATGGACTGAATCGGTTCAGCGGATGATCGACTGGATCGAGGCGCATCCGGATCAGAACAAGGTACTGGAGAACCTGTCTGACGAGATTGGCTATTCTCCCTGGTACTGTTCCGTTTTGTTCCATGACGCGACAGGGATGACCCTGAAATCATACGTGTCCGGCAGGCGCCTGGCCCGGGCTGCGGAAGAGATCAGGGA